>NZ_DATMIO010000057.1:0-20722 GCF_035554235.1 Microbacterium sp. | reverse complement strand
TGCTCGTCGGGCATTCGATGGGCGGCCTGCTGTGCATCGAGTACGCGGGCCAGGCCGATCCCCCGCCCATCGCGGGGTTCATCGCGGCGTCGAGCACGGCGATCCCCCGCGGGATCGGGCTGACGACGTACCGGCTCATCGCCCGCGGCTTCGACAACCTGCCCAACCGCGGGCTCTGGTTCACCGATCGGATGCTCGACCGCACCCTTCCCGCCCAGACTCGTGCGGACTTCGGCGCGGGCGGCTACGCGTTCGACGCGCAGGACGAAGCGCTGCGGAGCCTCTCGGTGCTCGACCTGTTCTCTGCGCTTCACCGGATCGAGGTGCCGCTGTGGTTCGTCAACGGGCAGTTCGACCAGCTTCGCGTCAACGAGAAGCTGTTCGTGCGCGTGGCGAAGCACGCCGAGCTGATCGTCGTGCCGCGCACGACCCACCTCGTCACCGCGATGCGCCCGCGCGTCTTCAACGCCGTGCTCGACGTCGCGCTCACGACCCTCGAACAGACCTGATAGACTCGGTGATTGGCTTGCGTGTGGGTTATGCCCTCACGACCGCCGTGCGGCAACCCTCTTCTGCCTCCCGGCATTTCCATCGCTCACCGAACGAAAGTCCGATCACTCACGTGGCAAACATCAAGTCGCAGATCAAGCGCAACAAGACCAACGACAAGGCGCACGAGCGCAATAAGGCCGTCAAGAGCGAGCTGAAGACCGCGATCCGTCGCACGCGCGATGCCGTCGTCGCCGGTGACAAGTCCGCTGCCGAGAAGTCGCTGCACGTCGCGACCAAGAAGCTCGACAAGGCCGCCAGCAAGGGCGTCATCCACGCGAACCAGGCGGCGAACCGCAAGTCGGCCATCGCCAAGCAGGTTTCTGCTCTCTAACCAGCCCCCAAGCTCTTTAGCCAGCACCCAACGAAAGCCCGCCCCTCACAGGGCGGGCTTTTCGTCGTTCCCCCGCGACGGGCTCAGGGAGCCTCCTCGCCGAAGCGTGCGCGCGTCGCGATGACCGTCACCATGCGCTCGAGAGCGAAGACGGGGTCCTTCGCCGCGCCCTTCACCTCGGCGTCCGCGCGCGCGGTCGCCTGGATCGCCAGTCCGAGCGTGGACTCCGACCAGCCGGCGAGGTCGCGCCGGGCGCGATCGACCTGCCAGTCCTTCAAGCCGAGCCGAGCCGCCAGGGCGCCGGATGACTCGCGCGTGCCGGCGACGCGGGCCATCGTCCGCAGCTTCGACGCGACGGCGGCCACGAGCGGCACCGGGTCGGCCCCCGAGGCCAGGGCATGGCGGAGAGTGATCAGGGCCTCCCCGTAGCGGCCCGCGATGGCGGTGTCGGCGACGGCGAAGGCGGATGTCTCCACACGGCCTCCGTAGTACCGATCGACGATCTGCTCTGTGATGTCGCCGTCGACGTCGGCGATCAGCTGCTGGCACGCTGCCGCGAGTTCGGTGAGGTCGTCGGCGAAGGCGGAGGTCAGCGACCGCAGCGCGCCCGGCGCGATGCGCCGGCCCGCGGCCTTGAACTCGCCCGCGGCGAAGTCGAACCGATCGGAGTCGCGCTTGACGGCGGCGCAGGGGATCTCGATGGCCCCGCCCTGGCCGGCGCGCAGCGCGTCGAGCAGCTTCTTGCCGCGCACGCTCGCACCGGTGTGGCGGATGATGACGGTCGCGCCGTCCTGCGGGTGGTCGATGTAGCTCAGCGCCTCGGAGAGGAACGCGTCGGAGCACTTCTCGACGCCGGATACGCGGACCAGGCGCGGTTCTCCGAACAGCGAGGGCGAGGTGAGGCCGAGCAGGCTCCCCGACTCGTAGGTGTCGGCCCGGATGTCGGAGACTTCGAGCGAGGGGTCTTCGGCGCGCAGATACTCGCGGATACCGGCGATCGCGCGCTCGGCGCACACCTCTTCGGGGCCTGAGACGAGCACGACCGGCGCCGGCTGCGGGGCGCGCCAAGACACCTGCGGGATGGCGGCGGCCTTCCCCTTCGTGGGGGTTCTGCGCGCGCTGGGGGCCATGCCGCCAGCCTAGCCGGGGCCGTCGACGCCGGGTCGCGAGGATCCCTCGTCACCGCGGCGCGCGCTCGCGCCAGACGTCGACACCGGTCCCCGAGCGGGTGAGCGCGATGAGGCCCTCCTCGTCGGTGCGGGCGATCACCGCATCGAGCTCCTGAAGCACATCGAGGATCTCCTTCCGGGGATGCCCGTAGTCGTTGTCCGCCCCCACGGTGACGAGGGCCACGGCGGGTGCCAGCGCCGCATACAGGGCGGGATCCTGATCCGCGCTGCCGTGATGGGCGATCTTGACGACCGTGTACCGTGCCGCCAGCTCGTCGCTTGCGTGCACGGCGCGCTGGGCCGCGGCGGACAGATCGCCCAGGAGGAGAGCGCGCGGGATGCCCCCTCCCCCGATGTCGAGCACGACGCTCGCGTCGTTTCCCGCGGGGAACGCATGGCCGCCGGCTCGGGGCCAGACGACCCGCCACGATGCCGCGCCGAGCCGCCCCGTGAGCCCCACGTGCCCCTCGACCGCTCGCGCGCCCGCGGCGACCAGCGCGTCGACGAGGGCTTGGTCGTCATGGGATGCCGGGGGCCCGTGCACGACGACATCGACCCGGCCGAGCACCGCGTCGAGCCCGCCGACATGGTCGAGATCGAAGTGGGTCAGCACGAGCAGGTCGATGCGGGAGATCCCGACGCGCGAGAGGCACGCCGCGAGCGGTGCCGGCTCGGGGCCGGTGTCGACGAGGGCGATGCGGCCCTCGGAACGCAGCAGAACGGCATCCCCCTGTCCCACGTCGCATGCCGCGATCGACCAGTCCCCGGGAACGGTGAGCGGCCCGGCCAGCCCGCCGAGCGCGACGCCGCCGCACACCACACCGACCGTCACTGCGAGACAGGTACCCGCGACGCCGCGCAGCGCGGCATCCACCCGCGCCGTTCGTCCGGCTCGTGCGATGACGAGCGCGACGGCTCCCCCGACCGCCGCGAGGGTCGCCACCCCCGGCCAGCCCTCGATCCACGGCAGCACCGCCTCGGGAAGCCCGGCCACGGTGTGCGCGGTCGCAGCGATCCAGGCCGATGGCACCCAGGCGAGCGCAGCGAGGGCGTCCGCCACCCAAGGGAGCGGCGCGGCAAGGCACGCCAGCAGCCCGATGATCGTGGCCAGCGGTGCCGCGGGCCCTGCGACGAGGTTCGCGAGCACGCCGTACAGGGGCACCGTGGGTGAGACGAGCACGATGAGCGGACCGCACGCCAGCTGCGCGGCGAGCGGCACCGACAGGGCGAGGGCGAGCGGCCGCGGCATCCCCCGCGCCAGACCTCTCGCGAGCGGCGGGGCGAGCATGAGCAGCGCGGCGGTCGCGGCGACGGAAAGGCTGAACCCGAGGGATGCCGCGAGCCATGGGTCGCCCACCAGCAGCGCGGTCACGGCCGCACAGAGCACCGCGAGCCCGGCTCCGGTGCGGCCCAGCAGCACGGCGAGCATGCCGATGCTCGCCATCGCGGCGGCGCGGAGCACGCTCGGCTCGGGTGTGACAAGGGCGACGAAACCGCCGAGCGCGAGCAGCGCGGCGATGACGCGCACGCCCCGGGAGGCGCCGCAGGCGGCGGCCGCGGCGAACGCGAAGCCCACGACGATCGCGCAGTTCGCCCCCGACACGGCGGTCAGGTGCGTCAGCGAGCTCGCCTTCATCGCGGCGTCGAGCTCGGCATCGACGGCGCGGGTCTCGCCCACGGCGAGGCCTGGCAGCAGACCGGCTCCGGGTTGCGGCAGCACCGACGCGGTTCGCACGAAGTCGCCGCGCAGCGCCGAGGTGACCTCAAGGATGCCCGCCGGCTCGGCGATCACCTCGACCCCGCGGGATGCGAAGACGACGATGACCGCGGCCTCGCCGGCATCCGCCCCTGCCGCCGTTCCGCGGGCGACGATCTCGCTGCCGAGGTCGAGCACGCCGCCTTCGACCTCCCCGGCGGCGAGCGTGACCGAGATCGGCACGTCGACGGGCGTGCGAGCGCCGCCGACGTCGATGAGGGTCGCCCGCGCCTCGAATCGCAGGCGTCCCTCCGGTCCGCGCTCCACCTTCGTCGTGACCACGGCCGTCACATCGACGGCGCGCCCGCCCGTGAGCGAGACGGAGAGCACCTGCTGCCGCGCGGGCTGGGCGAGGGCGACGTGGGATGCCGCGACCGCCGCGAGCGCGAGCGACAAGGCGATGACAGCCACGACGCCCGCCGAGCGCCGGGCCGCGGCCCAGCCGAGCGCCGCCAGAGCCAGCGTCCAGAGCGCCACGCATACCCACGCGGCGGCCTCGGGGAGGAGGATGGCGGCGAGCGACGCCGCCCATGTCGCGGCGGCGATCGGCACGAGCCTCAGGTCGCGTGCCCTCACACGGTCACCAGCGCCCGGAGCGTCTCGAGCATCTTGTCGCCGATGCCCGGCACCGCGAGCAGGTCTTCGACGCTCGTGAACCGGCCGTTGGCGTCGCGCCACTGGATGATGCGCTGCGCCATCGCCGGACCGATGCGCGGCAGGGTGTCCAGGTCGGCCTCGGTGGCGCTGTTCAGGTTGACGCGCCCGTCGCCGGTGGATCCGTCGCCGGGAGATCCCTCGCCGCTGACCGGCGTCGGCGGGCTCTCGCCGAGAACGGGCACGTGCAGCTGTTCGCCGTCGCCGACCGGGCGCGCGAGGTTCACGGCGCTCGGGTCGGCGTCATCGCGCAGTCCCCCGGCCGCGGCGATCGCATCGACGACCCGCGCGCCCTCGCGGAGCACATAGAGCCCCGGCTGCGCCACCGCCCCGAAGACGTGCACGTACACCGCCGGCGTCGAGATCGGGGCGGGCTCATCGACCGTCACCGACTCGGTCGGCGCCCCGACGCCCCGCAGGATGCCGATGCCCACGGTCACCGCCAGCGCGAGCAGAACGACTACGACGGCGGCGCCGATGCCGAGGCGCCAGCGCGCGGGAGGGCGCGCGTACCCTTCGACGGACATCACCCGCTCACGCTACGAACGCGGCCGGCGCACCCGAAGCTCGCCGACGCGACCGGTGGAGACCGGCGGGATGACGGATGCCTGGGGAGGAGGCTACGCGGGCTTCGTCATGAAGCTGACGACCTTCGGGGGCCGCACGACGGCGCGAACGATCTCGCGGTCGCCGATCGAGCGGAGAACCCGCTCGTCGCCTCGCGCGAGAGCCTCGAGCTGAGCGCTGTCGATGCGGGCGGCGACTTCGAGGGTCGCGCGCACCTTGCCGTCGACCTGCACGACGGCCGTCACGGCGTCTTCGACGAGCAGGGTCGGGTCGGGTTGGCGCCACGGCACGAGGCCGACGAACGGCTTGTAGCCGAGGATCTCCCACATCTCCTCCGCCATGTGCGGCGCGAAGAGGTCGAGGATCATCGCGGTGACCTCGGCGGCCTCGCGCACGGCGGGGTCGGCGGCGCCGGCTCCGGCGTCGATCACCTTGCGGGTGGCGTTGATGAGCTCCATCAGCCGTGCGACGACGACGTTGAACTTCGTCTGCTCGACCAGGCCCGGGGCGTCCGCCAGAAGGCGGTGGGTGATCCGGCGCAGCGCCACATCCCCCTCGGCCCAGACCACGTCCGGGTCGCTGGAGACATCCTTCGCGACGCGCCACGCGCGGGAGAGGAACTTGTGGGCCCCCGTCGTCGAGACGTCTTCCCAGTGGATGTCGTCCTCCACCGGGCCCGCGAACGCGATCGCCACGCGGGTCACGTCGGCGCCGGGGGAATCCATGCTCGCGGCGAACTCGACGAGATTGCCCTTGCTCTTGGACATCTTCGTGCCGCCGAGCAGCACCATGCCCTGGTTCACGAGGGTAGAGAACGGCTCTGTGAAGTCGATCAGGCCCATGTCGAAGAGCACCTTGGTGATGAACCGCGCGTAGAGCAGGTGCAGGATCGCGTGCTCGACGCCGCCGATGTACGAATCGACGGGAGCCCAGCGGTCGGCCTCGCGCGCCGGGAACGCCTCGGAGGCGTCGTTCGGCGACAGGAAGCGAAGGAAGTACCACGAGCTGTCGACGAAGGTGTCCATCGTGTCGGGGTCGCGGCGCGCGGGCGCGCCCGTCTCGGGATCTGCGACGGTCATCCATTCGGTCGCCGCGCCGAGTGGTGACGTTCCCTTGGGCTTCAGGTCGAGGCCCTCGGCGTCGGGCAGGCGCACGGGGAGCTGCTCCTCCGGCACGGGGACGATGCGTCCGTCCTCCGTGTGGATCATGGGGATCGGCGTGCCCCAGAAACGCTGGCGCGAGATGAGCCAATCGCGCAGGCGGAACGTCTTCGCCGCGCGCCCGGTGCCCGCTGCCTCGAGCTGTTCGATGACGCGCGCGATCGCGTTGCGCTTGCTCAGCCCGTCGAGCGAGCCCGAGTTGATCATCCGGCCCTCGCCGGTCAGCGCGATGCCGGTGCGGGCCGGATCGATCGTGTCGAGGGCGTCGCCCTCGGGGTCGATCGGTTCATCGTTCTCGTCGAGTTCGATGACCGGGATGGCACCGGTGACGGGCGCCGTGGTGTCGACGACGACGGTGATCGGCAGGTCGAAGGCACGGGCGAAATCGAGGTCGCGCTGGTCGTGGGCGGGGACGGCCATGACGGCGCCGTGGCCGTAGTCGGCCAGCACGTAGTCCGCCGCCCAGATGGGCAGGCGCGCGCCGTTGACGGGATTGATCGCGTAGCGCTCGAGGAAGACGCCGGTCTTCGGCCGGTCGGTGCTCTGGCGGTCGATGTCGGTCGTCTTCTGCACCCGCTGCAGGTAGTCCGCGAAGCGCGTGCGGACGTCGGAGGAGGAGTCCGCGACGAGCTCGGCGGCCAGATCGGAGTCGGGCGCGACGACGAAGAAGGTCGCCCCGTGCAGCGTGTCGGGGCGGGTCGAGAAGACGGTGACCTTCTCGGGGCGGCCCTCGATCTCGAAGTGGATGTCGGCGCCCACCGAGCGGCCGATCCAGTTGCGCTGCATCTGGAGGACCTTGTGCGGCCAGAAGCCCTCGAGCTGGTTCAGGTCATCGAGCAGCCGGTCGGCGTAGTCGGTGATCTTGAAGTACCACTGCGTGAGCTTCTTCTTGACGACCTCGGCTCCGCAGCGTTCGCAGTGACCGTCGACGACCTGCTCGTTCGCGAGCACGGTCTGATCGTGCGGGCACCAGTTGACCGGGCTGTCCTTGCGGTACGCCAGGCCCCGCTCGTAGAGCTTGAGGAACAGCCACTGGTTCCAGCGGTAGTACTCGGGGTCGCTCGTGTGGAGCACGCGACTCCAGTCGTACGAAGTGCCGAACCGCTTCAGGCTCTGCTTCTGCTGCCCGATGTTCGCGTACGTCCACTCGCGCGGGTCGGCACCGCGCTGGATCGCGGCGTTCTCGGCGGGCAGGCCGAAGGAGTCCCAGCCGATCGGGTTGAGCACGTTGTACCCGCGGTGGCGCCAGAACCGGGCGATCGTGTCGACGTAGGCGTAGTTCTCGGCGTGGCCCATGTGCATATCGCCCGAAGGATAGGGGAACATGCCGAGCACGTACTTGCGCGGGCGGGTGTCTTCCGGTCCGCCGGCCTTGAACGGGTCGGCCTCCACCCAGCGTGCCTGCCACTTCTCCTGAATCGCGAGCGCGTCGTATCCGCTGCTCTCCTGGGAAGAGGCGGACGAGGAGACGGGGGGGCTGTATGACACGGAGTGGTACCAATCGTGCAGAAGTCGGGGGTGCGCAGACGCTCTTTCCAGGTTACCCGACGAGTTCGTCGCGACGCCGGGCGTGACACCGGTCACCGTCGGGCCCCCTCACCAGCCTGGAGCCCGTCACCAGCCTGGAGGAAGGGCAGCACCGAGAGCGGCGAGGGGCGCTCGTGCCTTGATTCCGACCTCCGCCACCTCGGCCGCGGCTTCCGACCCCCACGTGATGCCGCCGCCGGCTCCCACATACGCGCCGCCAGGGTGGGTGATGATGCTGCGGATGATCATGGCGAGATCCGCGGCGCCGTCGTGGCCGACGTAGCCGAAGCAGCCGGCGAAGATGCCGCGGGCCGCGCCCTCGAGGGTGTGCAGGATCGTCATGGCCGACAGCTTCGGGGCACCCGTCATGCTGCCGGCGGGAAAGCACGCGGCGAGGAGATCGTCGAGCGTCGAGCCGGCCCGGAGGCGCCCGGACACCGTGCTGACGAGCTGGTGCACGGCCGCGTACGACTCGACCTCGAGCAGTCCGTCGACGCGGATCGATCCGGGTTCGCTCACGCGCGAGAGATCGTTGCGCATGAGATCCACGATCATGACGTTCTCGGCCTGCTCCTTGGGGCTCGCCCGCAGCTCGGCAGCGAGGGCCGCGTCGGCGGCTGCGTCGGCGCCTCTCGGTCGCGTCCCCTTGATGGGACGCGTGCGGGCGATGCCGTCGGCGACGGTGAGGAACTGCTCGGGGCTCGCGCTCAAGAGGGCGACGTCGCCCGCGCGGACGTAGCCGCCGTGGTGAGCGGGGCTCGAGGCGCGCAGGTGTGCGTAAACGGCTGCGGGGTCGCCGGTGGCGTCGGATGCCGGCACAGTGAACCGGGTCGTGAGGCACAGCTGGTACGCGTCGCCCTCGCGGATGGCGTCGCGGCACCTGGTGATGAGCGACGCGTAGGTCTCAGGGTCGTGGCGGCTCGACGCCATGGCGGACGCCGGGGCGGGCCACGCCGGGGTCTCGGGGGCTGCGGCGATGCGCGCCGCGAGCTCGGCTGCCCACGCTTTCGAGGAGCCCTCGGGCGCAACCGCCCAGACCTGCGACCGAGCGTGGTCGAATGCCGCGAAGCGCTCGGCGCGCAGCCACACCTCGAGCGGGATTCCTTCGTCCGGGCTCGCGATGGGAGCACCCGCAGGGGCCGCGCCGCGTTCGTAGCCGAGCCAGCCGACCCACCCCCCGCGAAATGGCCCGGCGGGCCATTCGCCGGAGGGCCGCGCATCGCACCGCACGGAGCGCACCGCCGCGGCATCCGGCTCTGCCTCACCCTCGCCGAGGTAGCTCCAGCCCGTCCGCGCGTCGCGGCCCGCGTCGAGCCAGAACGCGTGCGGAAGCTGCGACTCTCGGGCTGCGAAAAGACGTTCGGGGTCGATCCAGCCGTCGACGGCGACGGCGACGAGATCGGCGGACATGCTCCCCAGGTTATGGGTTGCGCGTGCCCGTAGGCTCGGTGTCGTGAACGAGTTCCTCACGTGGCTGCTCGACGTCGTGCAGAGCGTCGATCCCGTCGTGCGGACGCTTCTCGCAGGAGTCGCGATCATGCTCGAGACGAGCGTGCTGATCGGTCTCGTGGTGCCGGGCGACACCGTCGTGATCGTCGCCGCGACCGCGGTCTCGTCGGTACCGGAGGGGATCCTGCTCGGTGTCGCGGTCGTGGTCGGCGCGCTCATCGGCGAGAGCATCGGGTTCTGGCTGGGGCGATGGCTGGGGCCGAAGATCCGGGACTCCTGGGTCGGGCGCAGGATCGGCCACGACCATTGGGAGCGCTCCGAGCGCTACCTCCGTCGGCGCGGCGGTCCGGCGATCTTCCTCTCTCGCTTCCTGCCGGTGCTGCACTCCCTCGTGCCGCTCACGGTCGGAATGAGCGGGTTCGGCTATCGGCGGTTCCTCGCGTGGACCGTGCCGGCCTGCGTGCTCTGGGCGACCGCCTACATCTCCGTCGCGGCCCTCGCGGCGGGGACGTACCGCGAGCTCTCCAACACCGCCCACTTCGCCGGATACCTGTTCGTCGGCATCATCGTGCTCTTCCTGGCCGCCGCCTTCGTCGGGAAGAAGCTCATCGAGCGACTGGAGCGTCGGCACATGCACGACGAGGAAGCCGCGGGCGGCGAGGTCGCGGCGGATGCCGCCGCGGAGATTTCGCCGGATGGCGGCGTGGAAGACTAGACGGGATGTCACCCAAGATCCACTGGTTCGCGCGCCTCGAGTACCGCTACCACTCATGGCGCGAGCGGCGTGCGCGCAAGCGCGGGATGACGGCGACCGTGACGCCGTTCCCCGGATACGGCGGGCCCGGCTGGGTGCGGGTCGTGGGGCGGGCGCTCATCGTCCGGCCTCCCCGCAAGACCGAGACGGGCGAGTACGCCAGCGTGCGCGGCTGGCGGAGCTTCCTGGGCATCCCCGTCGGGTTCGCGCAGGTTTCGGTCACGATCGGCGACCGCACCTTCGAGGTCGTCGCCGACCGGGGCGGAGTCATCGACACGCGCATCGAGGTGTCGCTCGAGCCCGGCTGGCAGACGATCTCGCTGTCGGCCGAGAGCGGGGAGCCCGTCGAGGCCCGGGTCTTCATCGTCGGCCCCGAGATCTGCTTCGGGGTCGTCTCCGACGTGGATGACACGGTCATGGTGACCGCGCTCCCCCGTCCGTTCATCGCGGCCTGGAACTCGTTCGTCGTCGACGAGCACGCGCGGCTTCCGGTTCCCGGGATGGCGGTGCTGCTCGAACGGCTGGTGCGCACCAATCCTGGCGCGCCGATGGTCTACCTCTCCACCGGCGCCTGGAACATCGCCCCCACGCTCAGCCGGTTCCTCTCGCGGCACCTGTTCCCGCCGGGGGCGATGCTGCTGACCGATTGGGGCCCGACCCACGACCGGTGGTTCCGCAGCGGCATGGATCACAAGCTGGCGAACCTGCGGCGTCTCGCTCAGGAATTCCCGCAGGTCACGTGGCTGCTGATCGGCGACGACGGCCAGAAGGATGACGCGATCTACACCCAGTTCACGAGCGAGTTCCCCGGTTCGGTGGCCGGGGTTGCCATTCGCCGCCTGTCCCCCGCGGAAGCGGTGCTCGCCGGTGGGCGCACCGTCGTCGACGATCACTCGGACGTGCCCGTGCCGTGGGTGACTGCGTCAGACGGTGCGGGCCTGCTCGAGCGCCTCGAAGAGGTCGGGCTGGCTTCGTAGTCTCCGTTCCCCGGATGCCGCGGGCCCGACATACGCACCACTCGAGGTTTCTACGTGCGACCGCGTAGCGTGCACGCCGCCACGGTGCGCGTCCGGCCGGCGCGGCCGGCCAGCGTGTCCGGCTGCGGCGTAGGCTGGCCGGCATGTGCGGACGCTTCGTCGTCGCGAAAGCGGCATCCGATCTCGTGGCCTTCCTCGACGTCGACACCGAGGGCGACGACCTGCCCGGGGAGAACTACAACATCGCCCCGACCGACCGTGTGGCGATCGTGCTCGATTCGGCCAAGACCGACCCACCGACCCGGCGACTCGAGCCGGCACGGTGGGGCCTGGTGCCGGGGTGGGCGAAGGACCCGTCCATCGGGTCCAAGTCCTTCAACGCACGCGCCGAGGATCTCGAGGCGAAGCCGATGTTCAGGAAGGCACTCGAGAAGCGCCGCGCCGTCGTGCCGGCATCCGGGTACTACGAGTGGAAGACCCTCGAGGGCACGAAGACCCCGCACTTCATCCACCCCGCCGACGGCTCGACCCTCCTGATGGCGGGCCTCTACGAGTGGTGGAAGAACGCCGCGCTGGCCGACGACGACCCGGCGCGCTGGATGCTGAGCTTTACCATTCTCACGCGCGACTCGATCGGCCGCCTCGGCTCGATCCACGACCGCATGCCGCTCTTCATGGACGAAGCGCACGCCGAGGCCTGGCTTGATCCGACGACCGACAACGTGCGCGACGTCTTGGATGCCGCGATCGATGCCGCCCCCGAGGTCGCCGAGACGCTCGATGACTACGAGGTGTCGAAGGCGGTCGGGAACGCGCGCAACAACGGGCCGGAACTCATCGAGCCCGCAGACGCTGACTGACGCCCGCCAAGATCACGTGCGGAGCGGACGCCGACTGACGCCCGCCAAGATCACGTGCGGAGCGGGCGCCACTGCGCCGCGCAGATCATGTCCTCACCGCGCGCCGCAGATGCTCGCGCACATCATCACGTCCTCAACACCCGGCGCTCGGGCGGGGACTCGTACCGCCGGCCGCTCGGCGCCGTGAACCGCATGTGTCCAGCCGCGCCGTGCGCGTAGCGCCAGTTCGCGAGGTGCTTGAGGCGGTGGTGGCGACGGCAGAGGTGAGCGAGGTTGCCCGCGCACGTGGCCCCGTCCTCGACGACTGCGGTCGTGTGATCGAGGTCGCAGCGCAGCGCCGGGCGCGAGCATCCCGGATGCCGGCACACGCCGTCTCTGTAGCGCAGCCACGCCTTGAGACGCCGGGAAGGAACGCGCGCGTGCTCGTCTATCGTGATCGGGGCGCCGGTCACCGGATCCGTCAGGATGCGGACGAACGACGATGCCTGACCGCACAGCTGGCGCGCGGTCTCGGGGTCGATCGGCCCGACGCCGTCGAGCTCGGCCGGATCGAGCGGCTGCCCGTCGGGACCGACCCGGTGACCGAGCAGGACGAGCGCCGGGACGGTGAGCGACACGGTCGGCACGATCCGCCGGAAGGTCTCGAGCGGCGATGGCACGGGCAGTTCCTCACCCGACTCGCCGAGCACGCAGGCGCACTCGGGTGCCAGCAACGCCGCAAGGAAGGCGTCGGCCATCAACTGGTCTTGGGTGCGATCGTCCCCTGCGTAGCGATGCGCGAGAGCCGTCATGCGCAGGCGGTCATCGATCGACGCCGCGAAGCCCGCCGGGACGTAGGCGGAGATCCAGCTCATGCCGTCGCGAACGTGCTCGATCCGCACGTTGCGGTGGCTGCTCGCGCGAGCGTGCCGCACGGCGAAGGACTCGGGCAAGACCCGCTCGCGCTCTCGACGCGCCTGGCGCTTCAGGGTGACGTGGTTGCCCGCGCGCGCGAGGAGCAGCAGCCGTCGTTCCAGTTCAGCCCGCGCGTCCGCATCCATATCGGCGGCTTCGCCGACGATGACCTGGGCCTGCTTGTGCGTGAGGCCGCCCTCGCGCAGCGCGGCGAGTGTCTGGGGAAAGTCCCCCGCGAGCGACTCTGCCTCCGCCATCAGCGAGGTCACGACGTGCTCGGTCGTGCGTGTCGCGGCCGCGACGTCGGCGATCACGGCCCGGCGCGCGAGCGCCTGCCTTTCTCGCTTGCGGAGCACGTCGTCGGAGACCAGCTCGTCGGCCGCTGAACCCGCGAAGGCGGCCAGCTCTGACAGGATCAGGACCCGCTCACCAGCCAGCCGCGCGAGGTCGGTCTCGAGCTCTTCGAGCCTTCCGACGAGGCTATCGACGACGGTGAAGTGGTCCATGAAGGTATCACAACACGAACCGCCGACATTCGAAGCTATGTCCCACATCGTGACATCGCGCACCGTACTCCGACACCGCGTTCTTCGAAAAGGCCCAGGCGCAGGCGGGCCCGCTGCTGTGCGGCGCGCAGCAGCGGGCAAGACCCGCCGGGCCGGAGCACGATGCCCTGACGCCTACGATGCCCTGACACCCACGATGCCCGCACGCCTACGATGCCCTGACGCCTACGATCGAGAGGTGCACTCCCCCGCCCGCTCCGTCGCCACCGCACCCGCAACGCGCCTCCCCACGCGGCTGGATGGCGCGGAGTGGCGCGCCCGCGCCGCGGCCCACGCGGAGCGTGCAGATGCCCTCACCACGGAGCACCGGGTCCGCGCGTCCCGCGGGGAGAAGCATCCGATCTGGGACTTCCTCTTCACGTACTACTCCTACAAGCCCGCGGTGCTGCGGCGCTGGCACCCCGGAGCGGGCGTCGAGATCGAGGATGCCGCGCACGAGCCGCGCGCACGATGGCGCTGGTACGTTCCCGGCGATGCCGCAGGCAGCCTCGTCGTCGATGGGGGCGCCATGGAGCGGGAGAAGGGTGGCTCCCTCGCGACGATCGAGCGCATCCTGCGTCAGACGGCGGCGCGGCCCGGGTCGTTCGGGTGCTTCGGGCTGCACGAATGGGCGATGCTCTACCGGCAGGACCAGCACCGGCACACGGCCCCGCTGCGGCTGGGGCAGACCGGCACGGACACGGTCGTCGAGGGACATGAGCTCCGCTGCACGCACTTCGACGCGTTCCGGTTCTTCACTCCCGAGGCGGTGCCGCGAAACCGCGAGCGGCCGTCACGCGAGGCCCAGCCCGCGATGGAGCAGCCCGGATGCCTGCACGCAGGCATGGACGTCTACAAGTGGGCGGTCAAGCTCGGTCCGCTCGTGCCGGGCGAGGTGCTCCTCGATTCCTTCGCGCTTGCGCGCGACATCCGTCTGCTCGACATGCAGGCGTCCCCCTACGACATGACCGCGTGGGGCGTCGAACCCGTCGCGATCGAGACGACCGACGGCAAGGCCGAGTATGTGCGGCGCCAGCGCGCGTTCGCCGAGAGGTCCAACGAACTCCGTCGGCGCATTCTCACGGCGTGGCGCGGCGAGCCCGGCTGACCAGCCGACCGGAGAGCACTCGACGCACGGCACGAGTCCTCGGCCCTCGGCCGCGAGGGTGAGCCGCAGCCGTGTCACGCGCGTCGCGGCCTCCTGAAGCCGATCTGCCGACAGGGTGCCGCTCTCGACGGCGGCGACGAGTCCGTCGACCATCCGAGGAGCCGTGTCGGCGGTCGACAGCACGACGGCGAGCACCATGTCGTTGCCTGCGGCGATCGCCGCGACGGCGTTCGCGACGGGGTCCTGGTAGGCGGGAATCCCCGAGGTCTGCAGCATCCCGAGGTCGTCGGTGACGGCGATCCCCTCGAATCCCAGCTCCTCGCGGGCGATGCGGTGCCACTCGGCCGACAGCGACGCCGGCGCGGGGTCGACCGCGGTATAGGCGAGGTGGCCGTACATCAGCAGCGGTGCCCCCGCGTCGATCCCGGCCGCGAACGGCAGGGCCTCGGATGCGGCCCACCGGTCGTACGACATGTCGGTCGACGGGATCCCGACGTGCGAGTCGCCGGGCGCCGCGCCGTGACCGGGGAAGTGTTTGAGGGTGGATGCCGCGAACGGATCCCCACCGGCCGTGGCGGGTCCGACCCGTGCCGCCGAATCGACGGCGGTCGTCCCGAGGGAGCGCCGGTAGATGAATGAGCCGGGGTCGGCGGTGAAGTCCGCGACGATGCCGAAGTTCACCCCGATGCCCGCGCGCTCCACGAGCGCGCCGCGCCCGGCGAACGCCGACGCCGCCGCCTCGGGCGGCGCGGTCTTGAGCGTCAGGGAGGAGGGGAGATCGTCCCAGGGCAGGCGGCTCACATCGCCACCCTCCTGGTCGATCGCCAGCACGGGCGGGAGCGCCGGGTCGACCGCGAGCGACGCCGTGATGGCCCTCAGCTCCCCCTCGGAGGCAGGGATGTTCGCGCCCATCAGGATGAATCCGCCGATGCCCGATCCCTGCATGTACGCGCGAAGGCGACCGATGTCCGTGGTGGGGATGTGCCCCATCACCACACTGGCAGCTCGCTCTCGCGTCGACATCGCCGCGACGAGGGTGGATGCCGCCTCCGCCGTGGCGGCATCGGGAGCGGCCTCGATCCGAACCCGTGATCGTGTCGTGCCCGGCGCCGCGGACTCCCCCGGCTCGGGCGCGTCCGCCCCCGCGGCCGCGACAGCGGGAAGCACCGCTCCGAGCCCGATCAGCAGGGCCGTGAGACCGCCGATCGCAGCGGACCGACGCCGGTGCGCGAGCATGGGCCCAGCCTACGCGGCGGCTGAAGCGTGGCTGCGGGGTGAGACGGCTGCGTGCGCTTGAATGGAGCCACACCCGAACAAGGAGTTCGCCCCGATGTCCTACACCGCCCCGCCGCCTCCGGCCGACTGGTACCCCGACCCGCACGGCGGATCGTATCTTCGCTGGTGGAACGGCATCGCGTGGACCGAACAGACGAAGCCGCATTCCGCGCAGGCCGCACTGCCCGCGGCCGAGCACGAGACCCCGGCGCTGAACCCCACGTCGCCGACCGTGCCGTACGCGACCTACCCGGGCGCGCCGGCGGTCTCACCCGGCGCCGTGGTGCCCTACGCGCCGCACGGCGTCGTCGCGGCCTATCCGCCGCACGCCCCCTATCCGCAGCACGGTGGCGTCGCCGCGTACGGCATCCCCTACGACGGCGAGCAGCCGATCGGCGCGTGGCGGTCCCGGGCGGATGACCGCCCGTACATCCGCGGCATGGGCGACGCCATCCGGGTCGTGTTCCAGAAGTACGCGACGTTCGAAGGCCGCGCCACCCGCTCCGAGTTCTGGTACTGGTACCTCTTCGTCAGCATCGTGGTCATCGGGAGCGTACTCATCTCCTGGATCCCCCTCCTCGGAGCGCTGTTGGTGGTCGGAATCGTGCTGTTCGCGCTTGCCGTGCTGATCCCGAACTATGCCGTCGCCGTTCGCCGGCTGCGCGATGCCGGCTACCACTGGGCATTCCTGCTGCTCGCCCTCGTCCCGTTCGGGGGCATCGCCCTCTTCGTGATGTGGTGCCAGCCGAGCAAGCACCCCTGAGCCGGCGCGTCTGCGAGGTCATGCGCGCTCGTCGTCGGGCACCAGGGCGATCGCGATCTGCTCCTCGATCGTCAGCGGCGCGTGCGTCACGAGGTCGTGCATGAAGGCGAGCTTGTGCCGCACCGGGCCCACCAGCTCGAACGGGTAGAGGTCGCCGAAGCCCATCGCGCGGTTGATGCGGTTGAAGGCGCGAGACATCCAATCCCAGTCTCCGAGCAGCTGCTGGATGGGCTGGTCGTCGTACGACATGCGCGGCACGACGTCGGTGTCGCGCAGGTTCGTGACGGCCGCGTCGAGACGGATGCCGATCGCGGCGGCGGTCGCGAGTGTTCCGGTGATGTGCAGATAGTGCGCGAACGTCTCGGCGAAATCCTCCCACGGGTGCATGGTCGCGTACTCCGAGATGAACGCGGTGTGCCACCCTTCGGGGGCGCCCTGCGAGTAGTGCCGCTTCAAGGCATCCTGATAGCTCGCCCGTTCATCGCCGAAGAGCTCGCGGCACTCTGCCCACGTCGCCTCGTCGGTGACGAGCACGTTCTGGTAGTAGTGGCCGACCTCGTGACGGAGGTGTCCCAGCATCGTGCGATAGGGCTCCCCGAGCTTGACCCTGAGGGCCTCGCGGCGGTCATCGAGAGTCTCGGCGAGATCGATGGTGACGATCCCGTTCGCATGCCCGATCAGAACGCGTTGCCCCGACGAGAGGCTCGAGATCAGATCGAACCCGAGCCCTCCGGGTGTGAAGTACCACGGGCGGATCGGCAGGCCGAGGTCGACGAGCTGGAGAATCAGCCGGCGCTTGGACTGCTCCGTCTTCGCGAGCTTTTCGAGGGCGATGGTGTCGTTCGCCGCCGGGGAGGTGCGGGTGAGACGGCACGAGAAGCACTTGCCGGCCGGGGCGTCCTCGCGAACGAGCCAGTTGCAGTCCCAGCCCCGGTTGGAGCACGTGTACCAGGTGACGTCGTCGATGACCGCCTGACCCCCGCGCACCCCGACGAATTGGCGGGTGATGAAGTGATAAGCGAGGTCGGCCTCGCACTGGGGACACACCAGCATGTCGAGATAGACGAAGTGGCGACAGTGCGGACAACGCGGTGCAGTGCTCACCTTGCTTACCGTAATCGCAGACAGGGTCAGGATGCCGGTGTCATCGCAAGTCGCAGAAGCAGGTCGTCCTCGGGCCGAGGGCTCCCGCGTCCGTCGGTGTTGTTGGTGAGGACCCAGAGCGATCCGTCCGGTGCCGCGGCGGCGTCGCGGAGCCTGCCCTGCGCGCCGACCAGCACCGCTTGGGGCGCGCCCGAGATGGCCGCCCCGCTCGTGTCGATGATCCAGAGCCGTTCGCCGCGCAGCCCCGTCACGAACACCGTGTCGCCGACGGCGGCGATGCCGCTGGGGCTGGCCTGGTCGGTGGGCCACTGCGCGACCGGATCGATGAAGGAGCCGGTCCCACCGCCGCCTTCGACGTCGGGCCAGCCGTAGTTCCCGCCGGGGACGATCGCGTTCAGCTCGTCCCACGTGTTCTGTCCGAATTCGCTCGCCCACATCGTTCCATCGCTCGTCCAGGTCAGGCCCTGCACGTTGCGGTGCCCGAGCGACCACACCGCGGTGCCGAACGGGTTCCCGGGCGCGGCATCGCCCGCCGGGGTGAGTCTCAGGATCTTGCCGTTCGGCGAGTCGGGATCCTGCGATGAGCCTCGATCGCCGGCATCCCCCGTCGCGACGTACAGCATCTGATCGGGACCGAATGCGACGCGGCCGCCGTTGTGGTTGCCGGCCCGGGCGATTCCCTCGAACACCACCTCTGCGGCCCCCAGCCCGTAGCCTCCCGCATCGCCCGTCAGCGGCATCCGCACCACCCGGTTGTCCCCCGCAGCACCGTGGTACGCGTACAGCCATGTCACCGCGCCGTTCGCCCACACCGCGAGCCCGTGCAGCCCGGCCTCACCGCCGGGCACGACACCGGGCACGATCCCGACCTCTCGCCGTCCCCCGTCGGGCGTGAGCTCGATGACGCGCCCGTCGTCGCGCTGGCTGATCAGCGCGCCGCCCTCGGCGAGCGGCACGACCGACCATGGGGCCGCCAGACGGGTGGCCAGCGTCTCGGGTTCACCCGCGGGGTGCCACCACCCGGCGACGTCGGGGGTCGCGGCGACCTCGGGCGTCGCGGGCGCCTCGGGGGTCGCAGACGTCTGCGCCGACGGCACCCTCGACGGCGGGACGGGGTCGTTGGGCGGCGCGCCGGAGCACGCCGTCAGCGCAAGAGCGACCGCTACCAGGGCGGCCACCGCACGCCGCCGGGCTCTGAGCACGCGCGGCTACTCCCCCGCAGCGGCAGCCTCGAGGGCGGCGATGTCGATCTTCTTCATGCCCAGCATCGCCTGGATGGCCCGGTGGGAGCGCTCGGGATCGGGGTCGCGGATCAGCTCGACGAGGCGGTCGGGCACGATCTGCCACGAGAGACCCCAGCGGTCCTTGAGCCACGCGCACGGCTGCTCTTCGCCGCCCTCCGCGGTCAGCGCGTCCCAGTACCGGTCGACCTCGGCCTGGTCGGCGCACGAGACGAAGAGCGACACCGCCTCGGTGAACGGGAACTGCGGCCCCGCGTCGAACGCGTAGTAGTCCCGGCCCGCCAGGCGGAAGTGCGCGTGCATCACCTTGCCGGCGAAGCCTGGCATCTCGTCGGCGTAGTGCGCGAGCGAGACGATCTCCGAGTTCGGTATGAGCCGCGTGTAGAACCGGATCGCTTCCTCGGCGCTGTTGTCGAACCACAGGAACGGGGTGACGGCGGTCATGGGAACTCCTCGGGTGGGGGGACGGTTTCAGCCTCGACCCGCCGGCCGCTTCCCGCAAGGGACTTGATCACCAGGTCGAGAACGCTCGCTCCCGCGATGCCGACGGCGTACATCGCGAGGTCCTGGGCACCGAAGACGGTGCCGAAGACGAGCACGAGCGGGGGAAACGCGACCGCCCAGGCCTCCGGCAGGCCGGTGAGCTGGAAGAACTCCACGGCCGCGCACCACGCGAGGGCGATCGCGCCCGCGAGAAGGGGATGCGCGCGCGGCGCGACGAGCACGACCAGCAGATACATCAGCACGGCGTAGAGGATGTCGCCGACGGCATCCGATGTGAATCCACCCGGGAAGAAGGCGTGCACGACCAGTCCGGCCGCGACCACGATCGTGCCGAGAGCGAGTGCCACGACGCGCCGCGTCAAGGGACTGTGCATCGAGTCATCCCTCCGTCAGTATCGGTGCATGGCGACCCTCGAAGACATCGCCCGTGAACTCTACGCGCTCCCCCCGGGCGAGTTCACGGCTGCACGCACGGCGCGGGTCGCCGAGCTCAAAGGAGACGATCCGGTCCTCGCCCGCGCGGTCGTAAGCCTGAAGCGCGCGTCCGTTCCGGCGTGGGTGGTCGGCCAGTTGGTGCGCGCGCGTGCGGATGACATCGAGCGCGCACTGACCCTCGCGGCCGAGATGCGCGACGCGCAGAACGAACTGGATGCCCCCGCCCTCGCGGAGCTCACGCGCGCCCGGCGCCGCCTCACCGGCGCGCTGGCACGGGAGGGCGCCGCGATCGCGGCCGAGAAGGGAGTCGCCCTCTCCAGCGCCGCCCTCGACGACGTGTCGCAGACCCTGCAGGCGGCGATGACGGATGACGCGGCCGCCGCGGCGATCCTCTCCGGCCGTCTCGTCCGCGCCCTCCAGACGGTCGGCTTCGACCCCGTCGACCTCGAGGGTGCCGTCGCCGGTGGAGAGGCATCCATCGCCGCGCGCCCCGCCCCATCGCGCGATGACCTCGCCGAGCGCCGTGAGCGCCGTGCCGCCGAGAAGGCGCTCCGCGACGCGGAGCAGTCGTTCACGAGGGCCACGCGAGACGTGGAGCGCATCGACGCCCGGCTCCGGCAGACCCGGGAGCGGGCGGACGCACTGGCGGAGGCCCGGGACGGACTGGAGAAGGAGCTTGCGCGCGTGCTCACCCAGCTCGAGGAGATGCAGTCCGACGAGCATCGGCTCGAGGACGAGCG
Organism: Microbacterium sp.; assembly: GCF_035554235.1. Taxonomy (GTDB): domain Bacteria; phylum Actinomycetota; class Actinomycetes; order Actinomycetales; family Microbacteriaceae; genus Microbacterium. Next base: position 357 of record NZ_DATMIO010000057.1, on the reverse strand, counting down.
CCGTGCTGCCGCGAGTCGCGTCGATACGGCCGAGGCGGAGCGGGAGGCGGCCGAGGCCGCACTCGGGGCACGATCAACGTCGTAGCCGAGGACGAGAAACATTCTATCCAATTCGTATCGTTCCAAATAGAATGGATGCCTGGTGCGATGTCGCCCCCGCCGGGGCAGTCCGCACGGCGCGAGCGCGAGGCCGGACAAGCCGGCGTCGGCTGAGCGTGGTTCAAAGGAGAAACATGTCAGACGCAAATCATGAGCCCAGCCTCGAGACGCTGATCCAGCAGTCCGGCGGTGTGATGAATCTGCTCCGCAACGCGCCGCTCGCGCGATGGGCCCCGCCCGGGTACCCGACCGAGTACT
>NZ_DATMIO010000056.1:0-19472 GCF_035554235.1 Microbacterium sp. | reverse complement strand
GGGGTGGTCGAAGAACTGGCGCACCTTGTCGATCTGGATGGCGTGGTCGCCTTCGCCGAGCCCGGTGTCGGCGAGCGCGTCGGCGAAGTCCTCGCGGTACTGGCGGCAGCTCGAGAACGAGCTGTACGCGCTGGTGGCGATGGCGAGGAGCGTCCGATCGCCCGCGGATGCGGCATCCCGCACCGCCTCGTCGAGGTACGGCGCCCAGTTGCGGTTGCCCCAGTAGACGGGGATGTCGATCGCCCGCCGGGCGAGTTCGCCTTCGAGCGCGGCCTTCAGCGCCCGATTCTGGGCATTGATCGGGCTGACGCCGCCGAAGTGACGGTAGTGGTGGGCCACCTCCTCGAGACGCTCGTCGGGGATGCCGCGCCCACGCGTCACGTTGCGGAGGAAGGGGATGACGTCATCCTGTCCTTCTGGTCCGCCGAAGCCGGCGAGCAGGATGCCGTCGTACGCGACCGGCGTCTCGATGTGCGCGGCCCCCGACTGCACCGCCGCCGAGCCGTACGGCACGGTCGCCGCATCCGTTCCGATATCCGAACCCGATGTCACACGCTCCACAGCCACGCCACCATCCTTTCATCTCCGCGGCCTGCCATAGGCTGGAGCGGTTGCCAGCGTCGGCCCACGAGTCCGCGCGCGCGAAAAACGACCCGCCTACCATGGGAGCAGAGCAGTGCCTGGAGAGAACCTCACCCGCATCGAGGCGCAGGAGCGCCGCGCCATCATCGATCCTTCGGCCCTTCGACAAGCTCAGGACGACGCGAGCCCAGGAGCCGGAATCTCTTATGAGGTGCAGCTCGACCTCATGAAGGGCGCCGATGTCTTCGGGTCTCGCACGCTCGTGCGCTTCGGCGCCACACCGGGAGCCGACACCTTCATCGATCTGATCGCGGGAACCGTGCACAGCATCACGCTCAACGGCGCCGACGTGCCGGTGTCGGCGTTCGCCGACTCGCGCATCGCGCTGACAGGTCTGCAGACCGAGAACGAGCTGATCGTCGACGCCGACTGCCTCTACACGAACACGGGCGAGGGACTGCACCGCTTCGTCGATCCCGTCGACGGCGAGGTCTACCTGTACTCCCAGTTCGAGGTGCCCGACTCGCGGCGGGTGTTCGCGGTGTTCGAGCAGCCCGACCTGAAGGCGACGTTCCAGTTCACGGTCACCGCGCCCGAGCCGTGGAAGGTCATCTCGAACTCGCCGACACCCGAGCCCAAGAGGCATGGCGACGGCAGCGCCACGTGGACCTTCGAGGCGACGCCCCGCATCTCGTCGTACATCACGGCGCTCATCGCCGGTCCGTACGAAGCGACGTTCTCGGAGCTGACCAGCTCCTCCGGCCGGGTCATCCCCCTCGGCGTGTACGCCCGCAAGAGCCTGTGGCAGCACCTCGACGCGGACTACATCTTCGACAAGACCCGCGAAGGCTTCGCGTACTACGAGGAGAAGTTCGACTATCCGTACCCGTTCGCGAAGTACGACCAGCTGTTCGTGCCCGAGTTCAACGCGGGCGCCATGGAGAACGCGGGGGCGGTGACCTTCACCGAGACCTACGTCTTCCGCAGCAAGGTCACCGACGCCGTCAAGGAGCGTCGCGTCGTCACGATCCTGCACGAGCTCGCCCACATGTGGTTCGGCGACCTCGTCACGATGACGTGGTGGAACGACCTCTGGCTCAACGAGTCGTTCGCGGAGTGGGCGTCCACGATCGCCACGGCAGAGGCCACCGAGTGGACCGAGGCCTGGACGACGTTCAACGCCATGGAGAAGACCTGGGCGTACCGCCAGGACCAGCTCCCCTCCACACACCCGGTCGTGGCGACGATCAACGACCTCGAGGACGTCCAGGTCAACTTCGACGGCATCACCTACGCGAAGGGCGGCTCGGTGCTCAAGCAGCTCGCCGCCTGGGTCGGGATCGAGCAGTTCTTCGCCGGCGTCGCGTCGTACTTCAAGAAGAACGAGTGGGGCAACACCGAGCTCGCCGATCTGCTCACGGAGCTCGAGACGACGAGCGGCCGTGACCTCGGCACGTGGTCGAAGAAGTGGCTCGAGACGGCGGGAGTCAACACGCTCTCCCCCGTCCTCGCCGAAGACGCACAGGGCGTCATCACGCGCTTCGCGATCACGCAGACCGCCCCGGCGGACTACCCGACGATCCGCCCCCACCGTCTCGGCGTCGGCTTCTACAACGTGCAGGGCGGCGCCCTCGAGCGCGTGCACAACGTGGAAATCGACGTCGACGGCGACCTCACCGAGGTGCCTCAGCTCAAGGGCCTGAAGCGCCCGGATCTCGTGCTGCTCAACGACGGCGACCTGGCCTACGCCAAGATCCGGCTCGACGAGCGCTCGCTTCAGACCGCGATCGCGCACCTCGGAGACATCGCCGACCCGCTCGCGCGCTCGCTCGTGTGGGGCGCCGCGTGGGACCAGACGCGCGACGCCGAAGCATCACCCAGCGACTACATCGACCTCGTGCTGCGGAACATCGGTCGCGAGACCGAATCGACGACGGTGCGCACGACGCTGGCTCAGCTGCAGCTCGCCGCGAACGCCTATGTCTCGCCCGAGAAGCGCGATGCCACCCGCGCCAAGGTCGCCGACGGCCTGTGGGCGCTCGCGCAGGCCGCCGAAGCGGGCAGCGACAGCCAGCTGCAGTTCGTCACCGCCTTCGCCAGCGCCGCCGCCACGCCCGCGCACTGGGAGACGGTGCGCGCCGTGCGCGAGGGCGACGTCACCCTCGAAGGCCTGGATGTCGACACCGACCTGTCGTGGCAGCTGCTCGTCTCGCTCGCCGCGGGCGGCGTGGCCGACGCCGACGCGATCGACGCGGCCCTCGCCGCCGACAACACAGCCAAGGGCGGGGAGTTCGCCGCGCAGGCCCGCGCGTCGATCCCGACGGCCGAGGCCAAGCGCGCGGCATGGGCGTCGCTCATCGACAACGACGACCTGCCGAACACGATCGTGCGCTCGACGGCGCTGGGCTTCCAGCATCCCGCGACCGTCGCCCAGCTCGGCGACTTCGTGCAGCCCTACTTCGACATGCTGCTGCCCATTTGGGAAGCCCGGTCGTACCAGATCGCGCAGTACCTGATCGTGGGGCTCTACCCGGCACCCCTCGCGAACGTCGCCTTGCGCGACGCCACGCGCGCGTGGCTGGCCGCCAACCGCGACGCCGCCCCGGCGCTCCGTCGCCTCGTGGACGAGAACCTCGCAGGCGTCGAACGCGCGCTGGCCGTACAGGACCGGGACGCGCAGTAGGACACACCGAATGGATGCCGCGGGCCCAGGTGGCTCGCGGCATCCGTCGTTAGGATCGGAACGATGGACACACTCTCCCTCGACGTGCCCGACGTGACCGAACCCACTTTCTGGACCGAACTGCTCGCCGCGCTCGGCGCCATCGGGCTCGACCTGCTGGCCGTGGCCGGCGTCATCGTCGGAGCGATGCTGCTGACGTGGATCCTCAGGCTCGTCATCCGGCGGGTCGTGTCGCGCATCGTGAACGGCGCGAAGTCGAAGGCCAACGTCGACGACACCCGGGCGCTCGATCGCTCGCCGCTCGCGGCGGTCCGCGTCGTTCAGCGCACCCGCACCCTCGGCTCGATCCTGCAGAACATCGTCAACGTGACGATCGTCGTCATCGGGCTCGTCCTGATCCTGCACATCCTGTTCCCCGACGTGCTCGGATCGATAACGCTCTTGACGGCCGCGATCGGCGCGGGCCTCGGCTTCGGCGCCCAGAACATCGTGAAGGACGTGCTCAACGGCATCTTCATCGTCGCCGAAGACCAGGTGGGCATCGGGGATGTCGTCGACCTGGGACTCGCGACGGGCATCGTCGAGTACGTCAGCGTCCGGGTGACGCACGTGCGCGACGTGAACGGCACGCTCTGGTACGTGCGCAACGGCGAGATCCTCCGCATCGGCAACATGTCGATGGGATGGTCGCGGGTGATCGTCGACCTCGCCGTGCCGGTGGATGCCGACATCGACGAGGTCGAATCCACCATGCTCGCCACCGCGACCGAGCTGTCCAAAGACCCGAAGTGGCGCACCCGCGTGCTGGAGAAGCCCGAGGTGTGGGGCCTGGAGTCCGTCTCCGGCGACGCGCTCGTCATCCGCCTCGTCATCAAGACCCGCTCGAACGCGAAGGACGACGTCGCCCGCGAGCTGCGCATGCGGCTGAAACGGGCGATCGACGAGCTCGGACTCATGCTCCCCCAGCTGAACTCGATCACGCTCAGCGGACTCGAAGGCGCCCAGCGCGTGCGCGGGGCGAACCCACCCAAGACCAAGCCGACCCCGGTGGCGGAGCCTGCCGCCGGCTCCGCGCGGCCGCTCTGGCGCCCCAAGAGGACGCCTCCGCACACTCCTGAGGCACCCAGCGACGGTGACGCATGAGCACCTTCTACGACGAGGTCGGTGGACACGACACGTTCGTGCGGCTTGTGGACGGCTTCTACCGCGGGGTCGCGGAGGATCCCGTGCTTCGCCCGATGTACCCGGAGGACGATCTTGGCCCCGCGGCCGAGCGGCTGACGCTCTTCCTCGAGCAGTACTGGGGCGGTCCCGGGACCTACAGCGAGACGCGGGGACACCCGCGGCTACGGATGCGTCACGGCGGATTCCACGTCAACCCGGACGCGCGCGATCGCTGGCTGGCGCACATGCGCGCATCGGTCGATACGCTCGGGCTCTCACCACTCCACGAGGCGACCCTGTGGGACTACCTGCAGCGGGCAGCGCTCGCGATGGTCAACACGTTCGAGCCCTCCGGAATCGGACCATCCGCCGAGGGTCGCGCACGTGGCACGAACTTCCCCATCGATCCGCCTAGCAAGGAGCCGCAATGACCGCTGCCCACACTGAACACGCCACCGATGTGCTGGTCATCGGCTGGGGCCTCTCCGGGCTCGTCGCCGCCTCCGAGGCGATCATGGCGGGCCGACGGGTCATCATCGTCGACCAGGAGCCGCGGACGAACCTCGGCGGCCAGGCATGGTGGTCGTTCGGCGGCGTCTTCTTCGTCGACTCCCCCGAGCAGCGGCGCATGGGAATCAAGGACTCCCTCGAGCTCGCACGGCAGGACTGGTACGGGAATGCCGCGTTCGACCGCGACGAGGACGAGTGGCCGCGGCGCTGGGCCGAGGCGTACCTCCAGTTCGCCGCAGGAGAGAAGCGGGCGTGGCTGCGTTCGCTGGATGTCGGGTTCTTCCCGGTCGTGGGATGGGCCGAGCGGGGCGGGTACAGCGCCCTCGGGCCCGGCAACTCCGTGCCTCGTTTCCACATCACCTGGGGCACTGGTCCGGGTCTGGTCGCGCCCTTCCAATCGATCATCGAGCGCGGCGAGGTGGAAGGGCGCGTCACGATCCTGCCCCGGCACCGCGTGAGCGCGCTCCGCGACTCCGCGGGCGCGATCACCGGCGCCGCCGGCGACGTGCTCGCTCCCTCCGGCGCGGGGCGCGGCCTGCCCACCTCTCGCGAGGTCGTCGGCTCGTTCGAGATCACCGCCGGCGCCACGATCGTGTCCTCGGGAGGCATCGGCGGCAACCACGACCTCGTGCGCGCGCAGTGGCCCGCCCGTCTCGGCACCCCGCCCGCCGCGATGCTCACGGGCGTGCCCGCCTATGTCGACGGCTCGATGCTCGCGGTCGCGGAATCGGGCGGTGCGAGGCTCATCAACGGCGACCGCATGTGGCACTACGTCGAGGGCATCGAGAACTGGAATCCGGTATGGCCCTCGCACGGCATCCGCATCCTTCCCGGGCCCTCGTCGCTGTGGCTCGACGCGACCGGGACGCGACTGCCCGTGCCGCTCTTTCCGGGCTACGACACGCTGGGCACCCTGGCGCACCTGCGCCAGACCGGCTACGACCACTCGTGGTTCGTGCTCTCGCGCCAGATCATCGAGAAGGAGTTCGCGCTGTCGGGCAGCGAGCAGAACCCCGATCTCACGGGCAAGGATGTCAAGCGCCTCCTGACCGAGCGGCTCGGCAAAGGTCCGATGGCGCCCGTGCAGGCGTTCATGGACAAAGGGGCCGACTTCGTCGTCCGCGACAATCTGGCCGATCTGATCACCGGGATGCAGGCGCTGCCGGGCGGCGACGCGCTCGACCGCGACCGGGTGATCGCCGAGGTCGAGGCCCGCGATCGCGAGATCGAGAACGACTTCACGAAAGACGCGCAGATCGCCATGCTGCGCTCGGCGCGGGCGTACCTGGGTGACAAGCTGATCCGCACCGCGTCACCGCACCGCCTGCAGGACCCGAAGGCGGGCCCGCTCATCGCCGTCAAGCTGCACGTGCTGACGCGCAAGTCGCTCGGCGGAATCGAGACCGACCTGCACGGCCGGGCGCTCGGCGCGGACGGCAACCCGATCTCGGGGCTGTACGCCGCGGGCGAGGCGAGCGGGTTCGGCGGCGGCGGTGTGCACGGCTACCGCGCCCTCGAAGGCACGTTCGTGGGCGGATGCCTCTTCTCGGGCCGCCAGGCGGGCCGAGCTGCCGCGGAGTCGGTCTAGCCGCCGGGTCGCAGCGGTCGGTGGCTCAGCCGGCGCGGCCCGTGCTGCGCACGGCCGTGAGCCCCATCGCGGCGGGACCCCTGACCAGCAGGTGACCCCTGCTGAGACTCACGCGCGTCCAGGCGCCCGCCGTGAACACGCGGGCGTGCTCTGTGCCGGAGATGAAACCGAGGGCCACCGCCGCGAAGGCGATGCCGAGCGGGAGATCGTGCCACTCGGGCACGCTCTCGCCCCAGACACCCGCGCGCACGCGGTGCACGACTTCCTCGCCGGCACCCGGCGGCAGCGCCGACGCGACCCGCGCCATGCCGTCGTGCGCCCGTGCGGCCAAGGCCGACGCGTCGAGCTCGCCGGCCGCGACCCAGCCGCCCCGCGGCGGCGAGACACCAGCCCACGCGGCGCGGGTCGCGGCGTCGGGCAGCACGATCGCGTCTTCGTCCGCCGCGGCCGTGAGCAGGCTCGCCTCGACGATGAGGTCGCACTCGAGTTCGGGATCGACCGCCAGGGTGCGAAGCGCCAGCACCGTGGGCGTCGGATCGACGAGGTCGCGAGGGACCAAGGCGGCCGCGGTCATCGCGAGCACGCCCGCGCTCGCGCGGAGCCGCACCGTCGGGTCGGCGAGGCGGGCGGCTCGCGAGGCGAAGGTGAGAGCGTCATCGCGGCTCTCGCGGTCGGGAAAACGGAGGCGCTCGGACATCCCCCATAAACTACCAAGTGGCCCGGCATGCCCCATCCGAGCCGGGGAGGGTGCGACCCGTGACAGAGACGACCGACGTGCATGAGCGGGCCGCGGCATCCGTGTCTCTCATGCTGGCAACGCTCGATCTGACGCCCACGCACGACCCGTCGGAACTCGACGCCTTCGTGGGAGACTCAGAGCCGATGCCCCACGGTCGCGTGTTCGGTGGGCAGGTGCTCGCCCAGTGCGTCATCGCGGCGAGCCGCACGGTCGATCCGGATCGGGCCGTGCACTCCATGCACGGCTACTTCCTCCGCCCGGGCGATCCCGATCAGCAGATCGTCTTCACGGTCGACCGCATCCACGACGGGCGATCGTTCGCAGCGCGGCGCACACAGGCATTCCAGGAGGGTCAGCCGATCTTCTCGATGATCGCATCGTTCCAGCGACGCGAGGAGGGTCTCGAACACTTCGCGCCGATGCCCGAGGGCATCCCGCAGCCCGAGGATCTCCCGGCGATCGAAGACAGGATCTCGTTCGAGCATCCCCTCACGCGCCGGCTCATCCAGGACCGCCCGGTGGAGCTGCGGCACGTCTCCGCGCCGATCTACCTCGCACCCGATCCGCAGCGATCGGCGTCGCAGGCGCTCTGGATCCGCGTGCGTCGCCCCATCGGCGACGATCCGACCCTGCACGCCGCGGTGCTGGCGTACATGACCGACATCTCGATACAGGAGCCGATCCTCCGCGCGCACGGCCAGGCGTGGGCGAACCCCAGGCTGAAGCTCGCGAGCCTCGATACGGCGCTGTGGTGGCATCGTCCCGGCCGTGCCGACGAATGGCTGCTCTACGTGCAGGAGTCGCCGAGCGCGAGCAGCGGGCGCGGGCTCGCCACGGGCAGGCTGTACTCGCAGGGCGGTGACCTCGTTGCGAGCGTCGCCCAGGAGGTCGTCGTCCGCATCGGGGCGTGACCGCTCCCGGCGGCGCACTCGCTGCGGTGCTCGCCTCGGCGCTCAGCGCCGCAGGTGGATGGGCTCGTCCAGGTATTCCTCGAAGGCGGCGCGCTCCTCCTGGCTGAATCGAACGGGCGCGCCGGATTCGGCATCCACCTTCACGACCACCGTGCTCGCACGGGCGTACACGACCTGCGGGGGCGTCTCGGCAGGGCTGCAGATCTCGTAGCAGACCTCGATGCTGGAGCCGCCGACCTTGCCGAACCACATCTGCACATCGAGCGGATGCCGCTGGTACGGCACGGGCTGGAGGTAGACGATCTCCTGCCGGGCGATCAACGTGAGCAGGCCGCTCGCGTGCCCCGACTCCAGCACGGCGGTCGACGGCGCCGCGGGACCTTCGTCCGCGCGCCAGAAGGCGCGCACGCGCGCCTCCTCGAGGAGCTTCAGCATCGACGTGTTGTTGACGTGGTTGTACGCGTCGAGGTCGCCCCACCGGAGGTGGATGGGCACGTGGATGCGCGGCCGCCCGGGAACGGGGGGTCCGCTCGGGTGATCAGTCACGAGTGAGCTTGCGGTACGTCGAACGGTGCGGCTTGGCGGCATCGGGTCCGAGGCGCTCGATCTTGTTCTCCTCGTACGCCTCGAAGTTCCCCTCGAACCAGTACCACTTGTCGGGCTGGTCGTCGGTTCCCTCGTAGGCGAGGATGTGGGTCGCGATGCGGTCGAGGAACCACCGATCGTGCGTGATGACCACGGCGCAGCCGGGAAACTCCAGGAGCGCGTTCTCGAGGCTGCCGAGGGTCTCGACATCCAGGTCGTTCGTGGGCTCATCGAGCAGCAGCAGGTTGCCGCCCTGTTTCAGCGTGAGGGCGAGGTTGAGGCGGTTGCGCTCACCTCCCGAGAGCACGCCCGCCTTCTTCTGCTGATCGGGTCCTTTGAACCCGAACTGCGACACGTAGGCGCGCGAGGGGATCTCGACCTTGCCGACCTGGATGAAATCCTGCCCGTCCGACACGACCTCCCAGAGGTTCTTGTTCGGGTCGATGCCGCCACGGCTCTGGTCGACATAGGAGATGTCGACCGTCTCGCCGATCTTGAGCTCTCCGGCATCCAGCGGCTCGATACCGACGATCGTCTTGAACAGTGTCGTCTTTCCCACGCCGTTCGGGCCGATGATCCCGACGATGCCGTTGCGGGGCAGCGTGAACGAGAGATCGCCGATGAGTCGGCGGCCGTCGAAGCCCTTCTCGAGCTTCTTGCCCTCCAGCACGATCTGGCCGAGGCGCGGCCCTGGCGGGATCTGGATCTCGTCGAAGTCGAGCTTGCGCGTGCGGTCCGCCTCGGCGGCCATCTCCTCATACCGCGCGAGGCGCGACTTCGACTTGGTCTGGCGGCCTTTGGCGTTGCTGCGCACCCATTCGAGTTCGCTCGCGAGACGCTTGGCGAGCTTGGCGTCCTTCTTGCCCTGGACCTGCAGTCGTTCCTGCTTCTTCTCGAGGTACGTCGAATAGTTGCCCTCGTAGGGGTAGAGGCGACCGCGGTCGACCTCGCATATCCACTCGGCGACGTGATCCAGGAAGTACCGGTCGTGGGTCACGGCGAGCACGGCGCCGGGGTATTTGGCGAGGTGCTGCTCGAGCCAGAGCACGCTCTCGGCGTCGAGGTGGTTCGTGGGCTCGTCGAGGAGCAGCAGGTCGGGTTTCTGCAACAGCAGTTTGCAGAGCGCGACGCGGCGCTTCTCACCGCCCGAGAGATTCGACACCACGGCCTCGGGGGGCGGTGTCCGCAAGGCATCCATCGCCTGCTCGAGCTGGGAGTCGAGATCCCACGCGTCGGCGGCGTCGATGTCTTCCTGGAGGGTGCCCATCTCTGCGAGGAGCGCGTCGAAGTCCGCGTCGGGGTCGGCCATCAGCGCGGAGATCTCGTTGAAGCGGGTGATCTTGCCCATGATGGGCCCCACACCCTGCTGCACGTTCTCGAGCACCGTGAGGTGCTCGTCGAGCACGGGCTCCTGCATGAGGATGCCGACGCTGTAGCCCGGTGAGAGCTTGGCCTCGCCGTTGCTCGGAGTATCGAGGCCGGCCATGATCTTGAGGATCGTGGACTTTCCGGCCCCGTTCGGGCCGACGACGCCGATCTTCGCGCCGGGGAGGAACGCCATCGTGACGTCGTCGAGGATTACCTTGTCGCCGACCGCCTTGCGGGCCCGCACCATCGAGTAGATGTATTCAGCCATATCGTCACCAGTCTATTGGCCGGGTGTTCCCCACCAGGCACACGCCCCCTTCGAGGGCCCGCGCCACGATGGCCACGGGCGCGCCCGTCGCCGGCCCGACCTGCCCGATCAGGCACTCGGCTCCCCAGAGCACCGAGAACTGGATGCTCTCCGCGGCGTTCCCGACCGTCGACACGTCCGCGGTCACTTGCATGCCGGCCTTGTCGAACCCGGCGGCGGCGAGGGCGTCGACGTACGCGCGGCCCTGGTCTCGGGCATCCGTCGCCCACACCTGCTCGGTCACCGCCCTGAACAACGGCAGGTTGTCGGCGGCCGACCCGTCCGGTGCGAGCACGGGCTCCGAGATCGAGGGGGTCGCACTCGGGGTGGGCTCGGTGGAACCCGTCCCGGAGGGAACGGCCGACGTCGTCGGCGCGGGGGCGGGGGCGCTGCACCCCGCCAGTCCCAGGGTGCTCGAGAGTGCGAGACCCGCGAACACCAGAACGGCGCGGCGTCGGTCGGGGCGGCGGGTCACCCAGTGAGTCTAGGGCCGCCGTCCCGAACGATCGCCCCGAACGATCGCGGAGAGTCGTCAGAACGGGGCGTCGACCGCGACCGGGTCGTCGGCGCCGGCTTCGGCGGTGTCCCACTCCGTGACAGGCGATGACGATCCCGGTGGGGTCCAGGCCGCGGCGCCCGGGTCCGCGCTCTGCAGCGCGTCCGTCTCGGCGGGGTCCGCGGGCGGCTGATTCGCTTCGTCCTTGCGGAAGCGCGACGTGCCCCACAGCAGGTCGTGGCCGACCGCGTCGGCGTCGATCTCGGCGGTGAAGCCCTTCTTCGTGCCGTTGTCCCACTCCCGCAGGCGGAGTTTGCCCGTGGCGATGACGCGCTCGCCCTTGTGGAACGACTCGTACGCGTGCTCCGCGAGCGCGCGGAAGGTCGAGACCGTGTACCAGTTGGTCTCTCCGTCGATCCAGCCGCCGCTGTTGCGATCGTAGCGTCGCTGGCTGCTCGCCACGCGGAAGCTCGTGATCACGACGCCCGCTGGGGTGACCCTGCGCTCCGGCGGCGTCGCGATGTTTCCCGTGATCGTGATGGTGTCGCTCATGATGCATCCCTTTCTGCGGGGACCGTCCCCGCCGTGTCCGGGCACCGGTGTGCCATCCGGCGCCCGAACTGGGATCAGCGTGCCCTCCGCCGCCCGCCCCGAACGCACATCGGGCTCGAACTGTGAAAGTTCGGGCCCGCCGACCGGGTGTGCAGGAATCGATGGTCCCGTGGGCTGACGAACGAGACGCCGCGGACCGCTCACGGAGCGGACGAGGATGCGTCGAGTTCGAGTGTCGGAGGTCGAATGTATCTTCGACACTGCAAGGAGGTTCCATGACGATTCCCATGTCGACGACGGTGGATGCCGTCACCGACGACTCTGCGGCTGAACCCCGCCTCTCACCCGACGCGCGTGAGCGCATCCAGCGTGCGGGGCGCGACCTGTGGCGCGTGCTCGATCCGTCGGGGCACGTGATCGGTCACGTCCAGAGCCTTCGACATCCGCTCGGAACGAGGTTCGTCGCCAAGCGTTACCACGCGCCGACGACGAGGTTTCGTGAACTCGGCGAGTTCTGGTCGGCCGATGACGCGGCCGCGTGCCTGCGGTACTCGGTGTGACGGGTCAGATCACCGACGACAGGGGTTCGACGCCCTCGAGCGGCACACCCTGGGCGAGATCCGCCCACGCGTCGGCGAGGATGTCGACGGCGCGCTCCATGGTGTGCCGCGACACGGTGAAGGGAATGCGGATGTGCCGCTCGTGGCCGCCATCGACCGCGAATCGCGGGCCGGCAGAGAGGAGCAGTCCGCGACGGCGCGCCGTCATCACGAGGCTCGAGCTGAGCGGCTCGCCGAGGCCGACCCACAGGGAGACTCCGCCGTGCACGCGGGGCACATCCCACGCGGGCAGGCGCTCGGCGAGGGTCTCGACGGCCGCGTCGCGGCCCTCGCGCAGGAGACCGGATCGCTGCGTCAGGATGCCGGGCATCTGGGGGAAGAGCTGCTCGGCGACCGCCTGCTCGAACTCGGGCGTACCCAGGTCGAAGGCCGTGCGCGCCGCTACCAGCCGACGGATCGTGTCGATCTCGGCGCGGATCCAGCCGACGCGAAGCCCTCCCCACACGGTCTTTCCCAGCGATCCGATGGTCACGATCGACACGCCGCCGACGCCGGCCGCGGTCGCCGCGAACGGAGGATGTGTCTCGGGACGGTCGATGCCGAGCTCGGCCGTCGTCTCATCGATGATGAGGGTCGCACCGACCTGACGCGCCGCCTCGGCGAACGCCACGCGCTCCGCCGCACTCATGCTTCCCCCCGTGGGGTTCTGGAAGTCGGGCATGAGGTACGCCGCCGTGGGCACCGCTCGACGGAACGCGTGGTCGGCCCGTTCGAGATCCCACCCGTGCCCGCTCACGACGGGGACGCCGACGAGGCGGGCGCCGCATCCACGGAACGCATCGGCGGCGTGCGGGTAGGTCGGGGTCTCGATGACCACACGGTCCCCCCGGGAGACGAAGAGCGAAGCGACGAGGGAGATGGCACTCTGGGCGCCGTTGGTCACCATGATCTGCGCCGACGTCGTCGGCAGCCCGCGGGTCGCGTAATGCGCGGCGATGGCCTCCCTCAGGCCCGAGCGCCCGACGACGTCGTAGCCCGTTCTCGTGACGAGGGATGCGGTGCGCCCGGCGGCCTCGGCGTACGCACCGGCGAGCCCCGGCCACGCGGACGGGCTCGCCTGCTGCAGATCGATGACGCCCTCATCGGCGGAGAACCGCCCCGGGGCGCTGCCGCCGAGCGGCAGCGTCACGCTGCCGGATCCGCGCAGGCTCTCGATGTGGCCACTGTCCCTCAGGCTGCGATACGCCGCGGCGACCGTGGTGCGGCTCACGCCGAGGCGCGTCGCGAGTTCCCGCTCTGCCGGCAGCGCCGTGCGAGGCGCGATGCGGTTGTCGAGGCAGAGGAGACGGACGCTGTCGGCGATGGCCTCGTACGCGGGCTCCCTGGTGCGCCACGGGCCGAGCAGCGTCTCCAGGGAACGCGCCGAAAGGCGAGAGTCCATCATGCGGCCACCCTACCAGGATTGGCCTCTTGGCCAACATCCAATTCCGGTATTGGATTGCATGCATGACCCGGCGCGTGCTCCAGTTGCTCATCGGCCTTGTGCTCTACGGGGCGGGTGCCGCGCTGACCGTGGAAGCCGGGCTCGGCGTCGACCCGTGGACCGTGCTCGCTCAGGGCATTTCCCTGCACACCGGCATCGGCATCGGGTGGGTCACGAACATCCTCGGGTTCTTTGTACTGCTGCTCTGGATCCCGCTGCGGCAGAGACCCGGGCTCGGAACGATCGCGAACATCCTTTTCGTCGGCACGAGCATGCAGGCCACCCTCACCCTGGTGCAGGTCCCTGCGGGCCTCGGGTATCAGATCCTGGCGCTCGCCCTCGGCATCCTGCTCGTCGCGCTGGCGTCGGGACTGTACATCGGGGCGCACTTCGGCCCGGGGCCCCGCGACGGATTGATGACCGGAATCCGATCCCGGTTCGGGTGGCCGATCTGGCTGGCGCGCGGCACGGTCGAGATCACGGTGCTGATCATCGGCTGGCTGCTCGGCGGCACCGTCGGCATCGGCACGGTGGCCTTCGCCTTCCTCATCGGACCACTCGTGCACATCGCCCTGCCGCTGCTCGACACCGCGAAGCAGGGGACCGCGCGGGAGGGCACCGCGAAGCCCCGCACCGCGAAGCGCCCCGGACCCGGTGTCAGTGCTCCCGGAACTCCGGCCACGCGGAGCCCGGCTTGAGCTGTGAGAACAGGGCGTTCTTCGCGACCTCCATCGTCGGATACGTACCGGCGGGCGCATCGCGTCCGATCATCCTGACGGTGTAGTCATCGCCCTCCTGCTGGATGGTCCCCACTGCCCCGGCGGGGCCATGGGCCACCCACAGGCGGTGTGTCTGGGTATTCGTCATGTCTCGACTCCTTCCGCCATGCCGACGTTACGCCCGCCCTTGCACGCGCACCAGCCCCGGCGTCCGGCGTGTCGAGCACGGGCCCGGTAGCCTGGATGCTGCGACCCCCAGTAGCTCAGTGGATAGAGCAGCGGCCTTCTAATCCGCTGGTCGCAGGTTCGAATCCTGCCTGGGGGACTCCGCCCGTCCGGCATTCGGCCCCGTCAGCCGCCCTGTCGGCCCCCGTCATTAGGATGGACCGCATGGTGGGGGCTACGGAGAACGACCGGCTGGTCTGGATCGACTGTGAGATGACAGGACTCGACGTCGCCGTCGACGAGCTCGTCGAGATCGCCGTCGTCGTGACGGATTTCGAGTTGCGGCCGCTCGATGCCGGATTCCACGTCGTGATCAAGCCCGACGACAGCGCGATGGCGAACATGAGCGAATTCGTCACGGAGATGCACCGTTCGTCCGGGCTGCTCGATGAGATCCCCCACGGCGTGAGCCTCGCGGAGGCGGAATTCCTCACCCTGGAGTACATCCAGAGGTTCGTCCCCCTCGGAGGCAAGGCCCCCTTGGCGGGCAACACCATCGGAACGGATCGCATGTTCCTTGCGACATATATGCCGCGCGTCGATCGGTGGTTGCACTACCGCAACGTCGACGTGTCCAGCATCAAAGAGCTCTCGCGGCGCTGGTACCCCCGGGCGTACATCCACGCGCCCTCGAAGGATGGCGGGCACCGCGCCCTCGCCGACATCCTCGAATCGATCCGCGAACTCGTCTATTACCGGCACGCGGTATTCGTGCCGCCACCGGGACCGACCAGCGACGGCGCGCGCGCCGCAGCGGCCTCGGCCGTGTCGGCGTTCGCTGCCGACGTGTAATAGAATCGTCTGGTCCCGCGAACGCGGGCACATGGTGGGTATAGCTCAGTTGGTAGAGCGCGGCCTTGTGGTGGCCGATGTCGCGGGTTCGAGCCCCGTTACTCACCCCAAATGAACGAGGCAGAGTTCGACTGATGATCGAAATGGATGCCGAGACGTTCGAGTCACTCGTGGTGGACGAGCTGGACCTGCTGCCTGACGAAATGGTCGGGGGCCTCGACAACGTCGTGTTCGTCGTCGAGGACCGCCCCGAGGACGGCAGCCTCGACCTGCTGGGCCTGTACGACGGACTCGCGCTGACCGAGCGCGACCGCTACGGGCAAGGGGAACTGCCCGACCGGATCATCGTGTACCGCGAACCGCATCTCGAGGTCTGCGACGACGTGGACGAGCTCCGCGAGGAGGTGCACACGACCCTCGTGCACGAGATCGCGCACTTCTACGGCATCGACGACGAGCGACTGCACGAACTGGGCTGGGCGTGACGACCGCACTCGCGCTTCCCGAGCAGACGGAGGATCCGGGCCTCGACGAATCCCCGGATCCCACGCGCCCCTGGGAGACGGTGGTGTGGAACGATCCCGTGAACCTCATGTCGTACGTCGTGCGGGTGTTCCGGGAGTACTTCGGGTTCTCCGCGGCGAAGGCCAACGAGCGCATGCTGGCCGTGCACCACGACGGCCACGCCGTGGTCGCGGAGGGCCCGCGGGAGCAGATGGAGCTTCATGCCCAGGCCATGCACGACTACGGACTGTGGGCCACCGTGCGAAGGGCAGGTTCATGAGCGACCGGATGCTGATCCTGACGATCACCCGCATCGAAGCGGATCATCTCGCCGATCTCGTGACGCAGTTCTCGGAGCTGCTCGACGAGACGCGAACCGATGCCGATTCCGCGATCGATCCCGCCGTCGCCCGGCTCGTTCCGGACGTGTATCCGGATGACGCCGAGGCGTCATCCGAGTTCCGGCGCGCGACCCAGTCCGACCTGCTCGGCCGACGCGGGCAGGACGCAGAGCGTGTGCTCTCCGACCTGCGCGGCACCGTCGATTCGCATACCAAGGACGATGCTGCGCGGCCCGTCGACATCGCCCTCGACGAAGACGGCGTGCGCGCGTGGATGCGCACCCTCACGGCCATCCGCCTCGTCATCGCCTCCCGCCTCGGGATCGAGGACGAGGACGATCGCGACGAGGACGACCCGCGCTTCGGCGTGTACGACTGGCTCGGCTATCGACTCGAAGGCCTGATCCAGGCATCCGAACCCTGATCGGCGTGCGCGGGCTACGGCATCGCGAAGACGTGGGTCGCCTGCAAAGCCGGCTCGTCACGCCGCAGATGGCTCTCTTCCTGCTCGGCCCAGCGGTCCCAATGCGGGCGGTACGACTCGCCGTCGCGCGCGAGGGCGCGTCGCTTGCGCGAGTGGAGCGGAGCATCGAGCAGCACGCGCAGGTCGGCGAGTCGGGCCGTCGCCGGTGTGAGGATGCCCGAGCCCTCGACGATCAGCGGCAGCGACGGGTCGACGGCGTGCGCCTCGGCGTACTCGTCGAGGCTCCAGTCGAAGCGCTGCCACACCCCGATGAGACCGCGGGCGTGCGGCGCGAGGATGAGGCTTCGCGCGGCGACCACGCCGTCCTCGAGGCCGTCCCAGCCGGGGTAAATCGAATCCAGGGCGATGAGCTGCACGCGACCGCGCAGGGGCCAGTCCGCCACGAGAGAGCGTGCGAGGCTCGACTTACCAGCACCGCTGCGCCCGTCGATGAGGATGACGGGGTTCGACGCCGAGAGCTGCACGACGGCTTCGCGCAGGGAAGCCGTCGCCCGACGGAGCGCGATCGTGAACGGGTCGGCCTGCGCTGCGCTACCTCTTGAGGGCGCGGATGACACGGCTGAGTGCGCGGCCGGCGACCCACAGGAAGGGGATGGCGACCGCGAGGAAAGACACGAGGTTGGGCTCGAAGCGGAGGTCGTCGCCGCGCCGGACGTAGGCGCCGAGCGGGATGGCGTAACCGCCGCCTCCCCCGCCGCCGTTGCCCGACTCGTCGGAGCCGCCGCCGAAGCCGGACCACGAGATGGCGACGGGGATCAGGCGGATGCCGTCGACGTCCTGCTGCTCGCCGTAGGCGCTGTGGACGCCGAAGGCTGCGGACTGCTTGCCGAGCTCGAGTGCGATGTTGGGCATGAAGTCCACGCTACCGTCCGCGGCTCCCCCTGCCCAGGGTGAAGTGGTCGGTCGGGTCAGTTCACGGCGGACTCATCGCCTGGCCCCGGCTTCGGCGGTCGTGGGTGGGAGGGAAGCGAATCGTGCCGTTGCTTGCGTCCGAGGAAGGCGGCGCGGGTCACCGCGCCCTTTCCGAACCGTGCGGACGCGTCATCCAGCGCGTCGTCGATGCGGCGCCACTCGGCGTCGTCGTCCCACAGGGCGATTCCGCCTCCCCCGGCGGGGCGGAGCTTCTCGGCTCGCACGCCGACCAGCCGCACGGATTGCCGCAGGGCGATCGACGCGAAGAGTTCCCGCGCAGCGTCGCCGATGCGCTGACCGACGGCCGTCGGTTCGGGGAGCGTCTGCGATCGGCTCACCGTCGTGAAGTCGGCGAACCGCACCTTGATCGCGATCGTCGACGATTCCCATCCGCCGGCGCGCAGTCGCGTGGCCACCCGGTCGGCGAGGCGCAGCAGTTCCGCTCGGAGATAGGCCGGGTCTGCGATGTCTTCGTGGAAGGTCTCTTCGTGCCCGACGCTCTTCTCCACGTGGGTCGTGGACACCGCGCGGGCATCGATCCCGCGCGCCAGATGCCAGACGCGTTCGCCCATCGCCGATCCGAGCGCCCGATCGAGCACGTCGCGAGGCGTGTCGAGCACGTCGCCGATCGTGTGGATGCCGCGCCCTTCGAGCGCTTCCGCCGACTTCGGGCCCACACCCCAGAGGGCGCGCACGGGGCGCGGGCGCAGAAACGCATCCGTGCCGGCCTCGGGCACGATCAGCATGCCATCCGGCTTGCAGATGGTCGACGCCATCTTCGCCACATGCTTGGTGGCTGCGACGCCGACACTGCAGGTGATGCCGGTCTCCCGCTGCACGCGATGACGGATGCCGCGGGCGATCTCACCCGGGCTCCCCCACAGCCGCCGGGCCCCGCGCACGTCGAGGAACGCCTCGTCGATCGACAATGGCTCGACGAGCGGGGTCACGTCGCGGAAGATGCGCATCACGTGCGCGGAGACCTCGAGGTACCGCTCGAAGTGCGGGAGCACGACGATGGCCTCCGGGCACAGCCGGAGGGCTTGGGAGACGGGCATTGCGGAGCGGACGCCGAACCGCCGCGCTTCGTACGACGCGCTCGAGACGACCGAGCGGCCCTCCGGGGCTCCGACGACGATCGGCTTGCCGCGGAGCGACGGATCGTCGAGCACCTCGACCGACGCGTAGAACGCGTCCATGTCGACGTGCAGGATCCCCGTGCCCGCGTCGTCGGCACCAGGCAGCGAGACGACCCGCTCGCTTCCGTCACCCCTGCCCATGGCACCATCCTCGCCTGGACCACCGACATCCGGACCACCGACATCCGCACCACCGGAGGCGCTGCGAATGCGGGTCGCTACTCGTCGTCGGCGCCTGCGCGCTCGAGCACGAGCTCGCGCACGCGCGCGGCGTCGGCCTGACCGCGCATGGCCTTCATGACGGCGCCGATGACGGCACCCGCCGCCTGAACCTTGCCGTCGCGGATCTTGGCCAGCACGTCCGGCTGCGATGCCAGCGCCTCATCGATCGCGGCGATGAGCGCGCCATCGTCGGAGACGACCGCGAGGCCGCGCGCGTCGATGACCTCCTGCGGGGTTCCCTCCCCCGCGATGACGCCGCTGAGCACCTGGCGTGCGAGCTTGTCGTTCAAAGTCCCGTCCTCGACCAGCTTCTGCACGGCCGCCACATCCGCGGGCGTCACGAGGTCGGACGCCTCGCGGCCCTCCGCGTTGGCGATGCGGGTGAGCTCACCCGTCCACCACTTACGGGCGGCGGCGGCGCTCGCCCCCGCGGCCACGGTCGCCTCGACCTCGGCGATCAGGCCGCCGTTCGCGACGAGCTGGAACTCGGCATCCGTGAAGCCCCAGTCCGCCTTCAGGCGGCGGCGGCGCTCGGCCGGCCGCTCCGGCAGGGCGGCGCGGAGCTCTTCGATCAGCTCGGCGGAGGGGACGACGGGGAGCAGGTCG
>NZ_DATMIO010000055.1:0-7745 GCF_035554235.1 Microbacterium sp. | reverse complement strand
CTTCACGGGTCTCGAAACCGAAGAGAGACAGCGCGTCTTCGCGGACGACGAGATGCGTGTGCACGCGGACGGCGTCGCCGACGTGTGTCGAACGCGCGAGGCCGGCGGTGACGGCGACCGCGAGGCCCACTCCCCCGACCTCGACCACCAGGGTGTCCACCTCGACGTGCGCGGCCGTTCCCCGAAGAGAAGAGATCATGCAACCACCCTAAGCGGGGGTGCCGACAGGCTCAGGGTGCCACGCGGGGTGCCCGCCCGCGCACCGGGCGCGCGGTGCGGCGCTCGGCCTCGCGCCAGGCCCGCAACGCCGGGGTCTCCGCTTGGGCGACCCCCTCGGACGCTCCCCCGCGCCAGCCGTGGCACAGCGCGAGCGCGAGGGCGTCGGCGGCGTCGGCGGGCTGCGGCAGCGCATCGAGCCGGAGGATGCGGGCGACCATCTCCTGGACCTGTCGCTTGTCCGCCGCCCCATAACCGGTGACGGCCGCTTTGACCTCCGTCGGGGTGTGCATCGCCGCGGGGAGGCCGCGCTCGGCGGCCATCAGGAGGGCGATGCCGCTGGCCTGCGCCGTGCCCATGACGGTGTTCCGGTTCTGCTGGGCGAACACCCGCTCGACGGCCACGACGTGCGGGCCGTGTTCGTCGATGACCGCCCGTATGCCTGCCGCGATGGCCGCCAGCCTCTCGGCGATCGGCGCATCCGGGGACGAACGCACGACCCCCACATGCACGAGCCGCGCCGATCGGTCGCGCGCGACATCCACTACGCCGACACCGCAGCGGGTGAGGCCGGGGTCGATGCCGAGCACGCGAAGGGACGCCACCGTCCCACGCTAGGCGCGGGATGCCGCGCCTAGCATCAGGCGCGCCACCAACGGGTCGTTGAGCGAGCGAAGCGAGACGAAGCGTCCGCGCTCCGCGACCGGTTACTCGTCTTCGGCGAGTTCTGCCTGCACTTCGGGCGTGAGGTCGAAGTTGCTGTAGACGTTCTGCACGTCGTCGCTGTCCTCGAGCGCATCGATCACCCGGAACACCTTGCGCGCGGTGTCGGCGTCGATCTCGACCTTGAGCGAGGGCACGAACTCGACATCCGCGGATTCGTAGTCGATGCCCGCCTCCTGGAGGGCGGTGCGCACCCGCACCAGGTCGGAGGCCTCGGTGATGACGCCGAACCCGTCGCCATGCGGCTCGATCTCCTCCGCCCCGGCATCGAGCACCGCGAGCATCAGATCGTCCTCCGACGCGCTGTCGCCCGAGACGACGATGACGCCCTTGCGGTGGAAGTTGTACGCCACGCTGCCCGGGTCGGCCATCGTCCCGCCATTTCGGGTCATCGCCGTGCGTACCTCGGCCGCCGCGCGGTTGCGGTTGTCGGTCAGGCATTCGATGAGCAGCGCGACGCCGTTCGGCCCGTAGCCCTCGTACATGATCGTGATGTACTCGATCGACTCGCCGGTGAGTCCCGCGCCGCGTTTGATGGCGCGGTCGATGTTGTCGTTGGGGACCGATGTCTTCTTGGCCTTCTGGACGGCGTCCTGGAGCGTGGGGTTTCCCGCGAGGTCGGCACCGCCGATCTTGGCTGCGACTTCGATGTTCTTGATGAGCTTGGCGAACGACTTGGCGCGGCGCGAATCGATGATCGCCTTCTTGTGCTTGGTCGTCGCCCACTTGGAGTGGCCGGACATGCCTCCAGTTTACCCTTGCGGGCGCCCCCGCCCGGTGGCACACTGACGCCCGTGGACGATCGAGACCGGGCACTCGACGCGGCGCACCGGCGTGCGACGGAGTTTCTGCACTCCGTGAACGAGCGACCCGTGTGGCCGCCGGTCTCCCTCGACGACATGCTCGCCGAGCTGCAGAAGCCCCTCGACGAGGAGGGGACGGATGCCGAGGCCGTGGTCGACGAGCTCGCCCGGGTCGCCGACCCCGGCCTCGCCGGCATCGCCGGTGGCCGGTTCTACGGTTTCGTGATCGGCGGGTCGCTGCCCGCCGCGCTTGGCGCGGACTGGCTCGTGTCGTCATGGGATCAGAACTCCGGCTCGTCCGCCCTGACCCCCGCCACGGTGGCCCTCGAACGCGTCGCGGGAGAGTGGATGCTCGGCATGTTCGGCCTGCCGGGCTCGGCGAGCGTCGGATTCGTGACCGGCGGTCAAGTGGCGAACTTCACCTGCCTCGCCGCGGCACGCAACGCCGTGCTCGCGCGCAGCGGCTGGGACATGGCGGAGCGGGGCGTGCGTTCGGCGCCGGCCGTGCGATTCGTGGTGGGCGAGCACCGGCACGGCTCGATCGATCGGGCGGCGCGCATGCTCGGGATCGGCCGCGCGGAGATGACGATCGTGCCCGCCGATGACCAGGGGCGGATGTCTCCCGCGGGGCTCGGCGAGGCGCTCGAGGGTGGCGAGGGGCCATTGATCGTCTGCCTGCAGGCGGGCGAGGTGCACACCGGAGCCTTCGACGACTTCGCTTCCCTGGTTCCGATCGCCCGCGATCGCGGGGCGTGGGTGCACATCGACGGCGCCTTCGGCTTGTGGGCAGCCGCATCGCCCTCCCTCCGCCATCTCGCGACCGGGATCTCCGGCGCCGATTCGTGGGCGACCGACGCCCACAAGACCCTCAACGTGCCGTACGACTGCGGCATGGCGATCGTCCGGGATCCAGCCGACTCGATCGCCATGTTCCGCACGGGCGGGGACTATCTCGTCTACACGGGGCTCGACCCCTGGGATGTCACGCCGGAGCTGTCGCGACGAGCGCGCGGGGTGCCGGCGTGGGCGGCCCTGCGCAGCCTCGGGCGGCGCGGCGTCGCCGAGCTGGTGGATCGGCTGCACGCCAACGCGCTCGCGATGGCGCGCGGTCTCGAGGCGATACCCGGTGTCGAGGTCGTCAACGACGTCGTCTACACCCAGGTCATGTTCCGCCTCGGCGACGATGACGCCACGCGCGCGCTGGGTGCGGCGATCCTCGCCGACGGCACGGCGGTCGTGACGGGCGCCGATTGGCAGGGGCGCGCTGCGCTGCGCTGCTCCATGTCGTCGTGGGCGACGACGCCCGACGACATCGAGCGGACCCTGACCGCGATCGCTCGCCTCGCGGCATCCTGAATCGGCGTCAGCCGACGATCTTCTGCAGCGTCCGCAGATTGCGGTTCGTCGTCGTGGCCTTGTAGGCCTTGCGCCCGAGCAGCTTGCCGAAGGGGGTGTCGACCGTCGTGCCCTTGATCGGGTTCCAGTAGATGACGCCGTGGCCGCGGGCGATCGGATCGGCGTCGTCGAGGGATGCCGCGGCCGCTTCGAGCTCGTCGAGCACCGCCTCGTCCGCGCCGAAGATCACCCAGGGCTGTCGATGGGCATCGCTCGCGTCGAACGGGAACGCGTCGATGACTCCGCGCACTGCGCCGAGGGTCACGAGCACGATCCACGCGTCGTAGCCGAATCTGTCGCGCAGCGACTTCTCGATCGCCGCCTTGAGCTTCGCCGCCGAGCCTGTGCCCGTGAAGACGACGTTGCCGCTCGCGAGCACGGTGCGAACGTCCGTGAACCCCGACGACTCGAAGAGCGCGCGAAGGTCCGCGGAGCGGACGGTGATGCCCCCGACATTCACCCCCCGGAGCAGCGCGACCCACTCGGTCATCGTCGGGGACTCACCGAGACGCCACCAGGGCGAGGAAACGCTGGTGGAAGCGGGTCTCGCCGGTCACCTCGGGATGGAACGACGTGCCGAGCAGGTTGCCCTGCTGCACGGCGACGATGCGTCCGTCATCCAGCGCCGCCAGCGTCTCCACCGCGGCGCCGGTCGTCTCGACGAGCGGTGCGCGGATGAAGACGGCGTGCACGGGTGGTGCGCCGAGGGCAGGGATGTCGAGGTCGGTCTCGAACGAGTCGACCTGGCTGCCGAATGCATTCCGCCGCACGGTGACGTCCATCCCGCCGAAGGTCTCCTGGCCGGCGATCCCGTCGGTGATCCTGTCGGCGAGAAGGATGAGCCCGGCGCACGTGCCGTACATCGGCATCCCGTCGGCGATCGCCTCGCGGATGGGCTGCTGCATCCCGAACGCACGCGAGAGCTTGTCGATCACGCTCGACTCGCCGCCGGGAATCACGAGTCCCTCGACGCCCGCGAGCTCCGCCGGTCGGCGCACCAGGGTGACATCGGCACCGAGTTCGGTGAGCACGCGCGCGTGCTCGCGAACATCGCCCTGGATGGCGAGGACGCCTACCCTCACCGGGGATCGAGTGCCGCTACCAGCCACGCTCGGCGAGGCGGTGCGGCGCGGCGAGGTCGGACACGTTGATGCCGACCATGGCCTCGCCGAGGCCGCGCGACACATCGGCGATGACCTGCGCGTCGTCGTAGAAGGTGGTGGCCTTGACGATCGCCGCGGCACGTTCGGCGGGGTTTCCCGACTTGAAAATGCCGGAGCCGACGAAGACGCCGTCGGCGCCGAGCTGCATCATCATGGCCGCGTCGGCCGGCGTGGCGACACCGCCCGCGACGAAGAGGACGACGGGGAGCTTGCCGGTCTCGGCGATCTCGGCGACGAGTTCGTAGGGCGCCTGCAGTTCCTTGGCCGCGACGAACAGCTCGTCTTTGGTCATCGAACGGAGCACGTTGATCTCGCCCGAGATCTTGCGAATGTGCTTGGTGGCCTCCGACACATCTCCCGTGCCGGCCTCGCCCTTGGAGCGGATCATCGCCGCGCCCTCGTTGATGCGGCGGAGCGCCTCGCCCAGATTCGTCGCACCGCACACGAAGGGGACGGTGAACTTCCACTTGTCGATGTGGTTGACATAGTCGGCGGGCGAGAGCACCTCGGACTCATCGATGTAGTCCACACCCAGCTGCTGCAGCACCTGCGCCTCGACGAAGTGGCCGATGCGGGCCTTCGCCATGACGGGGATCGACACGGAGGCGATGATGTCGTCGATGAGGTCGGGGTCGCTCATGCGGGCCACGCCGCCCTGGGAGCGGATGTCGGCCGGCACGCGCTCGAGGGCCATGACGGCGACCGCTCCCGCGTCTTCGGCGATCTTCGCCTGCTCCGCGGTGACGACGTCCATGATGACGCCGCCCTTGAGCATCTCCGCGAGCCCGCGCTTCACTCTGCTGGAACCCGTGTGAGTGCTGGAACCGGTGTGGGCGCTGGATCCGGTGGGCGTGCTCGATCCGGCCTGGTTGGTGCTGTCCGTCATGATCGACCATTCTATTCCGCTCCGCCGCCCCCTCCTGACCGTGTGTCCACGGGCGCGGTGGCAAGATCGAGCGGGTGAAGATCCTCTCGATCCAGTCGGCGGTCGCCTACGGCCATGTCGGCAACTCCGCCGCCGTCTTCCCGCTCCAGCGCATCGGCATCGAGGTGCTGCCGGTCTACACCGTGAACTTCTCCAATCACACCGGATACGGCGCGTGGCGAGGTCCGCTCATCTCCCCCGACGACGTGCGCGATGTCATCACGGGCATCGAAGAGCGGGGGATCCTTCCGGAGATCGATGTCGTGCTCTCGGGCTACCAGGGCGGCGAAGGGATCGGCGAAGTCATCGTCGACGCCGTCGCCCGGGTCAAGGCCGCGAATCCCGCCGCCCTCTACGCGTGCGATCCCGTCATGGGAAATGCAAAGTCGGGATGCTTCGTCGCCCCCGCGATCCCCGAGCTGCTGCGCAGGCGGGTCGTTCCCGTGGCCGATATCATCACGCCGAACCAGTTCGAGCTCGGCTACCTCACGGGCACCGAACCCGACACGCTCGAATCGACGCTCGCTGCCGCCGACGCGGCACGCCGCATGGGTCCGCGCACCGTGCTCGTGACGAGCGTGGAGCGCCCCGACCGCGAGCAGGGCACGATCGAGATGCTCGTCGTCGATGACCACGGGGCGTGGGTCGCGCAGACCCCCCTCCTGCCGATCAAGGCGAACGGGTCGGGCGATGTCACCGCGGCGCTGTTCACCGCGCACTACCGGCGCACCGGCGACGCGGCGGACGCCCTCGCCCGCACGACGTCGAGCGTGTTCGACCTGCTTCGGATGACGCACGATTCGGGGGAACGCGAGCTGCAGCTCGTCGAGTCACAGGAGTACTACGCGCACCCGCGCCTGCAGTTCGCCGTCCGTCAGGTGCGCTGAGCGCTCGGTGCAGCCGCGGCTCAGGCCGGCCACGCCCCGGCGACGGTCGCGCGCACCTCGCCGAGCAGCTGCGGGAGGGCCTTCGTCTTCGCGATGATCGGGAAGAAGTTGGCGTCGGATGCCCACCGCGGCACGATGTGCTGGTGCAGGTGCGCATCGACGCCCGCCCCCGCGATGGCGCCCTGATTCATCCCGATGTTGAACCCGTCGCACCTCGCGACGGAGCGCAGGACGCGCATGCCCGTCTGCGTCAGCGCGGCGATCTCGGCCACTTCTTCGGTTGTCGCCTCGTCGTACGTCGAAATGTGCCGATAGGGGCATACGAGCAGGTGGCCGGAGTTGTAGGGAAACAGGTTCAGCAGCACATACGCCGTGCGGCCCCGCGCGACGACCAGACCTTCGGCATCCGTCATGTCGACGGCCGCGCAGAACGGGCACGCGTCCCGGAGCACCTGCGGGCCCGCCTTGATATAGGCCATCCGATGCGGGGTCCACAGGCGCTGGAACTCATCCGGAACTCCCGCGAGGGTCGCGGCATCCTCCAGCGACCCGGGTCCAGAGCCCGTCGAAGGATCGCCGTCAGGCACGACGCGCCCCCTGAGCGAGCGAACCGTCGGGACCCGGTCCCTGAGCGAGCGAAGCGAGACGAAGGGTCAAGCCAGGTCCCCCGCCTCGTGCACGAGGGCGTGCGCGTCGATGGCGCCCCGGATGCGGCGCACGGCGTCGACGATCGGAACGCCGTTCTCCTGCGAGCCGTCGCGGAAGCGGAACGACACGGTGCCGGCGGCCCGGTCCTGCTCCCCCGCGATGAGGATGAGCGGCACCTTGCCGGTGGTGTGGTTACGGATCTTCTTCTGCATGCGGTCATCGGAGTGATCGACCTCGGCGCGCACGTCTTCCGCGCGCAGCGTCGCGATGACCCCGTCGAGGTACTCGCCGTACTGCTCGGCGACGGGGACCCCGACCACCTGCACGGGCGAGAGCCACACCGGGAAGTCGCCGGCGTAGTGCTCGAGCAGGATCGCGAAGAAGCGCTCGATCGACCCCATCAGCGCCCGGTGGATCATCACCGGCCGCTTCTTTGCGCCGTCGCGGTCGGTGAACTCCAGGTCGAAGCGCTCGGGCAGGTTGAAATCGAGCTGCACGGTCGACAGCTGCCACGTGCGACCGATGGCGTCCTTGACCTTGAGGTCGATCTTGGGGCCGTAGAACGCGGCCTCGCCGGCGACCTCGGTGAGCTTGAGCCCGCTCGCGAGCGCCACCCGGCGGAGGGCATCGGTGGCCTCGGCCCAGTGGTGCTCGTCCCCGATCCACTTCGACTTCTCGTCGTCGCGCATCGAGAGTTCGAGCTCGAAGTCGTCGAGGCCGAAGTCGCGCAGCAGGGAGAGCACGAACTCGAGCACTTCCGCCACTTCACCCTCGAGCTGTTCGGGAGTGACGAAGAGGTGGGCGTCGTCCTGGGTGAAGCCGCGCACGCGGGTGAGACCGTGCAGCGCGCCCGAGAGCTCGTTGCGGTACACGGTGCCGTTCTCGGCGAGCCGCATGGGCAGGTCGCGGTAGCTGCGCGCCCGCTCCCGGTAGATCAGGATGTGCATCGGGCAGTTCATCGGCTTCAGGTAATAGTCGACGCCCT
>NZ_DATMIO010000054.1:0-6574 GCF_035554235.1 Microbacterium sp. | reverse complement strand
GACCACCCCGACGATGCTGTCGCCCGAGCGGGTCTCCGCGGCAAGCCGTGCGCTGCCGTGGGCGCCGTCGCCGGCGTTCACGCACAGGATGCGGCGGTCCTCACAGGTCGCCGCCACATCGTCATCGACGCGCTGGTCGCCGGTCGCGGTGTGCGCGAGCCAGGCGCCATCGAGGTCTTCGGGGCGGAAGGCGCGGGCACGCCACTCGAGTCCGGAGTCATCGACCAGGCGCCGGGTCGCGGCCGAGAGCTCGGGCGCCACGACCACCACGTCGGCCCCATCGGCCAGGAACCGGCGGATGCGCCGGGCGGCGACATCCCCGCCGCCGACGGCGACGACGCGTCGGCCCGCCAGTGAGATGCCCAGCATCGTCGTCATCGGTCGCTCCACTTCACGAGTACCGTCTCGCCGTCGATCGCCACCGGCCAGACGCGGAGGCTCTTAGGATCCTTGCCCTGCGTGTCGAGGCATGCGCCCGTGCGCAGGTCGAAGACCTGCTTGTACATGGGGGAGGCGACGGTCGGGGCATCCTGCTTGCTGCCGACGATGCCGCGCGACATGACATGCGCTCCGCTGTACGGGTCCAGATTCTGCACGGCGTGCACGCGCCCGTCGTGCAGGAGGAACAGCGCGATCTGCTGGCCGTCGAGAAGCGCGGCGCGGCCGCGCTCGACCTCGAGATCGCCGACCGTGCACACCCTCACCCACGACGATGTCGTCTCGGGTGCCTCGGTTCCGGGCTGGTCGATGAGGGTCACCGGCGCACCTCCAGGGTCGTGCCGGCGATGAGGACGCCGCTGCCGGCGCGCTCGTCATCGGTGGCGGGACGGGGCTGATCGCGCTCCAGCGTGTAGGCGAGCGAGGGATCGGGGGTCTCCGGCGCGTTCACGAACGAGGCGAAGCGGCGCAGTTTGTCGGGGTCGGCGAGGGTCGCGGCCCACTCGTCCTCGTAGTGCTCGATGTGCGAGGCCATCGCGGCGTCGAGATCGGCGCAGATGCCGAGGCTGTCGTCGAAGATCACCGCGCGGAGGGCATCGATGCCGCCCTCCATCTCCTCGAACCAGGGCGCGGTGCGCTGCAGGCGGTCGGCGGTGCGCACGTAGTACATCAGGAAGCGGTCGATCGCCTGGAGCAGCGCGGCATCGTCGAGCCCCTCGGCGAACAGCACGGCGTGGCGCGGCGTGAAGCCGCCGTTGCCTCCGACGTACATGTTCCATCCGGCCTCGGTCGCGATGACTCCGACGTCCTTGCCACGGGCCTCCGCGCACTCGCGCGCACAGCCCGAGACGCCGAGCTTGATCTTGTGGGGGGAGCGCAGCCCGCGGTAGCGCAGCTCGAGCTGCACCGCCATGCCCACCGAGTCCTGCACGCCATACCGGCACCACGTCGAGCCGACGCAGGATTTCACCGTGCGCAGCGACTTGCCATAGGCATGCCCCGACTCGAAGCCGGCGTCGACGAGCCGACCCCAGATCTCGGGGAGCTGCTCGAGGCGGGCACCGAACATGTCGATCCGCTGGCCGCCGGTGATCTTCGTGTAGAGCCCGAAGTCCTTCGCGACCTGCCCGATCGCGAGCAGGCCCTCGGGCGTGATCTCGCCGCCGGCGATGCGGGGGACCACCGAGTACGAGCCATCCTTCTGGATGTTCGCCATGACGTGGTCGTTGGTGTCCTGCAGGGTGGCGTTCTCGCCATCGAGCACGTGGCCGGATCCGAGGGAGGCCAGCACGCTGGCGAGCACGGGCTTGCAGATGTCGCAGCCGCGGCCGCTGCCGAAGCGTTCGATGATGCCGCTGAACGTGCGCAGCCCCGATACGCGCACCGCATCGAAGAGCTGAGCGCGGGAGAACGAGAAGTGCTCGCAGAGCGCCGTGCTGAGCTCCGCGCCCGAGCGGGCGAGCTCGGCGCCGACGAGCTTCTTGACGAGCGGGAGGCACGAGCCGCAGGCGGCTCCGGCGCGGGTGCAGGCCTTCACTCCCGCGACATCGGTGCAGCCATCGTCGGTGACGGCGCAGCGGATCGTGCCGGCCGTGACGCTGTTGCACGAGCAGACGAGGGCATCGTCGGGGAGGTCGCCGCCCGCGGGAAGCTCGATGTCGCCGGGGAGCAGGTACGCGGCGGGGTCGCCGCCGAGGGCGCCGCCGACGAGGGGACGCAGCATGCCGTAGGCGCTGGCGTCGCCGACCAGGATGCCCCCGAGCAGAGTCTTGGCGTCATCCGAGAGGACGAGCTTCTTGTAGACCCCCGCGATCGGGTCGGCGTAGACGACATCGAGGGCGCCGGGCGTTTCGGCGAAAGCGTCTCCGAAGCTCGCGACATCCACCCCGTTCAGCTTGAGCTTCGTCGACAGGTCGTAACCGGGGAAGGTGGCGTCGCCACCCAGGAGCCGGTTCGCGGCGACCTCGGCCATCGCGTAACCGGGAGCGACCAGGCCCACGCACATTCCGTCGAAGTTCGCGACCTCCCCGATCGCGAGGATGCGGGGGTCGGAGGTGAGGCAGGAGTCGTCGATGACGACGCCGCCGCGCGCGTGCACGTCGAGGTCGGCCTTGCGTGCGAGCTCGTCGCGCGGGCGGACGCCGACGGTGAAGACGACGACGTCGGCGGGCTCGTACGAGCCATCGCGGAATTCGAGCGCGACGACCGAGCCGCTGCCGTCGGCGTCGAGACGGGTGGTGACGGCTTCGGTCTTGACGTTGATGCCGCGGGCTTCGATGAGGCGGCGGAGCGATGACGCGCCCCGGTCGTCGAGCTGCGCCGACATCAGGCGGGCAGAGGACTGCACGACGGTGCACTCGACGCCGAGCCCCTGCATGGCGCCGGCGGCCTCCAGCCCGAGCAGCCCGCCGCCGATGACCATGCCCTTGAGCTCGCGGCCGAGCTCGGCAGACCGGCGGGCCACGAACGCGCGGAGTGCATCGACATCGTCGAGCGTGCGGTAGACGAAGCAGCCGTCATGGTCGAACCCGTCGACGGCGAGCCGTGCCGCGTAGGAGCCGGTGGCGAGCACGAGGCGATCGTAGGCGACGGAGAGTCCGCTCGCCGTCGTCACCCGGGTCGCCGCGCGGTCGATGCGGGCGACCGCATCGCCGCGCACGAACCGGACGCGCGGGTCGGTGTCGAGAAAGGACTGATCGAGCGTCAGGTCTTCGGGAGTGGCTCCACCGAAGAACGACGTGAGGGCGACGCGATCGTAGGGGTGCCGGGGCTCTTCACCGATGACGGTGACTTTCCAGCCTTCTTCGGATCGGGTCAGCAGGCTCTCGACGAAGCGGTGCGCAACCATTCCCGCGCCCACGACGACGGCGTGACGGTGCTGGGTTGGCTGGTGGCCCTGCTGCTCGACCATGTCTGCACGGTAGCCGTCGCGTGTTGCGTCGCTGTGTGCGTTGTGTTTCCGGCGATCGACGGGAGCCGTCTCGCCGTCTCCGGCGTGGTCCGTGTGCTTCGAGCGGGGCATGTGCACTCCTCGGGGTCGAGATCCCTGTCAGGACTCCTGGCCTTGTGTCCGTTCCCACGACGCTACGAATCGCGTGTTTCCACGCCTGGGCGCGATGCGTTTCGCCGAGCGAACGTTTTACGCACACGTCCGCGGGCCCGATTGTGAGAAGTGCGTGCCGAGGAGCGCCCGCTCGTCGAAGCGCGGCACCGCCGCGCCTTTCGAGCGGGAGGAGATTCTCAGCTGACGCCTAGGAAACTCCGGTCGGTCAGGATGAGCGGCCCGTCCGCCGTGACGGCGATGGTGTGCTCCGAGTGCGCGCCGCGGGAGCCGTCGGCGCTGCGGAGCGTCCAGCCGTCCGCATCCGTGATGAGCTCGTCGGTGGTCTGCAGGAACCACGGCTCGAGTGCCATGACCAGTCCCGGGCGGAGCGGATAGCCCCGGCCCGGCCGGCCGTCGTTCGGGATGTGCGGGTCGCCGTGCATGATGCGCCCGACGCCGTGCCCGCCGAAGTCGGTGTTGATCGAGTACCCCTCGCCGTGGGCGATCTTCGCGATGGATGCCGAGATGTCGCCGATGCGGTTGCCTATCGTGGCGGCCCTGATGGCGGCATCCAGCGCTCGCTCGGTCGTGTCGATGATCCGCAGGTCCTCATCGCGAGGCGTTCCCACTACGAACGAGACCGCAGAATCCGCGACCCACCCGTCGACCGACACCGCGAAATCGAGCGACACCAGGTCTCCGTCGCGGAGGACGTAGTCGTGGGGGAGTCCGTGCAGCACGGCGTCGTTGACCGACGTGCAGATCACCTTGCCGAAGGGGCTCGCGCCGAACGACGGGTGGTAGTCGATGTAGCACGACTCGGCGCCGGCCTTGCGGATCAGCTCGTGGGCGCGCTGGTCGATCGTGAGCAGGTTGGTGCCGACCTTCGTGTCCTCGCGCAGCGTCGCCAGCGTCTCGGCGACGAACCGGCCTGCCGGGCGCATGGCCTCGACTTCGGCGGGCGTGCGCAGTTCGATCATCGGGATTCCTCTCGCTCCGGCATCCATTCTGTCGGATGCCTCGGCAACGGGCTGTGAGGATGCCTTGCGCGAAGGACGGACCGGACTTCGGCGCCGCTCTCAGGCGTACCATCGAGGCATGTGGCTGCGGCGCGTCTTCTTCGGCTGGCTCTTTCCCGCCGCCTTCATCCTTCCGCTGTGGCTGCTGATCGGATGGGGCGTCTTCCAGGCCGGTGGCTGGGCGTTCGTCTGGGTGATCTTCCTCGCCATCCCGTCGGTGTTCGTCGGACAGCTCGCGTTGACACTGCTTGTGCGCGCCCGGGGGACGGTGCGCGCTCAGCGAGCGGTGTCGTGGTGGGATGTCGCGGGCTTCACGCTCTGGCACGGTCTCACGATCGCGTGCGGATTCTTCAACCCCGCATGGTTCTGGGCGGCCTTCGCGGGGGCGGTTCTCGTCGGCATCGGCCTGTTCTGGCTCACGCTCCGGGAGCTGCTGGGCGAGGCGCGGCCGGGCACGGTGGTGCTCCGCACCACGGGACCCGATCCGACCGCGTACATTCCGCCGCCCGCCCCACCGCGCCAGGCGGCGACCGAGCACGACGTGATCGTCATCACGGAGCGTCCGCCGGCGTCCTAGGTCGCGCGGCCCGCGTTTGGCCGGCCGCGGCATCCATGGCAGAATGGATCTTCGTGCCGTGACGGCTCCGGGTCACCGACCCGGGTCGTGCATCGCGTTCTGCCTCAGGGGAACCGAGGGTCGGAAGATCCCACCGCACAACACCCTTTCACTTCATACATCGCGGACGACCTGTGGCGGCCGCAGAGAGAACAGATCATGCAGATCCTCGACGCCGTAGACGCGGCCTCGCTCCGCTCGGACATTCCCGAGTTCGGCCCCGGTGACACCGTCAAGGTGCACGTGAACATCACGGAAGGCACGCGCTCGCGCATCCAGGTCTTCCAGGGTCACGTCATCGGCCGTTCCGGAGACGGTGTGCGCGAGACCTTCACGGTCCGCAAGATCAGCTTCCAGGTGGGCGTCGAGCGCACCTTCCCCGTGCACAGCCCCGTGATCGACCACATCGAGGTCGTCACCCGCGGTGACGTGCGTCGCGCGAAGCTGTACTACCTCCGCAACCTGCGCGGCAAGAAGGCCAAGATCAAGGAGAAGCGCGACTACTGATCGCGTCCCCGATCCACACAGACACCCCGCGGCCTTGGCCGTGGGGTGTCTTGTTGTCGGTGCGAGTATGGGATTCTTGATGTGCGGCTCCCCGATGTTCGGTGAGCCAGGAGTGAAGGATTCCATTGACCACCGAACACACGGCTTCCGACGGATCGACGGCGCCCTCGACCCGAGCATCGAGCGCGGCGGGAAGGCCGCGCAAGCGCGGCTGGGTCGTCTTCCTCCGCGATGTGCTCGTCATCATCCTGGTCGCGGTGCTGGTCTCGTTCCTGATCAAGACCTTCGTGGTCCGCTCGTTCTACATCCCGTCCGGGTCGATGGAGGACACGCTGCTGATCAACGACCGCATCCTCGTCGATGAGGTCACGCCGCGCTTCGGCGCGTACGAGCGAGGGGATGTCGTGGTGTTCCGCGATCCCGGCGGATGGCTTCCCCCGTCGACCGATCCCCCGCGGCCCCCGGTCGTCGAGGCCGCCGACTGGATGCTGTCGCTCGTGGGCCTGTCGGCGCCGGATTCCGACGACCACCTCATCAAGCGCATCATCGGACTCCCGGGCGACCATGTCGTCTGCTGCAACCCGATCGGCCAGGTCACCGTCAACGACGTGCCGATCGACGAGTCCGACTACCTCAAGCTCACGCCGGGGGCCAGCGCCGCCTCCGCCGACCCCTTCGACGTCGTCGTACCCGACGGCTCGCTCTGGGTGCTCGGGGACAACCGGGACCGCTCGAAGGACTCGCGGTACAACCAGGACGAGCCGGGCAAGGGCTTCGTCCCCCTCGAGAACGTGGTGGGTCGCGCGTTCCTCGTCACCTGGCCGCTCGCCCGATTCGGCGGCATCGACACGCACCACTCCGACTTCAGGGGCGTGCCGGAGCCGACACCGGCGCCATGACGGTCGTCGCGCCGCGTCTCACCCTCGAGCGACGTCTGCTGCGAGAGCGGCC
>NZ_DATMIO010000053.1:0-2277 GCF_035554235.1 Microbacterium sp. | reverse complement strand
GTGCTGCGGGTCTCCGAATCGATCGCCTGGAGACTCCTGCTTCCGTGTGAAGGCTGCAGCGCGAGGCCAAGCGCCGGGCCGGCGTGCGGAGACGCACGCAGGCCCGGTCGCGGGGTCGAATGTCGCTGGGCCTAGGCGGCGGGATCGCGCCACATGCGCCACACGGTGGGCCCGTCGGGTAGGGGGATGCCACCCTGGGCGCGGAAGCCGTGGCGCTCGTAGAGCGCGCGGTTGCGGTCGCTGGTCGCCTCCAGGTAGGCGGGCACCCCGTCGCGGTCGCAGCGCTCGAGGCCCGGTGCCATGAGGGCTCCTCCGATGCCCGTGCCCTGTCGCTGCGGGTGCACCGCGAGGAACTGCAGGTGGTAGTGGGGCTCTTGCGGCGCCTGCGCCTCGAAGAGCTCGACGACTTCGAAGAACCTGGGGGCGTCGATCCCGGCGACCTCCTCGAGGCGTTGGGCGTACACAGGCTCAGCGCCCACGGGGTCGATGCCGGGTGCGGCCCACAGCGCCGCTCCCGCAACCTCCTCGTCGGCGTAAGTCTCGCCATGGGTCAGGTACGCCTCGACGAACACGTCGAAGAAGCTCGGCAACATTGCGCGGCGCCGGTGGTCGTCGGGAGCGAACCACCGGAACACGGGATCGTCGTAGAACGCCGCGGCCAGCGCCGCAGCGAGTCGCGGCGCGTCGTCGCGTCGTGCGGTGTCGATGCGGTGCGCGGGCGGCCGGTGGGTCGCCTCACGGACGGCCCGGGCCGCCTCGTCGTGATCAATGTCAAAGGGATGCTCCTCAGATTCGGGATCGGATGCGCGCGGCCACGGCCACGCCTGCCGGGTGGCCGATGCCTCGGCACGGCTCGCGGCTCGTTTTCGAAGTGCCCCAGCAACGACGACCCTCGGTCATGGTTGTCGTAGGCGAAGCGGAAGACCCGAGGGGGGCCGTGGCCTGCGACGCTGCCGTGTCGTCGAACTTCAGCTGCGGGGTGAACAGCATCGTCTCAGCACGGCCCCGGTCGCTCGATACGGCATTCCCGCCGCCGCGGGTGCGGCGAGCCGTAGGCACGGAGGCCGCCCCGGGGCCAATATCGGGTAGGCCGCTGCCCGCGACTCCGCCGATCCGTCCATCTCAGGCATCTGATGCTCGTTCGCGAGACGCACTTGTGCGCGGCGGGCGCGTCACACACACGCGGGGCGCCGCCTCCTCCAACGGGCCCGGATGAACAACGTCCTCGGGATCGACGTCTAGGCGGCGGCCGCGTGCTGCGTCATGCGGCAGAAGCATGACGACTCGATTGGGACGTCGGCGCGGGCGCGGGCGACGTCGAGCTGCTGCTTGATGATCCGCGCCGGCTCGGGCTTTCCGAGCCGGACGAGGCACTCGTGGTACCCGTGCAGGCTCCAAACGTTCCCGGGGTGCCAGGACGAGCGCGGGATCGACGGGTCGTAGCCCAGGTCTTCGGCGTAGACGGTCTCGGCCTCCTCGACCCGACCCTGCTCGAGCAGCAGCGCGCCGTAGGCGTGGCGGGTGGGCTGCATCCAGCCCCACGGCTCGTCGTACGGCAGCGCGTCGTCGAGCGCGATCGCCCGGCGCAGGTGCTCGAACGCCGCGTCGAACTGGCCGCGCCGGTACTCGAGCTCGCCGTCGAGCATCGCCCCGGCGACGGCGAGGATGTCCTGGCACGTGTTGTTGAACAGATAGCGCGAGTCGGGTACGCGCGCGACGGCGGTGAGGAACGCGTCGCGCGCCGCGTCGGCTTGCTGCATCCGCCCGGTCGCCGCGTACGCGACGCCCTGCGCGTAATGCGTCATCGCCGTCGTGCTGCAGTAGAGCCCGGGGTCACCGGGCAGCGGCAGCGCGAGGATGTCCTCCCACATCCCGAAGCGGATGAGCACGTGCAGGCGCATGGGGACGAACGCCTCGAGGTAGTCGGCCATCGGCGGCTGCTCGATCCGCAGCAGCTCCTCCGGCAGCGAGGCCTCGAGGTCGGCGGCGACGCGCAGCGCGACCTGCGACCGGCCGAGGAACATCGCCCCGTAGATCGCGAAGTGGCGGTCGTGCGCGTGGTAGAGCGCGTAGAACCCGACCCGGCCCTCGCGCGCGACGTACTTCTCGTTGACCTCGATCGCGCGCAGGTTCGACTCGAGCGTGCTCTTGTAGTCGCCGCACAGCACGTCGATGTGCGTCGGCATGTGCACGAGGTGGCCGGCGTCGGGGACGAGCGAGCGCAGCTCGTCGGCGACCGGCAGCGCCTGCTCGGGGAACGGCGACATCTCCATCAGG
>NZ_DATMIO010000052.1:0-4594 GCF_035554235.1 Microbacterium sp. | reverse complement strand
GGTCAAGGCAGCGATCGTCCGGGGCGCGCGCCGCGTGGTCGTGCTCGCCGATGCGACGAAGTTCGGCGTCGAGTCGCTCGTGCGGTTCGGTCGGCTCGACGACGTCGACATCCTCGTGACCGACGAACGACCCGATGCCGCGCTCTCCGCGGCGCTCGAGGGCGCCGGAGTGGACGTGTGGCTCGCATGATCGTGACCGTGACGCCGAACCCCTCCCTCGACCGGGCGATCATGCTCGACGCGCCCCTCGAGACGGGTGCGGTGCAGCGTGCGGCGGGCGAGCGACAGGATGCCGGGGGCAAGGGCATCAATGTCAGCCGCGCACTCGCGGCCGCGGGCGTCGACACCGTCGCGCTCTTCCCGGCCGCGGCATCCGACCCGTTCATCGCCCTCGTCGAGGAGTCCGGGGTCACGGCCCACGCCCTGCCCGTCGACGGGCGCGTGCGCTCCAACATCACGCTCGTCGACCCCGCCGGCACCACGACGAAGATCAACCTGCCCGGCGACGCATCGGTGGCAGAGGCCGCCGACGAGGTCATCGCCGCGATCGTGCAGGCCTCCGCCGCGGCGAACTGGCTCGTGCTCGCCGGATCCCTGCCGCCGGGACTCGGCAACGACTTCTTCGCCCGCGTCACCCGCACGGTGCGCCTGCGCGGCGGCGACGATGCCCCGCGCATCGCCGTCGACACGTCCGGACCGCCCCTCACCGAGGCGCTGGAGGCCCACCCCGACCTCATCAAGCCCAACGGCGAAGAGCTCGCAGAGCTGCTGGGCGAGGATCCGGGCGACGATGCCGAGCACCCCGCCGTCGCACTCGAACGCGCCCGTCGCCTCGTTCCCTCGCGAGCCGCCGCCGCCCTCGTGACCCTCGGCGCCCGCGGCGCGCTCTACGTGGACGCGACGACGTCGCTCTTCGCCCCGGCGCCGAAGATCACCGTCCGCAGCACGGTCGGCGCGGGGGACAGCTCGCTCGCCGGCTTCTTGATCCCGGATGCCGGTACCTCTGCCGATCGCCTCGTCAGTGCCGTCGCCTACGGCGCCGCCGCGGCATCCCTGCCCGGCACACAGACTCCCACCCCGATGGACGCGAGCATGCCCGTGACCGTCACCGACTGGACGGCCGGACCCCCGGCCGGCCTTTGACCCTCGAAGAGGAGAGTTCCATGGCACCCACGATCACCCCCGAGTTGGTGACACTCGACGCGAATCTCGGTGACGACAAGTCAGCCGTCATCCGTGCCCTCGCGGCGCGCGTCGTCGCCGAGGGCCGCGCGACCGACGCCGACGCCCTCTACGCCGACGCGTGGGCGCGCGAGCAGAAGGACGAGACCGGCCTGCCGGGCGGGATCGCGATCCCGCACGCGAAGAGCGCATCGGTGACGCAGCCGTCATTGTCGTTCGCCCGTCTGACGCCCGGCGTCGACTTCGGCGCGCCCGACGGCCCCGCCGACCTGGTCTTTTTGATCGCGGCCCCCGCCGATGCGGCCGAGGCCCACCTCGCCGTGCTGTCGAAACTCGCACGCAGTCTCATGCAAGACGACTTCACCGCCGGACTTCGCGCCGCGGCGACCCCCGATGAGGTGGTCGCGATCGTGCGCGATGCGATCGGCGAAGCGGATGCTGCGACCGACCCCGCTGCAGCAGCAGCCGTACCCGCCGCCGCGGCCGCGACATCCGTCGCCACGGACGACGAGCTCTCCGTCCGAGGCCGCCCCGCGCGCATCGTCGCCGTCACGGCGTGTGCCACGGGCATCGCCCACACGTTCATGGCCGCCGACGCGCTCACCGCCGCAGGCAAGAAGAACGGCATCGAGCTCGTCGTCGAGCCGCAGGGATCGAGCGGCTACCAGGCCCTCGACCCGAGCGTCATCGACAGCGCCGACGCGGTCATCTTCGCGACCGACGTCGATGTGCGCGAGCAGCAGCGATTCGCCGGCAAGCCGGTCGTGCGCTCGGGCGTCAAGCGCGGCATCGAGCAGCCCGATCAGATGATTCGGGAGGCGGTCGCCGCGGCGAACAACCCCAACGCCGCCCGCGTCGGCGGAACCGCGGCCGATCCCGGCTCGTCGCAGTCGGCGGCGCCGATCTCGTTCGGTGCGCGCATCCAGCGGATCCTGCTCACGGGCGTGAGCTACATGATCCCGTTCGTCGCCGGCGGCGGTCTGCTCATCGCGCTCGGCTTCTTCCTGGGAGGGTACGAGGTCAACACCGACGCGGCCACCGTGGCGGTGCAGAACTCGCTGTGGGATCTGCCGACCGACGACATCACCTCATCGTTCGGACCGCTGGGCCAGTACCTGGGCTCGGTCTTCTTCATCATCGGCGCGACGTCGATGGGCTTCCTCGTCTCGGCCCTCGCCGGCTACATCGCGTTCGCGATCGCCGACCGGCCGGGAATCGCCCCGGGCTTCGTCGCCGGTGCGATCGCCGCACTGATGGATGCCGGGTTCATCGGCGGCATCGTCGGCGGTCTGCTCGCGGGTGTCGTCGCCTGGTGGTTGGGACGCCTCCCCGCACCCCGTTGGCTGCGCGGTCTCATGCCGGTCGTGATCATCCCGCTCCTCGGGTCGGTCATCGCGTCGGGTCTGCTGGTGCTGTTCCTCGCACGCCCGATCGCGACCCTGATGACGTGGCTCACCGACTGGCTCACGAGCCTGACGGAGTCGGGGGGCGCGGCCATCGGCCTCGGCGTGATCCTCGGTCTCATGATGTGCTTCGACCTCGGTGGTCCGGTCAACAAGGTGGCGTACGCGTTCGCCGTCGCGGGCCTTGCCGCCGGGTCGGCCGACAACCCGGCTCCGCTGCTCATCATGGGCGCGGTGATGTGCGCCGGCATGGTTCCGCCGATCGCCATGGCGCTCGCCTCGACCGTGCTCGCGCGCAGCATCTTCACGCCGGTCGAGCGCGAGAACGGCAAGGCGGCGTGGCTGCTCGGCGCATCGTTCATCTCGGAAGGCGCGATCCCGTTCGCCGCGGCCGACCCGCTGCGCGTCATCCCGGCCTCGATGGTCGGCGGCGCCGTGACCGGTGCCCTGTGCATGATCTTCGGGGTGCAGTCCTACGCCCCGCACGGCGGCATCTTCGTGCTCTTCGCGATCAACCCCATCTGGGGCTTCCTGGTCGCGCTGATCGCCGGAGTGCTCGTATCGGCGTTCCTCGTCGTCGCCTTCAAGCGCTACATCGCGCCGAAGGAACTCGCGCAGGCCGAGAACATCCCGGCGGTCGCCATTCCGGCCTGACCCTCGCCGCCGCATCGGTCGTGCGGAATGCTTGACCCACTCGTCGAAGTACCACGCAGTCGAAGAAAGGACGTCCCCATGGCAGAGCGCCAGGCCACCATCGCGAGCAGCTCGGGGCTGCACGCCCGCCCCGCGAAGCTCTTCGTGCAGGCCGTGCAGGAGAAGAAGATTCCCGTGACCATCGCGGTCGCGGGCGGTCCCGACCTGAACGCCGGCAGCATCCTGTCCCTCATGGGGCTGGGCGCCTCGAACGGCACCGTCGTGACCCTCAAGTCGGACGCCGATGGCGCCGACCAGGCGCTCGACGAACTGGTGACCCTGCTCGAGACGGATCTCGACGCGGAGTAGGCACGCGCGGCAACGGCGCCCACCGATCCGTTCTGCTCGTAGGCACGATGGTCGGCGGGCGCCGTTGTTTTGAGCGCCCTCTAAACGTCGATGCCCTCGCCCGGATCCAGGAGGATGAACTCCCCGCCCCCCTGCTCCGTGGCCCATTTCAGCCTCGCCCGGTGCATGTCCCGCCCGATCACCGAGAGCGTCATGTCGTGCGTGCCGAACGCCATCTTCGGCTTGACCGCGAGCACGAAATCCATCGCGTCGCCGATCTTCAGCCACGGCGCTCCGAGCGGCGCGGCGAGCAGCTGGACATCCACTCCGCGGGGGACCGCGTACGAGTCGCCCGGGTAGTAGACGGAGTCGTTCACGACCACGCCCACGTTCTCCACCGCCGGAATCGTCTTATGGATGACGTTGTGTTCGCCGCCGAAGAACTCGAGCTTGAACGGATCGAGATCGACGGTGTCGCCGGGGGAGACGACGGTGATGTCGTAGCCCGCCGCCGCTCTCGCCACGCCCGCGGTTGCGTAGATCGGGACGCCCGGAGCACCCTTCAGGATCCGGTCGAGGTGCTCGGGGCTCCAGTGGTCGGGGTGCTCGTGGGTGATCACGACGCCGACCACCGTCCCGAGGTTGTCGATGGGGGTCGTGAACGACCCGACGTCGATCAGGAGGCTCTTCCCGGAGTCGTCGATTCGCAGGGCGGCATGTTCGAACTTCGTCACTCGCATGCCACGAGTCAAGCGGTCGGTCCCACCGCCGTGCAAGCGCTCCGCATCGATTTGTTCGCCTGCCCGGAGGCATGGCATACTTGTCAGGTTGTCTTGTGAGGCCCCATCGTATAGCGGCCTAGTACGCCGCCCTCTCACGGCGGTAACGCGGGTTCGAATCCCGCTGGGGTCACAAACGCAGAATGCCCGTCCGAAGGACGGGCATTGTTGCGTTTGCGGCCCCGAGAAACGCATCCCCAGCGGGCCTACGGAATCCTGCTGGGGTCGCCCCGGGAACACGATCGGTGG
>NZ_DATMIO010000051.1:0-11268 GCF_035554235.1 Microbacterium sp. | reverse complement strand
CTCCGCCGCGAGTGCGTCCGCGACCTGGAAGGCGGGGGCGGCGACGGAGTCGCCGATGGTCGACGAGTGCCACGTGCCCCCGTACAGCACACCCCGGGGGGCGCCGTCGACGATGACCGGAACGGCCAGAAGGGTGCTGATCCCTTCGCCGAGCACGTGCGCGTCGTAGTCGTGGGTGATCGTGCGAGAGGACCGGTAGTCCACCGTCATCCGCGGTCGCAGCTCGGTCATCGCCTTGCCGCCCAGCCCGCGGTGCGGGCGCACCGTCAGCCCCTCGAGGCTCGGGGTGCGGTTGCCGACGACGGTCGAGATGCGGACCGCTCCGTCGACGTGGAGTCCGCCGAAGGCCACGGGAAACCGTGTGCGTCGGGCCAGATCGCCGACGGCGCGCGCGAGCAACTGGGTGTCGGTCTCGCCGGTGTCGTGTGCGGTCACGCACTGCCTGCTTTCGAGAGTGCCGTTGCGCCCGGCCGGTTCGTAGCGACGATACCACCGGCCTTCGCGCGCCGAGGGCTCGAGTGGTGGCTCGTCTCTACCGCGCGAGAGGACTCCGCAGACGGCCTACGCCTCTGCGGGCCACACCCCGCTCGACCCGCGCCGGTGGCTTCCCACGAGGTGCGTGTCGACGATGCCGGTGGCCTCCATGAGGGCGAACGCCGTCGTGGGACCGACGAAGCGGAACCCGCGCCGCTTCAGCTCCTTCGCGAGCGCGGTCGACTCGGGCGACGACGACGGGATGTCGGCGTAGCTCGACGGGCGCGGCGTCTCGGCCGGCCGGTGGCTCCAGATCAGGTCGGCCAGCCCGCCGTCGGCGCGGAGGGCCACCGTGGCCTGCGCGTTGCCGATCGTCGCGAGGATCTTCGCCCGATTGCGGATGATGGAGGCATCCGCCATCAGCCGCTCCACATCGTCGGCCCCGAACGACGCGACCGCCTCGGGGTCGAACCCGGCGAACGCGACGCGGAAACCCGGGCGCTTGCGCAGCACGATCGCCCACGACAGC
Source organism: Microbacterium sp. (assembly GCF_035554235.1). GTDB lineage: Bacteria > Actinomycetota > Actinomycetes > Actinomycetales > Microbacteriaceae > Microbacterium. Next base: position 10,265 of record NZ_DATMIO010000051.1, on the reverse strand, counting down.
CCGGACTGGAAGGCCTCGAGGCTGAGCCGCTCGAAGAGCCCCTGCTCGTCGCGGACGGGCATGCCCCACTCCGAGTCGTAGTATTCGCGCAGCAGCGGATCGACCGCCGCCCAGCCGGGTCGGGCGAGGCCGTCGTCGCCGATGAACAGGTTGTCGGTCATCGGGGCAGTCCTTCCGGGTTCTCGAGCTCGATGAGGAATCGCTTGACCTCGGGGCGTGCGCCGTACTCGCCGATCGTCCCGTCAGCGCGGATGACGCGGTGCACCGGCACGACGAGCGAGAAAGGGGTCACCCGGCAGGCGGTGCCCACCGCACGGGCCGCGCCGGGGCGGCCCGCCGAGATGGCGACCTCTCCGTAGCTCGCGGTCTCGCCGTACGGGATGTCGACGACGGCCCGCAGGGCATCGCGGTGGAACCCGCGCACGAGGCGCCAGTCCAGCTCCACATCGAAGTCCCGCCGATCGCCGTCGAAGTACTCCGCCAGCTGGCGGGCGACCGGGGCGGCCGCGCCGGCGTCGAGGGTCGGGAGCTCCCCGAGCTCATGCGACAGCGCGGCGAGCTCGTGCTCGATGCGCCCCTCACCGAGCCGAAGCGCGACGAGGCCCTCGTCGCCGAGGGCGATGAGGGCATCACCCACGGGCGTCGTGGTGACCGCGTAGCGGAAGTTCGTCATGCCCCCATCATTCCGCGAGGGTGCGACGGCGCGCACCGCGCACAGCGACTCGGGTGGGAACGCGGCGTCCCCCGAGGTCTGTGCAGGAAACGCTGATCGGGACGGCGTGTCGGCGCCGGCCGCCGACGCGGGCAAATGGCTCGGCAATCGGGCGAAACTCGGCCGGTCTGCGTGCGGACGGGCTCGCGCGCGTTTAGGGTGACGTGTGTGTGGCGAGGCGATGGAAGCGCCGTGGTGGGCGCGAAGGACGACGTGCCCGCCGCAGCTGTGACCCCGGGAGAGCTGGGGCTGTCCGAGGTGGGAGTCACCGTCATGCACATCGCCGAGCCGGACCGCGAGCGCCTGCGCGCCGAGGCCCGCGACCTCGGGGGACGCTCGCCGCTGCTGCGCTATGTCGACACCCCCGAGACCGGGATCGACATCACGAAGGCGCACCCGGGCAGCCTGCCACCGTTCATCACGGGCAAATCCACCCTCCTCTCCAACCTCTTCCGCGACGAGGTTGCGCTCCGCACCGCGCGGCTCGCGGCCGAGCGCATCACCGCCAAGCATGTCGAACTGCGCACGATCCGCGGCATCGACGCCGTGCACCTGGGCGTGGGGCTCGCGTCGTGGCGCATCGGCGGGATCGCCTACTCGGCCCCCGTCCTGCTCCGGCCGCTGGCCATCCGCCGTCACCACTCAGACTTCGAGCTCAAGCTCCATGGCCGCTTCCAGGTGAACCCCGAGCTCGCCCGCGCCGTGCGCGTCGCGTTCGGCATCGAGCTCGACGTCGAAGCCCTCGCCGCGCTCGCCTACGACGCCGGGGTCTTCAAGCCGCAGCCCGTGATCGACCGGCTTCGCGCCGCGACCTCGGCGATCGACACGTTCGCGGTCACGCCGCGCCTCGTGGTCTCGACGTTCGCCGATGTCGCCGGTGCGATGGGTCGTGACGCCGCCAACCTCGATCACCCCGTGCTGAACGCCCTGTCGGGGCATGCCGACGATCGGGAGGCGATCACAGCCCCCCGCCCCGAGCCGCACCTGACGAACGCAGACGAGCGGGCACCGGCATCCGACACGCTCCTTCTCGATGCGGACGCCGAGCAGGAGGCGGTGCTCGCGCGCATCGCCGCCGGCCACTCCCTCGCGGTGGCGACCCTGCCCGGCACCGGCGGAACGCAGACGATCATCAACGCGGTCGGCGCCCTCGTGCAGGCCGGCAAGCGCGTGCTCGTCGTGAGCGCGCGCCGCTCGAGCCTCGAAGGCGTGCGGCACCGCCTCGCCGGCATCGGCCTCGGCGGCCTCGCGGTCTCGCCCGCGACGCTGCAGCGAGATCTGGTACGGGCGATCGGCCGCAACGAGAAGGCAGCGCAGCCGAAGGTCGCGGAGGTCGATGACGCGCTCGTGCGACTGCGGACCGTGCTTCGCGACTATCGCCGCGCCCTCACGACGAAGCACCCGACGCTCGGTGTCTCCGCCCTCGATGCGACGCGCGCCCTGACGACGCTCGCGGCGCGGAACCCCGCGCCCTCGACGAGTGCACGGCTCGCCCTTCCCGCGCTCGTGCGGCTGGCGACGCGACGGGAGGATGCCGCGGCCAAGCTCGTGCAGGCGGCCCGGCTGGGCGAATTCCGCTTCGGACCGAACGACTCGCCGTGGTACGGGGTCTCGTTCGCGAGCACGCAGGAGGCCCGTGCCGTGCACGCGCTCGCGGGACGCCTGCACCGCCAGGACGTGCCCGCCCTGCTCGAGCGCGGCTACGCGCTCATCGCGCAGACGCGGATGCGTCCCTTCGCGACGATCGACGAGCTGGGGGAGTACCTGCGCCTGCTGCAGGGCATCCGCGACTCGCTCGACCGCTTCAGCCCCACGGTGTTCGAGCGGCCCCTGGGCGAGCTCATCCAGGCGCTCGGCGCTCGCCGCGACGCCCCGACGATGAGCGGGGCGAACCGGCGCAGGCTGCGCCGGCTCTCGAGGGAGTACGTGCGGCCCGGCGTGCACGTGCCCGACATGCACGAGTCGCTCGTGCGCATCCAGCAGCAGCGCACCGCGTGGCAGCGGTACGTCGAAGCCGGTGTCGCCCCCGAGGTGCCCCTCGGCCTCGCCGACGTGCACGTCGCCTGGCAGCGCGTCGAGGCCGACCTCGCCGAGCTCGACCGCCCGCTGGGGCGCGAGCGGGCCGGTCGTCTTGCGGGCCTTCCGGTCGCGCAGCTCGTGCGCACGCTCGCCGGTCTCGCGGCCGAGTCCAAGGTGTTCGACAACCTCGTGGAGCGCGCAACACTGCGCGGCGAGCTCGCGCAGCTGGGCGTCGAACCGCTCCTGGCCGAGCTCTCGGTGCGCCACGTTCCCGAAGACCTCGTCGCCGGCGAGCTCGAGTTCGCGTGGTGGCAGTCGGTGCTCGAGCACATGCTGCAAGCCGACAGGGCGCTCCTCGGCGCAAACACCTCCGTCGTGGATCGCCTGGAGCGGGATTTCCGTCTCGTCGACGAGGCGCACGCCGCGGCATCCGGACCGCTCCTCGCCTGGCAGCTGGCAACGCAGTGGCGCATCGCGATCGTCGATCACCCCGCCGAGGCGGCGGCGCTCAAACGATCGCTCGTGACGGGCTCGCGCGCGACGCCCCGCGATCTCACCCGCGTCGCCCCGACCCTCATGCGCACTCTCGTGCCCGTCTGGCTGTCGTCACCGTACGACGTGCCCCACGTGCCCGACGACCAGCCGTTCGATGTCGTGATCATCGCCGACGCCGCCGCGCTGAACCTCGCCGAGGCGGCCCCCGCGATCCGGCGCGCACGCCAGGTCGTCGTCTTCGGCGACCCCGTCACGCAGAAGCCGATGCCCTTCGCCACGGCGACCGGGCAGTCGGCCGACGGCGACGCCGACGTGCCCTTCGACGAGGCCTCGGTGTTCGAGCGCCTCGCCGACCTGCTTCCGGTGACGACGCTCACGCGCAGCTACCGCGCGGGCGGCGAGGATCTGGCAGAGCTCGTGAACGACGCGTTCTACGGGGGAGAGATCGTCTCCCTGCCGTGGGCGGGCTCGTATCTCGGGCGCGGCAGCCTCACCGTCGACTACGTCGAGGGGGGAACAGGCAACCCCGACCCCGTCACGGGGGCGGTGGAGAGTCCGGATGCCGAGGTCAACCGCGTCGTGACGCTCGTGGTCGAGCATGCCGTGAACCGATCGAGCGAGTCGCTCATGGTCGTCACGGCGAGCGCCCGGCACGCGGAGCGGGTGCGCGCCGCGGTCGGTGCGGCGTTCGCCGGGCGCGCGGATGTGGCGGACTTCGTCGGTCGCGACTCGGCGGAGCCGTTCGCCGTGCTCACCCTCGAGGAATCGGTGGCCGAGAGCCGCGACCGGGTGGTGTTCTCGCTCGGGTTCGGGCTCACGAAGCACGGCCGCGTGCTCAGCGACTTCGGCGACCTCTCCACGCCCGACGGGGAGCGGCTGCTCACGGTCGGCATGACGCGCGCCAGGCGTTCGATGGTGATCGTGTCGTCGATCCGGCCTTCGGCGTTCGACGACGGCCGGCTCGAATACGGCGCCGCGACGCTCATGAGCATCCTGTCGGGCATCGCCGCGCGGGCCCGCGAGGCCCGGCTCGAGGACCTGTCGGACCCGCTCACCCTCGGGCTCGCGCGCGAGCTGCGCCGGCTCGGCGTCTCGGTCGACGTGGACTACCGGGGGTTGCTGCCCCTCGTCGCCCAGCACGACGGCAAGGCCGTCGTCGTGGAGAGCGACCCCGAGTCGCGCCCGGAATCGCTCCGCGAGTCGCTTCGTCTGCGACCCCACATCCTGCGCCGGCTCGGCTGGCACTACGTGCGCGTGCACGCGTTCGACCTGTACAGCAACCCCGGGGCCGTCGCCGCGCGGATCGCGGGACTCGTCGGCGTCGAGCCCGAAACGCCCACGGCCGACACCGACACCCAGCCGATCGATGTGCCCGACTGACCGACCGGCGGGCGACAGGCAGAGGATCGAGCGCGTCGGCGGTTCGCGGCGCGTGAAGCTGACGCCCGCGCCGGGAACGGCGACGGAGCCGGTGGCCGCCGACGAGATCGACGACGCGAGAGCGGATGCCGCGCCCCCGGCCGGCGCGGGACCCAATGACGAGCAGCTGCGGCGGGACGTTCCGCCCCATTACTAGCGGCCCACTACGAGACCCGGGTCGCTGCTCGTTCGGGCCAGCGGGAGAGGCTACGCCTTCGAGCTGTCCTTCGCGAGCAGGTCACGGATCTGCAGGAGCAGCTCCTGCTCCGTAGGGAGCGACGATGCCTCCTCGGCGGCGATGCCCGCCTTGGCGGCGGCGCGCTCCTTCGCCCTGTTGAGCGGATACACGAAGACGAAGTACACGACGACGGCGACCGCGATGAAGTTGATGATCGCGCCGATGATCATGCCCCAGCCGAAGTCGGTCTCGCCGCCCCGGATATTCGGAATGCTCCACACGAGGTCGTTCAGGCTGTCGGCCCGGAAGATCAGAGCGATCAAGGGATTGATCAGTCCCGTGACGATGGCGTTGACGATGCCGGTGAACGCCGCGCCGATGACGACCGCGACGGCCAGATCGATGACGTTGCCGCGGAGAACGAACTCCTTGAAACCCTGAATCATGCGATGCTGCTCCGTTTCTTCGGGCTGGCCGATCACTTTCCCGTCGGGGCGGGCGAGGCCTTCGCCTCGGACTTCGATGGCGCCGACGGCGAGGCCGATCCGCCATCCGACGACGAGCCTCCCGACGACGAACCTCCCGATGACCCTCCGCCAGACGACGAGCCTCCGGAACCGTCCGACTTCGACGCGGCGGCGCGGGAGTCGGTGCGGTAGAAGCCGGAGCCGTTGAAGGTCACGCCGATCGACCCGTATTCCTTCCGAAGGGGGCCGCCGCATTCGGGGCACTCGGTGAGCGTGGGCTCGGCGAACGACTGCACCGCATCGAAGCGGTGGCCGCAGGTCTTGCAGGCGTAGGCGTAGGTGGGCATCGGATCCTGTCGAGTCTTGTTCAGCGCCGACTCGGCGCGAGGGTGATCGTCTGGGTGGGCGTGACGACGCCGGTCACCGGCTGGTCGTGGACGTCGCGGGGTACCACGTCGAGGAGTTCGGAGTCGAAGATGACGGCGTAGACCGGGGGGCAGCGCTCCATCGAGCCGATCGTCTTGTCGAAGAACCCACGGCCCCAGCCGAGGCGCATCCCGGTGCGGTCGACCGCGGCGGCGGGGATGATCATGAGATCGACGGAGTTCACGGCGATCGGGCCGAGCAGCTCGCCGACCGGCTCAGGCAGCCCGAACATGCCCTCGGCGATGTCTCCGTCGCTGGTCGCCACCGCCCAGTCGAGAAGCCCGTCCTTGCGCGTGATGGGCAGGAGCACGCGGATGCCGCGGGCCACCGCCGCGTCGACGAACTCACGCGTGCCCGGCTCGGTCGTCGTCGAGAGGAAGCACGAGACCGATCGGGCGCCGGTGCTCGCGACGAGGGCGTCGAGCTGCGCGCGTACACCCGCGGCCGCGGCATCCCTCTGCGCATCGGAGAGCAGCTGCCGACGCTCACGCAGCTCGGCACGCAGGGCGCGCTTCTCGTGATCGGCGTCATGCGGCATGGTCTCGATTCTAGGCGGGCGCGGGAGGGTGCCCGTCATGTGCCGCTCACGCGCCCTGGATAGAGTGATGCCATGCCCCAAAAGCGAATGAAAGCAGTCATTCCGGCCGCCGGTCTCGGCACGCGATTCCTCCCGGCAACGAAGGCGTTGCCGAAGGAGATGCTTCCGGTCGTCGACAAGCCGGCCATCCAGTACGTCGTCGAGGAGGCCGCGCTCGCCGGCATCCACGACATCCTGATCATCATCGGGCGCAACAAGAATGCCCTCGCCAACCACTTCGACTCGGTGCCCGAGCTCGAAGACAAGCTGAAGCACAAGGGTGACCACGGGCGACTCAAGCGTGTCGTGGAATCGAGCGACCTCGCCGACATCCACTTCGTGCGGCAGGGCGAGCCGAAGGGTCTCGGCCACGCGGTCCTGCGCGCACGCGCGCACGTGGGAGACGCGCCGTTCGCCGTGCTGCTCGGCGACGACCTGATCGATGAGCGCGACCCGCTCCTGACGACGATGATCGATGAGCACGAGGCCCGCGGGGCGACGATCATCGCCCTCATGGAGGTCGACCCCGAACAGATCCACATGTACGGGGCGGCCGCGGTCGAGCCCACCGACGACGCCGACGTCGTCAAGGTGACGGGTCTCGTCGAGAAGCCCTCGAAGGAGGACGCTCCGTCCAACCTGGCGGTCATCGGCCGCTACGTGCTGACGCCGCAGGTCTTCGACATCCTCGAGCGCACCGAACCGGGCAAGGGCGGCGAGATCCAGCTGACTGACGCGCTGCAGGAGCTCGCCACGAGCGACGGCGACGGCGGAGGCGTGTACGGCGTCGTATTCCGGGGTCGCCGCTACGACACCGGCGATAGGGTGGACTACATCAAGGCCATCGTGCAGCTTGCGGCCGACCGTGAGGATCTCGGACCCGAGTTGCGACCCTGGTTCAAAGAGTTCGCGGCAACGCTGTAGTCGCACGTTCGAGGGAGGTCGCATGGATCTCTCCTTGCCGCGCCGCCACGGGTCCGTGTCGATCCGGCTCGTGCGCCCGCGCGATGCGCGCGTGCTCCAGAACGAGTTGCTGAGCAACCGCTCGTGGCTGCGCCCGTGGGAGGCCACGAGTCCCGACGGACCGGTCTCGTTCGACATGAAGGCCGGCATCCGTCGTCTCCTCCAGCAGTACCGGGACGGCAGCGGTGTGCCCTTCGTCATGGAAGACCACGACGAGGTCGCGGGTCAGCTCAACGTCTGGGGCATCGCGCGCGGGTCCCTCGCCTCGGCCACGATCGGCTACTGGGTGAGCGAACGGTTCGCCGGACGGGGAATCACCCCCACAGCCGTCGCGATGGCCACGGATGTCTGCTTCACCGACCTGCAGCTGCACCGGATGGAGATCTGCATCCGCCCCGAGAACAAGGCGAGCATCCGCGTCGTCGAGAAGCTCGGCTTCCGCTACGAGGGACTGCGTCGGCGCTACATCCACATCAACGGCGACTGGCGCGATCACTACGCCTTCGCGCTCGTCCGCGACGAGGTGCCGGAGGGCGTGCTGGAGCGCTGGGTGCGGGGGCAGGCGCCTCAGGATGCCGCGACCGTGCCCCCGGCGGATCGCCTGCACGCCTAGGCTCTGCATCGAAAGCGACAGAACCACTCACACGACACGCGCCGAGGAGCCGGGCAACGGCGGGCGAGCCGCCTACCGTGGACGTCATGGGTGGGCCGGTTCTGGGCGGGGGCGTGATCGTCCTCGTCTCCGTGCTGCTCTGGCTCGTCTACCTGCTGCCCTCGTGGCACGGAAGCCACCAGTACAACGCGGCCGAACGCAACGCCGTGCGGCTCAACCAGGCGCTGCGCGTTCTCGCCGAGACGAGCGAGACTCCCGGCGAGGTGCGCCTCGAGCTCAACGCCCGCACCGCGCTCGCCCAGCAGCGGCTCGCCCGGCGCACCCGGGCCGAGATCGAGAAGGGCGAGCTCGAAGAGGCCCGTCGCGAACTCGCCGCCGCCCGCAGCACGCGGTCCGCGCGGATGGCCCGGGCTCGGCGCCGCGCCCGCCTGCTCACCACCGTCGTCGGCCTCGCGGCGATCGGCGTCGCCTCGTGGGGCGGCTGGCTCTTCGTGGCCACCGGATCTCAGGTCGTGCTCTGGTCGGGCGTCGCGCTCGCCGTGGTCAGCGGGCTGCTCCTGCACCGGATGGCGCGCGTCGGCGCGCGAGCCGCCGTCCGCACCGAGATCGCGGCCCCCGTCGCCGAAGCCCGCGTGCAGGATGTCGAACTCGCCGCCCCCGCCGCGTGGACGCCTCGCCGGCTGCCGCGCCCGCTGTCGGCGTCCGCCGGCTCCCGTGCCGCCGCCGTGCTGGACGCGGCCGAGGCGCTGCGGATCGCCGCCCGAGAAGAAGCACTGCTCGCGCACGCCGCCGAACGGCAGCCGCCGACGATCGCGGCCGCGCGCCGCGCGCACGACGGTGCCGCGGCATCCACCCCCACGCCGTTCGCGGGAAGCGGACGCGTCGACGACGCCGAGATCGAGGCCCACGTGCGCCAGCTGCTCGCGCGCCGCGCCGCGGGCTGATCTCCCGCGCGCCGGCCGGTTCCGGCAGCGATCGAGGGGTGCTCCGGCGGGCGGGAGCGAGGGGTCGAGCGTGATAACCTATCGGAGGTTCAGGGGCCTGTGGCGCAGTTGGTAGCGCGCTTCGTTCGCAATGAAGAGGTCAGGGGTTCGAATCCCCTCAGGTCCACGATGTGATGTCTCGCGACATAGGTCTCAGATGAGTCGGGACATGTGTCGCTTTTCAGGAGCCCGGCCATCGGCCGGGCTCTTGTTGTTGGTTGCGCCAGTAGCTGCGGTGGGGGTCGATGATGTGGGTGCTGAGGATTTCGCCGGTGTCGAGGTGGACCACGGTGACGGTGCTTTCGTCGATGAGGGCGAGGATGCGTTTGCCGCGGTGTTGGTAGCCGATTCCGAGGTGGTGCATGCGGGCGGCTCGGCGCCTGTCGACGAAGATCCACCAGCTCGTCGACGGCAACGGACTGCCGCTGGTGACGTTGATCAGCCCGGGCCAGGCCGGGGACTCGCCGATGTTCCTGCCATTGATCGCGCAGCTGCGCGTCGGGGGTGACACCGGCCGGCCGCGGACCCGGCCGGACGCGGTCCGCGGCGATAAGGCGTACTCGTCGCGCGCGATCCGCGGGCACCTGCGATCCCGCGGCATCAAAGCCGTGATCCCCGAACCCGACGACCAGAAAGCGCATCGCAAGCGACGCGGCTCACGAGGCGGCAGGCCCGGCGAACTCGACGCCGTCGACTACAAGAACCGGAATGTGATCGAACGCCGCTACTGCCACATCAAGCAATGGCACGGCCTCGCCACCCGATACGACAAGCACGCCATGATCTACCGCGCCGCCGTCGTCCTCAACGCCATCATCGCCTGGACCAGCGAATTGTCAGACACGCCCTAGGCCGCAAACACGCGATCGTGGGTCGGCGGACGGGCAGCGGGAGCCACTGTTCTCAGTTACTGAGAACGGCGATCAGTTCGACCGCGCTACCTGGTTATCCTGCAGTTGGTTCGCGCGAGAGGCGCGCATCCTCAGTAAACGCTCAACGAGGAGTAAGAATGAACAGGGCACCTATCCTTCATTCCGATGGCCGCTACGTGCGCGCGAAAAGCGTGTGGAGGGCGACGAGGATTGCACTCGCGTGCTTCGTGTCTATCGTCCTCGCTGGGGCCGTGTTCGCCGCTCCGGCGAGTGCGATTCCTCCGCGGGGCGAGAAGGGCGACCTGTCGATAGTTCTGCTATCCGGTCGCACCGATACGGTTACTGGTGGCGATGTGCTCATTCGTGTCGTGGGACGTATCGCGAAGCAAGCCACGATCACATTGAATGGTGCGGAGGTCGCTTCGGTGCGGAAACGCTCTAGTGGTCACGTCGAGGGCATTGTCAGCGGGCTTCAGTTCGGAGCGAACACTATCGCGGCGGAGACCAAGCATGCGCGTGATGAGATTACAGTTGACAATCA
>NZ_DATMIO010000050.1:0-5346 GCF_035554235.1 Microbacterium sp. | reverse complement strand
GGCCCAGGCCACATAGGCGAGCAGGAACCACGGCAGCCGGCGCCACGGGAACGGGTTCGACACCCTCTGGGCGACGATGCGGGGCACCCAGATGGCGATCGTGATGGCTGCGGCCGAGAGGGAGACAATCCAGACCCCGACGGCTCCCATGAGGTTGTACATCGCGGTCGGGGCGAGGAGGCAGATGAGCACGAGGATGCTGTAGCCGCGCAGAAGCAGGTGCCCCGTCGTCTCGCGCGCCGGCGCGGTGGGTGGGGCCGCCACGGGGTGCTTCGTGTACTCCGCCATCGTGCCATCAGGCTACCGCGAGGCGACCAATAGGCTGAGATCGTGATGCTGCCTCTGACGAATCCGCCGAAAGACTACGCATGGGGCTCGCGCACCCTCATCGCGGCCCTGGAAGGGCGACCCCCGAGCGACGCGCCGGAGGCCGAGGTCTGGTTCGGCGACCACCCGGGCGGACCCGCCCTCGTCGGCGACGGGAGCGGCCGCACGCTCGACACCGTCCTCGCCGCCGGCGTCGAGGGCGCCCCTGAGCGGCTGCCTTACCTGCTGAAACTGCTGGCCGCGGCATCCCCCCTCTCGATCCAGGTGCACCCCTCGAAGGCCCAAGCGATCGAGGGGTTCGCGCGCGAGACGGGCCTGCCGGCGGACGCGCCGAACCGCAACTACCGCGACGACAACCACAAGCCCGAACTGATCGTCGCCCTGAGCGACACGTTCGAGGCCCTGTGCGGGCTGCGCCCGCTGGCGGCGACCCGACGGCTCGTCGGCGCGCTCGGGCAGGGGCTGGGCCCCGCGGCGCTGCGCGCGCGGCTCGAGCGCCCGAGCGGCGATGCCGCGATCGGTGGCGCCGAGGGCGAGGATGCCGACATCCTGCGCGATGTGATCGGCTGGCTGCTCGGCGGCTCCGCCGATGTCGAGGTGGCATCGCTCATCGATGCGATCGGCTCCGCCGAGTCGGTCGAGTTCGCGGCCGAGCTGGCGACGACCCGCCGCATCGCGAGCGTGTACCCGGGCGATCCCGGCGTGGTCGTCGCGCTCCTGATGAACCATGTCGTGCTGCGCCGGGGCGAGGCGGTGTTCCTCCGCGCCGGACTGCTGCACGCCTACATCTCCGGGCTGGGCGTCGAGCTCATGGCCGCCAGCGACAACGTGCTGCGCGGCGGCCTGACGCCGAAACACGTCGACGTCGCCGAGCTGCTCTCGGTGCTCGACGCGCGCCCGGCGGTCGTGCCGGTCGTGCTGCCGACATCCGCCGAGGGAGCGTCGCGCGGCGTCGAGGCGTTCGCCACCGACGCCCCCGACTTCGAGCTGCTTCGCGCCCGCGTCAACCCCGACAGCCCCGCCACCGTGACGCTGCGCGGCGCCGCCATCGCGCTGGTCACCGCGGGCACGATCACCGTGGTGGGCGGCCACGGCGACCGCACGCTCCGGCCCGGCCAGGCCGTGTTCGTGACCCGGGACGAATCGCCCGTGCGCCTCGCGGGCGACGGCGAAGTCTTCATCGCGCAGCCCGGCTCGCCCGGCTGACGCGCACCGGGCGCGCCCGGCATCCCGTCGTTTCCGATTCGATACGAGTCATGACACGCCTTCGGCGCGTCGTGAAGGTTAAAGAACCGATTGAGGCTTTAGTATCCGCGACTTGACCGCAGCGAATGACAACGGTGTAATTAGGTCCAAGCACGCGAACCTGCGTGGGGGGTAACAGGCGGGAGAACGAAATGGCGGGGTCACACTACCGTTCCGGCGTTCCCGACAATTGGTTCGTCGATCCGGTTCAACTCGGCGTCCCGGGGGTGCGGCATCCGTCTCAGGATGACGACAACCCATTGTCGTGGCAGACCGATGCGCTCTGCGCGCAGACCGATCCGGAAGCATTCTTCCCGGAGAAGGGCGGATCGACGCGCGATGCGAAGCGCATCTGCACGACGTGCGAAGTGCGCGGGGAATGCCTGGAGTACGCGTTGCAGAACGACGAGCGCTTCGGCATATGGGGCGGACTGAGCGAGCGCGAGAGACGCAAGCTCAAGCGCCGGGCGGTCTAGGCGGCTCGCGGCGCGTGCGCCCCGGAAGGTGGCCGCATCGCGCCTAGGCTGGCCTCGCCATGCCCGCCCCAGTCCACGCCATCCTCGTCGCGCGACCCGACGGCAGAATCCCCTCGGCGCTGCACCTCAAGCGCACGCTCGCGGCGCTCGAGGCGCAGAAACGGCGCCCCGACGCGCTGACGGTCGTGCTCTGCGGCACCGATGACGCGCTGCACGATCTGGCGGCGTCGTCGGGGGCGGAAGCCGTCGTGACAGCCCCGGCATCCACGACGTACGCGAAAGCTGTCGCTCTCGCGGTACGCCGCGTCGACGAGGGCAGCTCGGTGTGGCTGCTCGCCCAGGACACCGCACCCGAGCCGGACGCGCTCGCGCGGCTCGTCGGCGCGCTCGAGCTCTCGCCCTCCGTCGCGATCGCCGCGCCCAAGCTCGTGCGCTGGGAAGACCGCGACGCGATCGTCTCGCTCGGGGTCACCATGACCCGCCTCGGGCGCGCCGTGGAACTCGCGGATGGCGAGTACGACCAGGGGCAGCACGACGGCGACGCCGACGTGCTCGGCTCCGACGTGCGCGGCGTGCTCGTGCGCGGCGAGGCCAGGGCGCACCTCCTGCCCGATCCGGCCCTCGCCGGGGCGGAGGAGGGCCTCGACATGGGGGTTCGCGCCCGCCTGGCGGGCTGGCGCATCTCGCTCGTTCCCGGTGCGCGAATCGCCGTCGCGGGCGACGGTGTGGCGGGGGTTCCCTCCGGACACGGCCGCTGGGGGGTGCGCCGCGCCGCCTACGCACAGCGGACGGCACAGCTGCACCGGCGGCTGGCCTACGCCGAGCCCTACCTCGTTCCCGTGCACTGGCTCACGATCCTGCCGCTCGCGATCTGGCGCACCCTCGCCCACATCGTCGCGAAGGCGCCCGGGCTCACGATCCCGGAGTGGCGCGCGGCCGCGACGGCCGCGGTGCGATGGCCCTCCATCGCCCGCTCCCGCCGGGTGCTCCGCTCCGGCCGGACGAGCTCATGGGCGCGCATCGCGCCGCTCCGGCGCACGCGCGCGCAGCTGCGCGACCGCCTCGGCAGCGACGACTACGACGATGCCGGGGGCGTGCCCCGGCGGAGCGAATTGCGGTTCTTCACCGGCGGGGGAGCGTGGGCGGTGCTCGGCGCCCTCGTCGTCTCGATCGCGTCGTTCACCACCCTGCTCGCGTGGCCGGTGCTGGGCGGGGGCGCGCTGCTGCCCCTGCGCGACACCGTCTCGGCGCTGTGGGCGGATGCCGCGTACGGGGTGCGCGCGACGGGTATCGACGAGGTCGGGCCGGCCGATCCCTTCGCGGGTGTCGTCGCCGTGCTCGGAAGCCTGTGGCCCGGGGCACCGTCCTTCGCGCTCGTGCTCGTGTGGGTGCTGGCCCTGCCGCTCGCGACCCTCGGCGGATGGTTCGCCGCCACACGACTCACCGAGCGCTCGGCCCTCCGCATCGTGGCCGCCATCGCGTGGGCACTCGCGCCCACCTTCCTCGCCGCCCTCGTGCTGGGCCGACCGGCCGCGGTCATCGTGCACCTCCTGCTGCCGTGGCTCTTCTACGTGGGCTCGGTCACGCATCGATCGTGGGGGGCGGCGGGGGCCGCGTCGCTCGTCCTCGTCGCCGTCGTGGCCTGCGCGCCGGTGCTCGCCCCGGGTCTGCTCGTGATCTGGGTGCTCGCGCTCGTGGTCGTGCTCGCCACGCGGGCCGGCCGCGGTCTGTGGCGCGTGCTCTGGGTGGTCGTCCCCGCCGTGGTCGTCTTCACCCCCCTCGCGTGGGCACAGTGGCACGGCGGCAACCTGATGGCGCTGTTCGCGGATGTGGGACTGCCGTGGGCGGGTCCGCAGGTCGGCGCCGACGCGGCCGGCCGCGCGCTGCTCGCCGCGGGTTTTCCGACCACCGATCCCGCGGGGTGGGGCGCGATGCTGACCGGGCTCGGGATCGAGGCATCGGTCTGGTGGGTGCCGCTGCTCACCGTCCCGCTCGCCGTGGCCGCACTCGTCTCGCCCCTGACGCCGCGCTGGACATCCGGCATCGTGCTGCTGGGCGTGGCGCTCATCGGACTCGGCACCGCGTTCATGGCCGTGTCGGTGGCGCTCGCCCACGCCCAATCGGTGGCGGTCCCCCTCTGGCCCGGCACGGGCCTCAGCCTCGCCTGGATCGGCGTCGTGGGCGCCGCCCTCGTGACGCTCGACACCGGGATCGCTCCGCGGCCGGCCCTCATCCGTCCCGTCCTGGCCGCCCTCGTCGTCGCAGGCGTGCTCGTCATCGCCGTCGCACCCCTGACGGCGGTCGCGCGCGGCGAGGCGCTCATCACGAACGGTCCCACGAGCACGCTTCCGGCGTACGTCGCCGCGTCGGGCCGGGATGACGCGTCGGTCGGCACCCTGGTGCTGACACCGCAGAATGCCGGCGGCGTCGCCGCCGACGTGGTCTGGGGCCAGAGCGAGACGCTCGGCGGTCAGGCGACGATCCAGACCACGCGGACAGAGGCGACCGAAGCGGATGCCGCGCTCGCCGACCTGGTCGCCGACCTCGTCACGCCCAGCACGGTGGATGCCGCAGCCGAGCTCCGCGAGCTCGGCTGCTCCTTCGTGCTGCTCGCGCCCCCCACCGGGACCGAGTCGGACGACGCCCGCGCCTTCCGGCTGCTGGCCGTCACATCGATCGATCAGCGCGCGGGGCTCGAGAACGTCGGGGAGACCGCGAAGGGCGTGCTCTGGAAGGTCGCGGGCGATGTCACGGTCCCGCCGGGGCGGACGAGCGCGCAGGAGCAGATCTGGCGCATCGTGACCGCGACCCAGCTCGCGGTGCTCGCAATCGCGCTGCTGCTCGCCGTGCCCACCGCCGCGTCGCGCCGGGCGGCGCGCAACGCGCCGCGGGTCGTCGGGCCGACGTCGAGGGAGGCGCTGTGAACGGCAATCGCTGGTTCCGGTGGGCCGCCACCGGAACGAGGACCATCGTCGGCACCGCCGTCGCCATCGCCTTCACGGCGCTGGTCGTGACGGCCGTCTCCTGGCCGTGGCCCGTGGTCGAGCATCCTGCCCCGAGCATCGAGGCGCAGCCCGACCCGGCCGACACCGTCGCCGTGTGCACCGGGCCGGCGCTCGCGCTCGGACGCACGGTCGTGGACGCGCAGCGCATCTCGGTGGCCGGCTCGTCCGATGTCACGGTCAGTGTGCCCGCGGAGACCGCCGCGCCGCAGCAGAGCCCCCTGGCGTCGCCCCGGGTGGATGAGAGCCGCGGTGTTCCGTCGTTCGTCGCCCAGCCCGAGGGCGACGACGTGGCG
>NZ_DATMIO010000049.1:0-16732 GCF_035554235.1 Microbacterium sp. | reverse complement strand
CGAACAAATCCGCACCCGGCACCCGGCCCGACACATTCCCACCCGTCCACACCACCAGCCCATACCGCACCAACTCCGCATGCAACCCCGCCACCTCGGCACGGACCCGCGCGATCGCGACCTCGACCTTGGGCCCGTACGAGCTCACGCGGCGGCTCCCGCAACGCGTCGGCCGAGGGCCGCGTGGGCGGCGGTTCGGAGGACCAAACGAAGGGCGTGCGCGGCGTCGTTGCGAGCGGGCACGGAACACTCCTTCATGAGCCGGTAGGTCTTTCGTGAGAATCGGTCGGTGGGAGGCTCTCCCAATGTGACCGTTCACATTGGGTTATGTTACTCACGTCCCCCGCCGAGCTGTCAAGCGGGACTACATCTCGGATTCGTAACGGGTCGCGTCAGCGGCCGACCGGCGCCGTGGAACGGCGCACGATGAGCTCGGGCACGATCGTCTGGCGCGCGCCGACGGACGCCCCGGCCGCGCCGCCGAGCAGAAGGGCGACGCACCGGCGGCCCAGCTCGTTCCAGTCCTGCCGCACCGTGGTCAGCGGCGGCCAGAAGTGCGCTGCCTCAGGGATGTCGTCGAACCCGACAACGCTGATGTCGCGCGGAACGTCCAGTCCCTCTTCGCGGATCGCATGCAGCAGTCCGAGGGCCATCTGGTCGTTCGATGCGAAGATCGCCGTGAAGTCGGGCACGCTGAGCAGTTCGCGCCCCGCGAAATAGCCGAACTCGGCCGTCCAGTCCCCCAGGATCGGCGCCGTCGTCGGAACGTCGTTCGCGCTCATCTCCTCGAGGAATCCGCGCATCCGGGCCTCCGCCTCGATCCAGTCCTGTGGGCCGGCGAGGTGGTAGATCGCGCGGTGGCCGATCGAGATGAGGTGCCGCGTCGCCATCCGGGCGCCGGCGATCTGGTCGACGGAGAGGGCTCGCTCCTCGTCGATCTCGGTCGATTGGAGGGTGACGTACGGCACGTCGATGTGCATCGCCGCGATCGCCCGGAACACCCGGACCTGGGGCGCGATGACGACGAGTCCCTCCACGGACTGCGCCGAAAGATGCGTGAGGGCCGCCACGATCGAGTCGGGGTCGGACGAGTCGATGTTGGCCGTGCTCACCCAGTAGCCCTGCTCCCGCGCGGCTGCTTCGATCGCCGCGATGCTGGATGCCGGCCCGTACTGGCTCGATGACGCCGACAGGATGCCGATCGTCTGGGAGCGGCTCGTGACGAGCGCCCGCGCCGCGCGATTCGGGGTGTACTGCAGCTCTTGCATCACCTCGACCACGCGGGCGCGGGTCGCGTCGCGGATGCTCGGGTGATCGTTGAGAACGCGCGACACCGTCTGGTGCGACACCCCGGCGAGGCGCGCGACATCGCGGATGCTGGGCGGTCTCCCGCGCCCGGCGTCGCTCATGTGCGCCTCCACGATCGTGTGCACGGTCACATCCGTTCTGGACCCATTATGGCCGCACATCGCGGAACTACACCCGCCGGGAATGTGACGTCACATCCTGCCGCTTTGCTCCGCGGGTGAGAATCGACCGGTCGCCGCACGCGACATGGCTTGTGCGGCATAGGCTCGGGGCATGTCCGACCTCGGTCGCTTCCTTCCGCTGTCACAGCGCGCGGCTGCCGACGAATCCGCCGTCACGTCCGACCGACGGGTGGCTCTGGCCGACGTCATCGCGGCGACCGAGTCGATGCTCCTCGGCGATCGGGACCTCGGCCGGGAGTTCGCCGAGCGCGCCGGGCTCGCATCCGACGCGGCAAGCGGCGACCTCCGCGAACTCGCGGAGCGCGTGCGCACGGGAAAGCGACGTCCGATCCGTGCGCTCTCCCGGGCCGTCACGGCGCAGCTCGAGCTCGCGCGCCAGGTGGGCACCGCCGCGAAGGTCGACCCGATGACGATCGGCGCCGTTGTGCTGTATCGCACCGGCGCCGCTCCGCTGGAGATTCGCGCCGTCCTGGCGGGCCACACGCTGCGGGCGACGGATGCCGACTGGTCGTTCGGGCACGGCCCCGTGATCCAGGACACGGGCCTGCGCATCCTCGCGTTCGTGTGCGGTGTCTCGGACGAGGCGCCCCGGCCGATGGCCTGAGGGTGGCCGCTACGGTGAGAGTATGACCGAACCCCGCTCCGCCGGCCTCAGATGGGGCATCCTCGCCACGGGTGGGATCGCCCACGCCTTCGCCCGCGACCTTCGCGCCAGCGGCCTCGACCTGATCGCCGTCGGCTCGCGGTCGCAGGCGTCGGCCGACGCGTTCGCGGCCGAGTTCGACATCCCCCGCGCCTACGGGTCGTACGAGCAGCTGGTCGCCGATCCCGATGTCGACATCGTCTACGTCTCGACGCCGCATCCCGCGCACGTGGACAACGCGACCCTGGCGCTCGAGAGCGGCACGCACGTCCTGGTCGAGAAGCCGTTCACCCTCAACGCCGCCGAGGCCGCGGGGATCCGCGACCTCGCGGCCGCGAAGGGGCTCCTCGCGATGGAGGCGATGTGGACGCGGTATCTGCCCCACATGGTGCGCATCCGCGAGATCATCGCCTCGGGGGTGCTCGGCGACGTGCGCGGCGTGATGGCCGATCACACGCAGAAGATCAGCGACGACCCTCGGCACCGGCTGAACGCCATCGAGCTCGGCGGCGGCGCGCTGCTCGATCTCGGCATCTACCCCGTGTCGTTCACGTGGGACGTGCTCGGGGCGCCGGCCACCGTGCAGGCCTCGGCGCGCTTCACGGAGACCGGCGTCGACGCCGAGGTCGCCACCGTCTTCACCTACCCGGGCGGGCAGATCGCGACGACGTTCTCGTCCTCGGTCGCGGCAGGCCCCAACACCGCGACGGTGCTGGGCACCGAGGCGCGGATCGACATCGACGGGGTCTGGTATTCCCCGACCTCGTTCCGCGTCGTCGCGCCCGACGGGGCGGTGCTCGAGTCGTACGCATCGGATGTCGCGAGCCGCGGGATGCAGTACCAGGCCTTCGCCGCCGAGCGTCTGGTCGCCGAGGGCGATCACGGGGGCGACATCCTGCCGATCGACCAAACCGTCGCGATCATGGGGACGCTCGACGAGATCCGCAGGCAGATCGGCCTCGTCTACCCCGGAGGTCGCTGACCGCGCGCCGCGCGGCGAGAGGCGGCGGCGAGGGGCGCCGGGCCGACGGCCCGCCTGTCACACTGGAACCATGCCCGACTCACAGAACGCCCGCGTGGCCGTCTACCTCGACTTCGACAACATCGTCATCTCCTGGTACGACCGCGTGCACGGCCGAAACTCCTACGGGCGCGACCGCCAGCGCATCCTCGAGACCCCGGACGATCCTGAGATCGCCGAGCGCCTCGCGCGCGCGACGATAGACGTCGGCGCGATCATCGATTACGCGGCATCCTTCGGCACGCTCGTGCTCACCCGCGCCTACGCGGACTGGTCCTCGCCCGTCAACGCCGTGTACCGCAGCCAGCTGGTCGCGCGCGCCGTCGACCTCGTTCAGCTCTTCCCGGCGGCGGCGTACGCGAAGAACGGTGCCGACATCCGCCTCGCCGTGGATGCCGTGGAAGACATGTTCCGTCTTCCCGACCTCAATCACGTCGTGATCGTCGCGGGCGACTCCGACTACGTGCCCCTCGCCCAGCGCTGCAAGCGCCTCGGGCGCTACGTCGTCGGCATCGGCGTCGCCGGGTCGACCGCGAAGTCGCTCGCCGCCGCATGCGACGAGTTCGAGGCCTATGACTCGCTTCCGGGCGTTCCCCGCATGGTGCGCGCACCCGCCATCACGAGGGCGCCCGCGAGGGACGGAGGTGCCAAGGACGCGTCGCCGAAGGATGCCGCGGCGAAGGAGACGCCCGCGAAGGATGCCGCCGCCAAAGAGGCGGCCGCCAAGACCTCCGGGAGATCGTCCACCAGGGGCAGGGCCGCCGCGGCAGCGCCGCCGGCCGAGGATGCCGCCGAATCCGCTGCTCCGGCGACGAAGACCCGCGCGGGCGGCAGGCGGGCCGGGGCGAAGACTCCGGCGAAAGATACCGCTGCCGCCGAGGCCGCCGAGGCCGCCGAAGCCCCGGCATCCGTCGAGGCGACTGCCGACGCTCCCGCGCCCGGCCCCGCCGACGTGGAGGCCACCCTCATCGAGGCGCTCGGGCAGGCCACTCCGCCCAGGCGCACGAACCGCCGCGCGACGTCCAAGTCCGTCGCGGCCCGCACCGACGGCGCCCAGGCGACGCCCGAGGCCGCCCAGGCGACGCCCGAGGCCGCCGAGGCGACACCCGAAGCCGCCGAGGCGACACCCGAAGCCGACGAGTCGGTGGAGGACCCGCAGGAGGTCGCCACGAAGCTCCTCGAGCGCGCCCTGCGCCTGGGCCACGACAAGGATGACGCGGAGTGGCTGCACAGCTCTGCCGTGAAGACCCACATGCGCCGCATGGACCCGTCGTTCAGCGAGAAGGCGCTCGGCTTCCGCTCCTTCTCCGACTTCCTCAAGGAGCGCGACGCGATCGCCGAGCTCGAGGAGACGGGGCACGTGCTGCTGGTCCGCCTGCGCGAGTAGGCGCATCGGCGCCGCGGGTCGTGCGCGAGAATGGCACCGTGCCCCGCCCCTACTCCCCCGACGCCCTGCGCCGATGGCCGGATGTCGAGGCACCCGGGCTCTTGGCCTCCGACGCCGCCGATCGCCTGATCCTCGACGAGTCGGCCGGAGCCCGCAGCGCCGCACCTGCGGGCACGATCGTGGTGATCGGCGACGGGCACGGGGCGCTCACCCTGGGCGCCGCGGATGCCGGAGCCACCGGCATCCGAGTTCATCAGGACCCCCTCGCCGGTGAGCTGGCCCTCGCGGCCAACGCCCGGGAGTTCGGGATGTCGGAATCGTTCCGGTCGCTGCCCCTCGACCGCGAGCTGGTCGCGGGGGCGCGCGTCGTGCTTCTTCGGCTGCCCCGCGCGCTCGATGCCCTCGGCGACATCGCGGCGCTGATCGCCGCACATGCCGACCCCGACGTCGTCGTCTACGCCGGCGGACGCGTGAAGCACATGAGCGTCGCCATGAACGACGTGCTGCGGCGGTCGTTCTCGACGCTCGATGTGACGCATGCCCGGCAGAAGTCACGGGCATTGATCGCTCGAGGGCCCATCGATGGGCGGGATCCCGAGCCGCGGACCGGATCGGTCACCGTGCCCGGCCTCGAGCATCCGCTGTCGGTCAGGGCTTTCGGCGGGGCCTTCGCCGGCGCGTCGCTCGATATCGGCACCCGCTTCCTGCTCGAGCAGCTGACGGATGCCGGGGCCACCCCTTCGCCGGAGGGAGACACCATCGACTTCGGGTGCGGCACCGGGGTCATCGCCGCATGGCTGGCCATGCGGCATCCGGCGCTGCACGTTCTCGCGACCGATCAGTCCGCGGCGGCGGTCGCCTCGACCCGGGCGACCGCCGCGGCAAACGGCGTCGCCGCACGCATCGAGGTGATTCGCGATCTCGGACTGGAGTCCCGGCCATCGGCGAGCGCGTCGTTCATCGCGCTGAACCCGCCCTTCCACGCGGGCGCGGCGGTGCCGGGCGGCGTCGCGGAGCCCCTGTTCGCCGAGGCCGGGCGCGTGCTCGCGCCCGGAGGGGAGCTCTGGGCCGTCTGGAACTCGCCGCTGGCGTACCGCTCCGCGCTCGATCGCCTGGTGGGCCCGACCCGGCAGGTCGCGCGCAACGCGAAGTTCACCGTGACGGTGTCGACCCGCGACTGAGCGCCGGCCCGCGCGGTGCGGCTACGAGCGTCGGCGATCCGCTACGACCTCCTCGACCCACGCGGGCACGACCTCGGTCGCCGGACCCGCGCGCACCTCGTCGAACGGGACGACGCCCACCGCGGGCGCGAGGTTGAGCTCGAGGGTGTGCGCCTCGAACGCCGCGGCGAGCGCGACATACCCCGCCGCGGGATACACCTCCCCCGACGTGCCGATGGCGACGAACAGGTCGCACGCGACGACGGCCTCCTCGATGCGCTCGAGCTCGTACGGCATCTCGCCGAACCAGACGACATCCGGCCTCAGGGCATGTGCGCCGCAGGCCGGGCACGGCGGATCGCCGGCGAGATCGCCGTCCCACGGCACGCGGGCGTTGCACTGGGTGCAGAGCGCCTTGCGCAGTTCGCCGTGCATGTGCACGAGGTTGAGGCTGCCCGCCCGCTCGTGCAGGTCGTCGACGTTCTGCGTCACGACCAGCAGGTCGTCGCCGAGGGCCCCTTCGAGCCGGGCGAGGGCACGATGCGCGGCGTTGGGCGAGACGGATGCCACGGCCCGGCGCCGCGCGTCGTAGAACCCCTGCACGATCCAGGGGTCGCGCTCGAAGGCCTCCGGCGTCGCGACGTCTTGCACGCGGTGGCCCTCCCAGAGGCCGTCGGCACCGCGGAAGGTCGGCACCCCGCTCTCGGCCGAGATGCCTGCTCCGGTGAGGACGACGATGCGCATACGGACATTGTGCGCGATCGGCGTCGCGGGCGTCGCGGGCGTCGCGCAAGGGTCGGAGGAGTACGAGCGGCTTTGCCGGGATCCGGGCGGTGAGCCAGACCCGCGCGATGCGATCGCGGAGGGCATAGGCGGGACGTGGCCCTGAGAGTCGGGCAGAACGCCGGCGGCAGGCTACGCCCGCGCCGCGGGCCTCTCGAATGTCGGAGGTATGTTCTACTGTCGAAGGCATGAGCAGCCCATCCATCGACGCCCTCTCTGAGGACGATGGCCGCCCACCGGCCACGCGTGACGCGCTGACGGTGGTCACCGGGGTTCTCGATGATGTGGTCGCCGATCGGATGGAGACGAACCGCCGGGCGGCCCGCCTGGCCGCCGGCATCGTGGACGCGATCGCGCTGGCGCGCCGCAATCCCTTCATCTTCACCGAGTTGACGGGTGGACCGGCGTCGGAGATCGCGGAGCGGGCCGTGATACTCGATGTCGCGCTGCGCCTGCAGGTCACGGAGCATGAGGTTCGCAACCTGGCGCACGTCGCCGAGACCGCGCAGCAGAACCTGCCGTGGCTGTGGCGGCGCGCGCTCGATGGATTCGCGCTCTTCAGCCTTCTCGAGACGACCGTGACCGGGCTGCTCCGCCTCGCTGTGCGCGAGGACGCGGATGCCGAGGAACGCGCGGCCGCGGCAGAAGCCCGGGCGATCGTGGATGCCGCCACCTCGGAATGGGTGGTCACGTGCACGCCGGCGACGTTCCGCCGTCGGTTGAACACGCTGCTCGATCGCCTGGACCCGCGCTCCGCCGATGTCCGGCATGCGGATGCCCTCCAGCGCCGTCGGGTCATGGTCGAGGACGCCGGCGACGGGATGGCGTGGCTATCCGCCTACCTGCCGACCATCGATGCGCTCGCGATCAAACGCCGGCTCACCTCCACCGCGAAACACGTGCAGAAAGACCCTCGCGAAACCCGCACCCGCGACCAGATCCGTGCCGACCTGCTCGGTGCCTGGCTGCGCGGCGACGGCACGCCCACCGCGGTGAGAACCAAGATCTTCGTGACGATTCCCGTCGCGCTCCTCGCCGGCGCGTCCACGGACGGGGACCGGTGCGGGATGTGCGGCGGGACGGCCGAGCAGGCCCGCCTCGTCGGACACGGCCCGGTGGATCCGCTCACCGCGAAGCAGCTGTTCCTCGACGCGAAGGCGTTCCACCGGGTGATCACCGACCCCGTTCGGAGCGTGATCCTCGACGTGGACCGGCGCAGCTACCGGCCCACCACCGCGCAACGCGACCACCTCATCCTCACCCACGGCACCTGCGCCCGCGATGGCTGCACGAGACTCGCCCTCGACGCCGACATAGACCACGACCGCCCCTGGGCACATGGCGGACTCACCAACGCCCGAAATCTCAGACCCCTATGCCCACCGGATCACGCCGCCCGGCACGGCACCACCTTCGCCTACCGCAGCCGCTCCGACGGCAGCGTCGAAGTCACCACCCCCACCGGACATGTCACCACGCAACCACCGCCCTTTTGAGTCGCGGGGCGATGAAGGGGCTCGGCGCCTACCGGCGCTTCGTGCCGGGTGCGACGTGCGTCAGAACGCGGTCCCA
The DNA here is from genome assembly GCF_035554235.1 of Microbacterium sp. Taxonomy (GTDB): domain Bacteria; phylum Actinomycetota; class Actinomycetes; order Actinomycetales; family Microbacteriaceae; genus Microbacterium. Next base: position 8,676 of record NZ_DATMIO010000049.1, on the reverse strand, counting down.
CACATCCGGCAGCGCGAGCGGTCCATCGCCCGGCACCATCTCGACGCGCGAAGCGGGGATGCCTTCCTCGCACCACTCGGCATCCTCCGCTGCCGCCGCCTCGTCCCGCTGGCCATTCACGATGAGCGTCTCCGCGGGGATCGATGCCAGCACCCTGGCGAGCTCCTCCCGGTCGAACGCCGTTTCGGGTCGCGGCACTGCCACCAGCGCGAGCCGATCGATCGTCTCCCCGAGAACGGCCGCCGCCCGCAGGGCCACGTCTCCCCCGCCGCGGTAGGCGACAAGGCCCGCGGTAGCCTGCGGGTGGTCCAGCTCCGCGCGAATCAGCGTCGCAACCTTCTGCGCGGTCAGCTCCGCGGGGGTCTCGCCGCCGTAGGCTCCCGGGTCCTCGATCTCGCGGACATCCAGCCCCAGCGCCACCACCCGGATGTCGCGCGACAGGGTCACGGCGGGCAGGGGGTCGATCGCCACGGCGGCGCCCACGCCCACCAGCACGACGAGTCGCGCCGCCCCGGGAATGCCGAAGGAGCGAAAGCTCATGCGAACGTCACCGGCCACGAATGCTCCACCGAATCATCCCTCGACGGTACCGGACAGACCCGATGGCAGGCCCGATTCGCCCCGTCGAGACCATGACGGAGCTTCGCGTTCACGGTCGCGGACGAAGCGATGGGTTCGTGGCATCCCACAGCTCGATCGTCTGGATGAGCCAGAACGCCGCGAACAGCACGAGCGCCACGACCTCGCCGATGAACACGAGCGGGATTCCCGTCTGCTCGACGAGATCGATGCCCTGAGTGTCGAGCGCGATCACGGCCAGCAGCATCGCAAGCGCGGCGATGATGCCGACGGCGACGATCGAATAGAGCAGGCGGAACACAGACGCGACATCCGCACGGCTCGTCTCGTGGACCGACCACGCGGCGATCGCCGCCACCGCCGCGATCAGCGCGAAGAATGTGAACGCCGCCACCACATGTCCCCACGCGAGGAAGGACTCGGGCTGGGCCACCCACCACACCGCGACCGCGACGACGATCGCCGCCGCGATGGCGAGGGCGACCCCGAGCGCGACGCTCAGCATCCGCTGCACGAGCGCGAGCACGAACGCGAGAACGGCCCCGCATGCGGCGACGATCACGAGCGAGATCACGCCGACCCCGATGTCGGGCGCATCTGCCGGGACATCCCCCGGCTCGAGCGGAGCGGGGACGATCGCAATGAGCGGGGCGACGATGGCCGCGTAGTCGAGCAGGGCCTGCGACACGCTCCGGCCCGACAGCGCCATGAGCGCGAGAGCCACGGCGAAGACCGATCCGACGAAGATGTCGCGCGCCGGCGTGTAGTACGCCGCGCTGATCGAATCGATCGCACCGAACCGCGCGATCGTGAGCCCGAGAGCGGCGAAGAGGAGCACCACGGCGCCGACGATGGACAGGCGGAGGTACCGGTACGTGCGCTGGGTCGAGGTGCTGACGAGCTGCATCGGTCCTCCGAACGTCCTCGCCCGCCGTCGGGCTCGCCCCAGCCTATGAGGCGGTGAAGACGCGGCACCGTGACACCCCGGCATCCGCATGGCTAGTCTGAAGGCCCAGGCGGAAGGGGTGTCATGTCGTTCATCACTCGGGGCTTCTCCGGTCGGCGAGGCGATCGCGATCCCCGCCTCCCGCCGGGTCAGACGCTCGTCTCCGATTGGCCGGTGCTCTCGGCCGGACCGACCCCCGACATCGCGCCCGAGGAGTGGGAGTTCGTCGTCACGACCGAGAACGGCCGGCACCGCTGGGGGTGGGATGAACTCCGCGCGCTCGGCATCGAGGACGTCACCACCGACATCCACTGCGTCACGCACTGGTCGAAGCTCGAGATGCCGTGGCGGGGCGTTCCCCTCGACAAGATCTTCGAGCACATCGAGACGAGCCACGACTACGTCATGGCGCACTCCTACGGGGGCTATACGACGAACGTCCCCCTCGACGACCTGCTCGACGGGAGAGCCTGGATCGCGTTCGAGGCGGACGGCGAGCCCCTCGATCCCGAGCACGGGGGCCCCGCGCGACTGCTCGTGCCGCACCTCTACTTCTGGAAGAGCGCGAAGTGGATTCGGGGCCTGGTGACGATGCCCTCCGACGACCCGGGATTCTGGGAGCAGAACGGATACCACCTGCGCGGCGACCCCTGGCAGGAGGAGCGGTACTGGTGACGGGCGGTACTGGTGACGGGCGGTTCCCGTGACGGGCGGTTTCCGTGAGCGGGCGGTTCCCGTGAGCGCTCCGGAGCGCGCCGCTCCGACGGACCGGCCGCCCGTGCGACGACGCCGAGCGGCGGCCTGGCACGTCGCGACCATCGTCGAGTCGCGCCCCGAGACCACGACCGCCCGTCGCATCGTGCTCGACGTACCCACCTGGCCCGGAAACGAAGCCGGATCGCACCTCGATGTCCGCCTCACGGCCCCGGACGGGTATCAGGCGACACGCTCCTACTCGATCGCGTCGTCGGGCGACGGCACGCGCGTCGAGCTGGCGGTCGACGAGCTGCCCGACGGCGAGGTGTCGCCCTTCCTCGTGCACGACCTGCGGCCGGGCGACCAGCTCGAGCTGCACGGCCCTCTCGGTGCGTTCTTCGTGTGGACGCCTCCCGTCGAGAACGCGTCGCTCCGCCCCGTGCAGCTGATCGCGGGCGGCTCGGGCGTCGTGCCGCTTTTCGCGATGGCCGCCGCGCACGCCGCCGCGGGCGACGCGACCGAGTTTCGGCTGCTCTACTCGGTGCGGACGCCCGACGACGTCTTCTTCAGGGACGAACTCGCCGCGCTGGCCGCGGCATCCCTGCGGCTCGACCTGGTCTACACCCGCCGCACACCCATCGGATGGCCGGCTCCCGCGGGCCGGGTGACCCGAGCGGTGCTGAACGCCGCAGCGGTGCCCGCGGCATCCCGACCCCTCGTCTACGTCTGCGGGCCTACCCCGTTCGTCGAGACGGTGGCATCGTGGCTGGTGGAGGACGGTCACGCCCCCGGCCACGTGCGCACCGAGCGATTCGGAGGTTCATGATGACGCGACTCGACGGCAACGTGCTCGCGGGCCGGCTCGCCGACCTGCTGGGCTGGGATGCCACGGCCACCGACGCCCGCTGCTCGCAGTGCGGCATCCACGGGGCGATCGCCCGCGCGATCGTCTACGCGACCGCGATGGGCACGGTCGCCCGATGCGCGCAGTGCGACGGCGTGCTCGCGACGATCGTGGAGGGCGACGGCGGACGCGTCTGGTTCGGGATGACGGGGGTCACGGCGCTGGAACTGACGCGCGAGCCCTGAGCCCCACACCGCGCCCGGGCCGCCGTAGGCTTGTCGGGTGCGCGAGTTCGTCGGAGGGATCGCATCGCTCGCCCGCGGATTCGCCTACTGGCGCCGCCGGCCGCAGCTGATGGCGCGGGGCCTGATTCCCGCGGCGATCGTCGCGGTTCTCGCAATCGCGGGCCTCGTGTCGTTCGGTGTGGCGCTTCCCGGTGTCACCGAGGCGATGACCCCCTTCGCCGACGGATGGCCCGGAATCTGGCCGAGCGTGATCCGGGCCGCGATCGGCACGGCCATGCTGGGCGCCGCGCTCGTCATCCTCGCGGTCTCGTTCACGGCACTGACGCTGATCGTCGGCGAGCCTTTCTACGACCGCATCTGGCGCTCGGTCGAGCGGGACCTCGGCTCCGGCGTGCCCGATGCGGACTACGGCCTCTGGCGCTCGATCCGCGACGGGCTCTCCCTGGTCGCGCGCGGCGCGGGGATCGCCGCCGTCGCCGGACTGCTCGGTCTCGTCCCCCTCGTCGGCGGCGTGCTCGGGTTCGTCTTCGGCGTGCTGTTCACCGGGTGGCTGCTCGCCGACGAACTCGCGTCGCGAGCGCTGACGGCCCGCGGGCTGGACGCCGATGCGCGGCGCGAGCTGCTCCGCGCCAATCGCGCCCGGGTGCTCGGGTTCGGGGTCGCGACCCAGCTGTGCTTCATGATCCCCTTTGGGGCGATCCTGACGATGCCCGGGGCGGTGGCCGGATCGACGACGCTCGCGCGCTCGCTGGTCGCTGCAGGCCCGCGGCAGGGCGTTCATTGAGGACGGCATCTGTCCGCATACTTCCCTAGCGTGGATGCGAGAGGCGATCCTGGTCGGGATGCCGAAAAGGGAAGAGAGAGCACAGCGCCATGGATTGGAAGATCGAACTCATCTTCGTGCCGGTCACGGATGTCGACCGCGCAAAGGACTTCTACGTGAAGGTCGGCTTCAACGCCGATCACGACCAGGTGCCGTACGACGGCCTGCGGTTCGTGCAGATGACCCCTCCCGGCTCGGCGTGCTCCATCGCCTTCGGATCGGGGCTGGGCATCGACCTCGAGCCCGGCCGGCAGAACACGATCCAGGTGGTGGTGCCGAACGCCGACGAGGCGCTCGCGCACTTGCGCTCCGTCGGCGTCGAGGCGAACGGAGTCGATGATCAGGCGTGGGGTCGGTTCGTCTCGTTCGATGACCCGGACGGCAACACCTGGACGTTGCAGGAGCTGCCGGACTACTCGGCCCAGGCCGCCGACGCCTGAACCCGCGGCGATCTGACCTGGCTGATGCGCAGGACGACATTGCCGCGCTTGCGCCCCGTGTCGACGTAGCGGTGCGCGTCGGCGATGTCGTCGAGGTCGTACACGCGGTCGATGACCGGGCGGAAGTCGCCGGCTTCGGCGAGCGCCGTGAGCCGTCGCAGCGTGTCGCCGCTCACCGGGGCACCGTTGCAGGCGACGAGGATCCCGCTCCTGCGGGACCGACGCTTGGCTGCCAGCATCCCGGCGAGGTCGGTGATGACGTTGAGGATGGCGCCGCCCGGCCGAACGAGGGGCGCCACACGGGCGAAGGGTGCGTTGCCGACGCACTCGATGATCGCGTCGTATCGCGCATCCGTATCGGCGAAGTCCTGCCTGGCATAGTCGATGACCGTGTCGGCGCCCAGTGACCGGACGAGGTCGGCGTTTCCCCCGCTGCAGACGGCCGTCACGCGGGCGCCCTGGCGGGCGGCAAGCTGGATGACGGCGGTGCCGACGGCTCCGGATGCCCCGTTCACGAGCACCTCGCTGCGCTCGCGCAGCTCGATCAGGTCGAGGAACGACACCGCGGTGTGTCCGCCGAACACGAGCGTCGCGGCCTCTTCGAACGAGAGGTTCCGGGGCTTGAGGGCGATGGCGCCGGTCGCGGGCGCGGTCACGTACTCCGCGTGGCCGCCGAAACGCTGGCCGCGCAGGGCGATCACCTCATCGCCGGGGGTGAACTCGGTCACACCGGGGCCGACGGAATCCACGACGCCGGCGACGTCCATCCCCAAGATCCGCCGGCGAGGGCGGAAGAACCCGAGAGCCGGCCCGACGAGCAGCCCGAGTCCTCGCGGTACGCGGCGGCTCCGCATCCGCTGGTCGGCGACGCTCACCGTCGAGGCGCGCACGCGAATGAGCACGTCGCCGACTCCGGCGCGTGGCCGGGGCACGGACTCCACCACCTCGACGACGTCGGGGCCGCCGAACCGGCGATACACCGCGGCTCGCATCGTCTCCGGCGGGCTCGTGGTCGTGCCGTGCTGGGTGTGCTCCGTCATCGCCATCCTGACTCCCTTACGTTGTATGTATTACACCGTAAGATACTCCCCTCGAGATCATCCGTCCAGGGGTCTACCTGACGTTGTACGGTGGAACCGGGAGGGGGTCGACATGCCGTCACGCAAGCTCGCGGAGCGCACGCCGCTCACCCGGGATCGGGTGCTGAGGACGGCGATGGAGCTGGCCGATCGCGATGGCCTCGACGCGCTCACCATGCGCCGCCTTGCCGACGAGCTCGGCGTGGAGGCCATGTCGCTCTACTACCACCTGCCGAACAAGAACGCGATCCTCGACGGCGTCATCGAACTCACCTTCAGCGAGATCGAGGCCGAGGTCGGCGGTTTCGCGGCCCCGGCCGATAAGTCATGGCAACCGGCGCTGCGAGCCCGCATCCTCGACGCGCGACGCGTGCTGCTGCGGCACCCGTGGGTGCCCCCGGTGATGGAGTCGCGAGGAGCACTCGCACCGACGATGGCCCGCTACATCGACGGCGTCGTCGGCATCATGCAGGCCGGCGGATTGTCGAACGACCTCATCCACCACGCGATGCACGCGCTCGGAAGCCGGATGTACGGGTTCGTCCAGGAGATGAAGGTCGAGAACGACGACTCCGGCATGAGCGGCTCGGACCTGGCCCAGATGGCGGATTTCGTGCCGCACCTCGCCGCGATGCTCGCGGAGGTCGTGCACGACGACCCCGCCTCGACTCTCGGCTGGTGCGACGACCAGACCGAGTTCGAGTTCGGGCTCGACCTCCTGCTCGACGGGCTGGAGGCCCGGCGCACCACCCCGCACGGGACGCGGCCATGAGCGACGTGTCGCGATTCATCGACCGGACGGTTCCGCCGAGCGGCACCGGCTGCGTCGAGTGCGACCGGATGGGCAGCTGGTGGCTGCACTTGCGTCGTTGCGCGGCGTGCGGGCACGTCGGATGCTGCGACAACTCGCTCAACCGTCATGCGAGCGCGCACTTCACCGAGACCGGCCACCGCATCGTGCAGAGCTTCGAACCGGACGAGGACTGGTCGTGGGACTATCTCGACGAGCAGTTCTTTCGCGGGCTCGAGCTCGCGCCGCCGTCTCATCATCCACTCGATCAGTCGGTGCCGGGACCAGCCGAAAGAGTCCCGGGCGACTGGCGGGAGCAGCTCGGCGCCACCTGAGCGTCGCGCTATGGCCGGCCGCGGACCTCGAGTGCCTGTGCGGCCTGCTCGAGGAAATCGAGGTAAGACGTCACGTCGTCATCCGGCACGATGGCCCGGAGTACGACCTCATCGACGGCGGCCGCGAAGGCGGCCACCCCCGGGCGGATGTCGTCGTCGCCGGGCTGGGGAAGCACCGTGGCGAACGGGTCGATTCCCAGTCGCACGAAGTTGGCGGCGTACTTCGGCGCCGTCGCGTAGCGCGAGACCTCGCGCTCGAGCCGCTCGCGGGCCGCCGCGTCGACGATGGTGCGGGCGTAGGCGACGACGCGAGTCGGTCGCGGCGCGACCAGCTCACGCTGCTCGGCGGCCTGGTCGGCGCCCACTCGCGGCGTCACCCAGTTCAGCAGCACGCCGTCGGCCTCGCGGGAGCCGAGTTCGCGCATCTTCGGTCCGAGCGCCCCGACGAGCAGCGCGCCCGGCGTGGCGTCTCGCAGTAGCGTGATGCTCTCTCGCACGAGCGCCAGGGCTCCCCGCGACACGCTCCCCGATCCGATGCCGAGCACCAGGCGATCACCGGGCAGCGCGGCTACCCGGAGTGCTTCGCCCACCTCGCGAGCGGGACGTCGGTCCAGCGGGATCACGCCGGTCGCGAGTCTCAGGGTCTCGGTGACCTCCGCGGCCGCGCGCAACCCCGCGATCGAGTCGCCACCCGGGGTGTCGTTGACCCACAGCGCGTGGAAGCCCGCGCGCTCCGTCGCGGCGGCGATCCGGGCGATGGCGTCTGGGCCGAGGACCCCGGCGACACCGACCGACACGACCCCGACCCTGGCGTTCTCGTGCGTGGCATCGCTCATGCGCGGCATCCGTTCATGTGCGGCATCCGTTCATGTGCGCAGCATCCCTCTCAGGGTCTGGATCGTGTCGGCATCTTCGGGCCGCTTGTCGTCGCGGTACGCCTTGACGCGCGCGAAGCGCAGGGCTATGCCACCCGGGTAGCGCGGCGAGCGCTGCACGCCGTCGATCGCTATCTCGACCACCGTGACGGGCCTCACGCTCACCGTATAGTCGTCGCGGCTCGTCTCGATCGTCGGAAAGTACTCGGTCTGCCACGCGAGGGTGGCATCGGTCATGCCCTTGAAGGTCTTGCCGACCATGACGAACTCGCCCGGTTCGCCGAACTCCCCCACCGGGTCGAGAGCACCGAGGTGGATGTTCGACAGCAGGCCAGAACGCCGGCCCGAGCCCTTTTCGACGGCCAGCACGACGAGGTCGAACGTGTGCACGGGCTTGACCTTGATCCAGCTCGCGCCGCGGCGGCCCGCGGCGTAGGCCGAGTCGATCCCCTTCACCATCACGCCTTCGTGGCCGGCGGCGATCGCCTCGCGGCTGATCCGCTCCGCGGCTTCCGGGTCGGCCGTGACCTCGCCGGGGACGCGGTGCTCGGGAGCGATCCGCGCCAGCTCGGCCAGCCGCGCGGAGAGTGGCTCGTCGATCAAGTCACGCCCGTCGACGTGCAGCACGTCGAAGAACCACGGACGCAGGGCGATCAGCCTGGCGACATCCGCACCGAACCGCGACATCGTGTCTTGGAACGGGCGGGGCGCGTCGTTCTCGTCCAGCGCGAGGGTCTCACCGTCGAGCACGACGTCGTGCACCGGCATCCGCTTCGCCACCTCGACGATCTCGGGGAGTCGATGGGTGATGTCCGCGAGGTTGCGGGTGAAGATGCGCACGACGTCTCCGGAGCGGTGCAGCTGGATTCGCGCGCCATCGAGCTTGTATTCAACGGATGCCTCCCCCACCGCCGCGACGGCCGCCGCCGCGCTCGGCGCCGTGCTCGCGAGCATCGGCAGGATGGCGCGGCCGACGATGAGGCCGGTGTTCGCGAGATCCTCCTCGGTGCCGGTGAGCGCGATC
>NZ_DATMIO010000048.1:0-15621 GCF_035554235.1 Microbacterium sp. | reverse complement strand
CGCCCGTCGGCGTGACCGCGACCGTCACGGCGAACGACGCGGCCGAGGAGCCGATGTACGGGCTGACCGTGACCTTGGTCGACGAGCCGAACTTCACGAAGACGGCGGCGCTGTCGGCGACCCCGCCCGGCCGGCCCTCGGCGGCCGCCGTGACGCGCACCGAGAGGCTGGTGCCCCGGTCGGCGCCGACCACCTTGTACGTCGTCGCGGTCGCGCCCTCGATCGGCTGTCCGTCACGCAGCCACTGGTACGAGAACGTCAGCCCTTCCATGTCCCACGTGCCGGGGCTCGCGGTGAGCTTCTTGCCGACGGCCGGGGTTCCCGTGATGGTCGGTGCCGCCGTGTTCACCGGCGGAGCGAGGCCCGAGTCCACGGTCAGCATGGTCTTGACCGCAGAGTCGCCGTACTGCACGACACCGTAGTACCGGGTCTCGGGCGCGAGCCCGGACCACGACAGGGTGTACGTGGCCGGCACGGACTCCGTCACGGGCAGCGGGTTCGGGGTCGCCGTCAGCGACCCCTCGCCCCCGGCACCGACGACGCCGGTCGTGAGGTCCCACACGAACGGTCCCTGGCTGGCGTACCGATTCACCTGCACGAGGTACGTACCGGGGGTCGGGTCGTGCAGGAGCACGGCCTCATCGGCCGAGCCCGATGCCGACGTGAACTGCTCGTAGTAGCTCCACACCTCCGGGCTGACGACCCGGTAGACGAAGAGGTCGAGGTCGAGCCCCTCCTCGTCATTCGTCGCCAGGTCGAAGCGTGCGACCTTGCTGCCTTCCGGCACGTCGACGACGAAGTAGGCGTTGTAGTCCTCGGCGCCCGGGTCGCCCTCCGCATAGAAGGAGTTCTCATCGCCCGAGTGGCCGGGCACGGCCGGGAACTCGGGGTCGGTCTGCAGCACGGCCGGGGCGAGCCCACCGAGGTTTAGCGGCAGGTCACCGCTCACGCCGGGGATGATCTCGACATCCGTGCTGCCCGTGACGCCCGTTCCCGTGACCTCGGCCGGCGCGTCGGCCGTGACTGGGAACAGCGCGATCGGCGAGCGGACCGTCTCGGGGCCGGTCCACGTCAGGAAGCCCGTCCCCCATTCCTCGGCCGGCGCCGTGGTCTTCGTGAAGGTCACGGTGAACGTGGCCTTGGCGCCTTCCGCGAGGGTGATCGACGCGGGCTCGACGACGGCGGTGAAGCCGGGCAGGTCGACGGATGCGGCGTAGGTGCCGGCCGTCGTGGCCCGCACGGTGCGCGTCACCGTCTGCGGTCCCGACAGCGATCCGATCGCGATGGATGCGAGGTTGAGGTCGCTCCCGTCGATCGGTTCGGAGCCGGAGTCGTAGAGCTCCTTGCCCTGCAGGTATTGCAGCCACTCCGGAAGACCGTTGTCGTAGATCAGACCGGCGTCGAAGTACCTGGTCGGGTCGACATGACCGGCGCCCTGGGCGAACGGGTCGGTGCTCTCCGAGCCGTCGTCGTTCACCGTGTCGTACGCGGTGGTCATGAGCGCAGACTTGATCTCGCCGGGGGTCGCCTTGGGTCGTTCGCCGAGATAGAGCGCGGCGAGACCGGCGACCTGCGGCGACGACATCGACGTGCCCGACTTGAAGCCGAACGTTGGCTCCTCGCCCTCCGGGTTGTGCGTGGCCGCGAGGATCGCGACGCCGGGAGCGGAGACGTCCGGCTTCAGGATGTCGCTGCCGTCGGCGAGCATGGGCCCGCGGCTCGAGAAGCCCGCGACGACGGGGGTCGGGGTCTCGACACCGGTGATGTTCTCACCGTGCAGCGTGGCCGTCGTTCCTCCGGGCGCCTGCACGGCGGCGAGCAGCGCCGTGCGGAACGTGCTCTGGATGTGCACGGTCGGCACCGAGTGGAAGTCGTTGTCGAGCGAGCCGGGTGTGACGTTGACGAGGATCATTCCGACGCCACCGGCCTCGGCGACCGCCTGCGACTTCTCGACGCGGGCGTTCGAGCCGCGGTCGCAGACGACGATCTTGCCGGTGACCAGCGCCGGGTCGAGCGTGTCGAGGTAGCAGAGGCTCGCCTCCGCCGCGTCGGCCGCCGCCAGTTTGGCGTCGCCCGCATAGACGACCGGCGCGGTGATCTCCTCGCCGAAGGGCACCGAAACGGAGGCGCCCGCGGCGATGAACCCGCCCGGAAGCGTCACGGTTCCCTCGTAGGTGGGAATGGTGGATGCCGCGACCGTCGTGTACCAGGGCGACGCGTGGTCGGCGGTCGATGCGCCGGGGCCGTCGTTGCCCGCGCTGACGGCGACGAAGATGCCCGCCGCCGCGGCGGCGAGGAAGGCACGGTCCTCGGTGGCGAACGTCGATGTGGCGGCTCCGCCGCCGATCGAGTAGTTGATGACGTCGACCCCGTCTTTCACCGCCGCATTGATCGCCGACATCAGGTCGCTGAGCGCGCAGATGTCGTCGCTCGTGACGAGCGGGTCGGGGCCGACGAAGCACGCCTTGTACGCGGCGACCTTCGCGGCCGGTGCGACGCCCGAGATGGCGCCGAAGTCCACGCCCCCCACGCTCGCGGGCACGGCGTTGTTGCCCGCCGCGGTGCTGGCCGTGTGCGAGCCGTGCCCGTCGCCGTCGCGCGGCGACAGGAAATCGGATCCGAAGTCGTACCCGGTGGCGGCGGCGCCCTCGCTGAAGAACTTCGCACCGACGAGCTTCGTGGAGTAGTCGTCGTTGTTCCAGGCCTCGCCGGAGACGCGCTCGCTCGTGAAGACGCCGCCATCGGCCTTGGCGTAGTGCACGACGTTCCCCACGAGGTACGGATCGGGGCCGGCCGTCGTGCCCAGCGGCGAGCCCGCGAACGACGGGTTCTCCGGGGCGATGCCGGTGTCGATGACGCCGACGACCGTGCCGGCGCCGGCGGCATCGACGCCGCCCACGGCGTTCCACACGCCGTTGTCGCCCTCGAGGCCGAGGAATTCGGTGGAGGGCATCGCGTCCGGGTGCAGGATCTCGTCGGGGACGACCGCCGAGACGCCGCTCTTGGCGGCGAGCTTCGCGGCCTGCTGGGCCGTGAGGTTGGCGGTGAAGCCGTTCAGCGTGATGGTCAGGTTGCCATCCGGAGTGACGCCGGCCGAGGCGGCGACATCCCGCTGCCGATCGGTGAGAAACGACGAGTACTTCTTGACAGCCGAGGAGGAGGCATCGAGCTTCTCGCCCTCGTCGGGCTGGGTCGGGGCGAGGCCCGCCTCGCCGCCGTCGTATGTCGCGGCCGGGGCTTCGTCGAGAAGCACGATGTAGCGGCCGGCGGCGAGATCGACCGGTGTGGGTGCTGTCACCCCCTCTGGCTCTGCGGCATATGTGGCTGTTGCTGCGGTGCCGGCGAACAGTGCGGCGAGTGTGACGACCGCTGCTGCTCGGAGGGTGGTGCGACCCATTCGTGAGCTCCTCAGTGTTGTGGTGAGGGAAGATCGTGCGACGTCCTGGGCGCACGAAGGCCAACGTAACTCACAGGGAACTCTAAGCTGGATGAGAAGCCTCTCATCCGTCCATGACCCCCAGTAGGCTGAGCAGGTGGCTCAGCATCCCTCCCTCTCGACGCGCGTTCTGCTCACTTGCGCGGCCATCGGGGTCGCAACAGGCCTCCTGTCGGCCGGCGCGGGCTACCTGAGCGTCGCCGTCGCGGCGGGATTGCCCCTGTTCTACGGACTCATTCTGGGAGCGCACGTTCTGCCGGGGGTCGTCGCCCAGGCGCTCCTGCGACAGGCGTGGGTCGCGCTCGTCACGCACCTGATCGCGGCGCTCGTCGCGAGCGCCCTCGCCCCGCAATGGACACCGCGGTTTCTCGGCACCGCCATCCTCATCGGCGGCATCCAGGAGGGGGTGGCGGCGCTCAGCCGCTATCGCCGGTGGGAGCCCTGGCGGTTCATCGTCTCGGCTCTCGTAATCGGGGCAGTGCTCGCCGCGACGATCGGTCTCGCCGCCGACGTCGGGCAGTTCCCCGTGGGAGCGCAGATCGTCTACCTGGCGTTGTTCCTGGTCTCGCCCGCCGCGTGGACCGTCGTGGGGCTCGCGATCGCGGCGGCGCTCCGCCGCGCCGGTGTCGCACGGACCCGCACCGGCGGCTGAATCCCCGTCGGGAAGGATCCGGTCGGGAAGGATCTCGTCGGGATGGCGCGAGGCTAGGGCGCGACGCCCGGGTGAAAGCTTTAGCGGCGCGAGGTTAGGGTCGGCTAAGTTAGGTCTGACTCACTTCCTCCTCTCGCTGGGAACCCCTCGCCAATGACAACGCCCGAGCCCGCCGCTCCGCCGGCGGCAGCAGCGCCGCCTGCGCATGTCGACGCACCGCTGCTGCGGCTGGACGGCGTCTCGGTGCGTCACGAGGGCGCCTCGCAGCCGACCCCGGCGCATGCGACCTTCGAGGTCCGGATGGGCGAAGTCGCGCTCGTGCTCGGCCCGAGCGGGTCTGGCAAGTCGACGCTGGCGCTCACGCTGAACGGGCTCATTCCGCACGCGCTGCCGGCCGATGTCGGAGGCACGGTCACGGTCGACGGCCTCGTGGCATCCGAAACCCCTGTCGCCGAGCTCAGCACGCGCGTCGCGATGGTCTTCCAAGATCCCGACGCGCAGCTGTTCACCGGCTCGGTGCTCGACGAGGTCGCGTTCGGTCTCGAAAATCTCCGGATGCCGGTGGCCGATGTGCTCGAGCGCACCGAGGCGGCCCTGCGCCGCGTCGGACTCTGGGACCGCCGCTCGTGGAACCCCGACCGGCTGTCGGGTGGCGGCCGCCAGCGTCTCGCGATCGCCTGCGCCCTCGCGATGGGGTCGCCGCTGCTGGTGCTCGACGAACCGACGGCCAACCTCGATCCGGTCGGCATCGAAGACGTCTATGCCGCCCTCGCGGAGGTCGTCGCCGGCGGCGACCGGGCGATCGTGCTGATCGAGCACAACCTCGACGCCGCCATCCCCTTCGTGGACCGTGCCGTCGTGCTCGACCAGTCGGGCAGGGTCGTGTTCGACGGCCCCGTGGGACCGGTCCTGCGCGAGAACGCCGACGAACTCGTGCGCATGGGCGTGTGGCTCCCCACCGCGACGCTCGCCGCGCTGCGGCTGCGGGATGCCGGATTCGCGATGGAGCCGCTCCCCCTCACGCCGGCCGCCCTGCGCGCGGCGCTCGCGGCGCCGGAGGCCGAGGCACCAGCCCCCAGCCTTGCGCCCGCACTCACGCCCACCCCTGCCGTCACTCCCGCCTCGGCCGTCTCGACCACCCCCCGATCGATGCCCCCGGCCGGATCGACGTCCATGGCGGTATCGATGCCCGCGCCCCCGGCATCCACCGCCCTCATCTCGGTGCGCAACCTCACGGTCACCCGGCACCGCCGGCCGGTGCTGCACGAGATCGACCTCGACATCGCGGAGGGATCGTTCGTCGCGGTCGTCGGCGCGAACGGCGCGGGCAAGACCACGCTCGTGCAGGCCATCGCGGGCGTGCTCCCGCCGCCGCGCGGACGCGTGCGGGTGGGCGAGATCGACCCCGGCAGGGCCTCGCCGCGCGAGCTGGCGGCGCGCATCGGTTTCGTCTTCCAGAACCCCGAACACCAGTTCATCGCCAACACGGTCTTCGACGAACTCGCGCACGGGCTCCGCCTGCGTCACGCCCCCGACGCGGAGGTGACGGCCCGCGTCGACGAGCTGCTCGAGCGCTTCGGGCTCGCCGACAAGGCCGGGACGCACCCGTTCTTGCTGTCGGGCGGCCAGAAGCGCCGGCTCTCGGTGGGCACCGCGCTCATCGCGGGTGCCCCCATCCTCGCGCTCGATGAGCCGACGTTCGGGCAGGACCGCGCCCGCGCCGACGAGCTGCTCCGCCTGCTGCGGACGCTCAACGCGGAGGGCACGACGGTGATCGTCGTCACGCACGACATGCAGCTGGTCGCCGAGTACGCGAGCCACACCGTGCTGATGGCGGATGGGCGCATCCGCGCCGCGGGCCGGACGGCGGATGTCTTCGCCGACGTCGCGCTCGTCGAGGGCGCGGGACTCCGGCTGCCGCCCCTCACCGTTGCGCTGCAGGGCATCCCGCGCCTCGGCGGCGCCATCCGCCTCGCCGATCTGACGCCCGGGGTGACGGCATGACGACCACCGCGTTCGACCCGTACGCCCCCGCCGCACCGTCGTCGCGCTTTCTCCATGCGCTCAATCCGCTGTCGAAGATCGCCGGGCCCGCCCCCGCGATGATCGCGCTCGTCTTCGTGCGAGACCTCGCCACGCCGGTCGCGTTCCTCGTGCTCGCGTACCTCATCGTGCTCGCCGGCGCGCGCCTCACGCGCCGCCTGGGTGCCCTGCTGTTCCTCGCCGTCCCCGCGGGGATCGTGCTCGTCGGCTGCGGCTTCTCGATCTGGGTCGATGCCGCGCGCGTGGACGCGACCGCAGAGGTGCTCGGCATCGGGAACTGGGTGCTCTACGCCGGTGCGCTCGAGATCGGCTTCGCGACATCGCTGCGGCTCGCCGCGATCCTCTCGCTCGCGCTCATCGGCGGCGTCACGACGACCGGCCCCGACCTCGTGCGGGCAAGCGTCCAGCAGCTGCGCGTGCCGTACCGCATCGGCTACACCGCCCTCGCCGCCTACCGCTTCGTGCCCCGCTTCGGGCACGAGCTCGAGGTGATCCGCGCGGCGCACCGCGTGCGGGGGCACCACGGCGGACCAGGACCCTTCTCGCGGCTCGCCCGCGCCTGGGGCTACGTCGTGCCGCTGCTCGCGGGCGCGATCCGGCACGCCGAACGCGTCGCGCTGGCAATGGATGCGCGCGCCTTCGGCGCTCATGCGACGCGCACGGAGCGCTACCTCGTGCCCTTCCGCGGCCGCGACGTCGTGTTCATCGTGCTCTTCTGGGCGGCATCCGCTGCCGTCCTCTGGTACTGGTTTCCCTGGCAGCTCGGCTGATGCCGACATCCACCCGAAAGGACGGCCGATGGCCATCATGAGCAAAATGGTCAAGCCCGCAGACCAGGGCCTGATCCACCTCACCGTGCTGCGCACCGAACGCCTGGCCCCGCACTGGGTGCGCGTGACCCTCGGCGGCGGCGACATCCACCGCTTCGTGCCGATGGGCTACGACCAGTGGTTCCGGCTGTTCCTGCCCGTCGGCGGCGACGAAGGGCTCGGCCGCATCCCCGCCAAGGCGAACAAGACGCTCGGGTACCTCAAGTATCTGCGGATCCCCGAGGGCGTCCGGCCGGTGATGCGCAACTACACCGTGCGCGCGTTCCGTCCGGCGACGGATGCGTCGGGGCACGGCACGAGTGGCGCCGCCGAGCTCGACGTCGACTTCGTGCTGCACGGCACGGCCGCCGAGGGCACGGCCGGTCCGGCATCCTCCTGGGCGGAGACGTGCGCGCCCGGCGAGAGCGTCGTCATCATCGACGAGGGGCTCGCCTTCAACCCCGAGCGCGGAGTGCGCTCGGTCGTGCTCGTCTCGGACGAGACCGGGCTCCCGGCGATCGCCGGCATCTGCGCGAGCCTCCCCGCCGACGCGAAGGGCATCGCGATCATCGAGGTTCCGAGCCAGGACGACGCGCTGGAGTTCACGCGACCGGTCGGCGTAGGCATCCAGTGGGTCATCCGCGACCGCGACGCCCGGCGCAAACCGGGCGAGCTCGCGCTCGACGCCCTGCGGGCCGCCGCCCTCCCCGATGGGGATTTCCACGCGTACATCGTGGGCGAGCAGGCGCTGCCGACCGGCGCGCGCCGCCACCTCGTGGGCGATCGCGGCGTCGACAAGAACCTCGTCAGCTTCTGCGGGTACTGGCGCACCGGCCATGCCGCGCAGCGCACGAACGAGGCGGCGCACCAGAAGGAGACGAGCCGATGAAGAACGCACCCACCGCGATCCTGCTGACCTGCGCCGCGATCGGAGTGGCCGGCGGCATCCTGCTGGTCCCGGCGAACTGGATGTCGACGGTGCTGTTCGCCTCGGTGCCCTTCGCCGCCGTGGCCGTTGCGGGCCTGTGGCTGCTGCCCGCCGTCGTCGCGCTCCGCCTGCTGCAGCGGCCCTTGGTCGGGCTGCTCGTGGGCGTGATCTCGGGGCTCGTCATCGTCCCGTTCTCGGGCTACGGCTTCGGCAGCGTCGCGACGAACGTGTGGTGGGCGTTCTTCGCCGAGCTGCCGTTCCTGATCGTGCTGTACCGCTTCTGGGCGACGTGGCAGCACTACGCGGGCGCGATCGTCGTGGCGGCCGTCTATCCCGTCCTGGCGTGGGTCAGCTTCGACCTCGGGTCGATGCCCCTCGGCCTGCAGATCGCGTTCGTGGCGCTCACCGCCGCGAGCACCGTCGGGGCGACGGCGCTCGGCATCCTCATCGCCGACCGGCTGCGCGACGCCGGGGTCGCGCGCACCGCGCGGCGCCGCCCGAAGCCCGCGGCATCCGTCCCCTCACCCGCGTCCCCCGCGTCCCCGCCACCCGCGCGGACCACCACGGACTGAGAGCCGCCCCCCTCGAGAAACGACGAATCGGCCGAGACATCGTGCATTGCGCAGTGTCTCGGCCGATTCGTCGTTTCTCGGGCGATGGGATGGATCGCGCGGGCTACTTCTTGCCCGCCAGCTGGCGGCCGACGATCTCGCGCATGATCTCGTTCGTGCCGCCGTAGATGCGGTGCACGCGGGCGTCGAGGAACGCGCGGGCGATCGGGTATTCGGTGATGTACCCGTAGCCGCCGTGCAGCTGAACGCACGTGTCGAGCACTTCCCACTCGCGCTCCGTGGCCCAGAACTTGACCTTCGCGGCCTCCTCGGCCGTCAGCTTGCCGTCCTTGTAGAGCAGCATCGCGCGGTCGAGATAGGCCCACAGCACGTCGACGGTGGTCGCGATGTCGGCGAGGCGGAAGCGCGTGTTCTGGAAGTCGGCGATCCGCTGCCCGAAGCTCTCGCGGTCCTTCGTGTAGGCCAGGGTCCATTCGAAGCCCGCCTGGGCGGCGGCGGCCGCGGCCACGCCGATCGACAGGCGCTCCAGCGGCAGGTTCTTCATCAGCTGGATGAATCCGTGGCCGGCTTCGCCGCCGATGAGGTTCTCGTCGGGCACGAAGACGTCGGTGAACGAGAGCTCGGCGGTGTCGTGGCCCTGGAAGCCCATCTTGTGGAGCTTCTTGCCGTGCTCGAAGCCCTCCATGCCGTTCTCGATGAGGATGAGGCTGAAGGCGTCGGGGCGGTTGCCCTCTCCGGTCTTGACGAACGTGACGATGAGGTCGGCCGTCTTGCCGCTCGAGATGAACGTCTTCGCGCCATTGACGAGATAGCCGCCGTCCACCTTCTTCGCGGTGGTCTTCGCGCCGCGCAGGTCGCTGCCCGCTCCGGGCTCGGTCATCGCGAGCGCGCCGATGATCTCGCCGGTCGCCATGCCGGGGAGCCACTTCTCCTTCTGCGCCTGCGTGCCCATGTGCACGAGGTACGGAATGGCGAGGTCGTCCTGGATGCCGAGGGCCCCGGCGAGCGATCCGGCACCGGCGCGGATGACTTCCTCGTTGACGATCGCCCGGAAGCGGTAGTCCTGCAGCATGCCCGCGCCGCCGAATTCCTCCGGCACCGCGAGGCCGAGGATTCCCGCCTCGCCGGCGGCACGCATCGTCGCGCGATCGATCTCGCCCTCGGCATCCCACTTCTCGCGTGCCTCGTTGGTGACGTAGCGCTTGACGAACTCCTTCACCATGTCGCGGAATGCGTCGTGGTCTTCGTCGTAGATGTCGCGGTCCATGCCGTGCCTCCTGTGTGCCGAGGCGACTTTCCTCGGTCCCTGAGTCTGTAGAAGGGGCCGCGCCGCCGCATCGATTCTAGGCCCGAGTTCCGCCGCCGCGTTTCACGCTGTGGGATTGCATCTCACGATCGTGAAACTGAGTACCGCGTTTGTGGGATGCCGCTAAGGGGCGTAGCCGGGGGCTGCGGGCAACCCGAAGAACTCCTCCAGCGTGCGGAATCCACCGTCGTGGTAGGCCCGGGCGAGCTCCCGGCCGACGTACCGCAGGTGCCATGGCTCGGGCTGATAGCCGGTGACCGGGGTCTGCCCGTCCTCGTAGCGCACGATCCAGCCGTGCTCCCATGCGTGGGCGGCGATCCACGCGCCCTGGGCGGTCGCCGCGAACTCCTCGATGCTGCCACAGCCCCCGGCGCACGCCACGACATCGGCCGCGAGCCCCGTCTGGTGCTCGCTGAACCCGGGGCGGGCGCTGATCAGGTCGGCTCCGGCGACACCTCGGGCGCGAACCTGTGCGTTGTACGTGGAGCGCTGCATCGAGAACGACCGGAACCCGCTGTCGAGCCCGACCTCGCCGGCGCCCGCAGTCGCCGAGGCAGCCAGCAGCTGCGCGAGGTCGGCTCCGGCATCCACCCGCAGCTCGGTGTCGCCGAGATTGCGCACCCCCGCGGGCAACCCCAGGCCGCTGGGCGAGAAGTCGATCGGGTCGCACGGCCGCTGCTTGTTGACGACGACCCAGACGTGCGCGGGGTCGGCGAGCGGTATGCACGGGGCCGAGCCTGCGGCGATCGCCTGGCGGAACGCGAAGGCACCCCCGCTCGCCGCGATGACGGCGCCGTCGTCGCCCGCGGCGAGCCCGGCCAGGACGTCGGGGAGCCCGCAGATCGATGCGGCCGCCGGCACCGCCGTCACGGTCGGCGGCGGCAGGGCCGTGGCCCCCTCGGGGAGCGGCGGTGGCGGGTCCGACGCGGCGGGGGCGGAGGGCGGGGTGTCGGGGGCGGCGAGCGCGATCGCGGTCGCGGCCGTTCCCACCAGTGCGAGCGCGAACGCCACCGCCGCCCAGAGCCGGCCCGTCGGGCGCGGTCGGGCCGCGTGTTGTGAACCCGGGACCGTCACCCGCCCATTCTCCCCCGCGCGCCTGTACGCAGCTCACCGCCTCCGGCCTCGCTCGTCATCCCGGCCTCGCTCATCGCAAATTGCGGGTCGCTGTCACCCGCACCCGCACATCGCCCCCAGCGAGCAACCGGGCCGAGCACCATCCCCGCTCGCTCGTCGCAAACGGCGGGTCACCGCCCCCACCACCCGCACATCGCGCCCATCGGGTGAGAGGTGGGGTGAAGGGAGATCACCCGCATCACTCCGCGTGGTTGTATGGACTCGGTTCGGGGGGACCCGCGCCTGTCGACCAAGGAGACAGACTGCATGCCGCGCAGAGATTCGGCCGCTCGTCGGCGGAGACGTTCACGATTCTTCGCCGGAGGGACGGCAGTGATCGCTGCGATTGCCCTCGCGGTCGGTGTTCCGACGGCTGCGTTCGCCGACACGGTTGTCGACACGATTCCGGGCGTCCCGTCGGCGGGGCACGAGAGGAGTCTCGTCATTTCGCCCGATGGGACTCGCGTGTACGTGGTGGATGGTACGGGAAGCGTTACGCGCATCGATACGGCGACCGATGCGGTGATCGATACTGTCTCGATCGGAGTCGTGCCCACCTCGGTCGCGGTCTCCCCTGACGGCACCCGTCTCTACGTCCCGAGCGCTCCGAACGACTCGGTGACCGTGATCAATGCCGCAGACCTTGCGGTGGTGGCGACGGTGCCCGTGCTGGATTCTCCTATCTCCGTGGCGGTCTCCCCCGACGGAACGCGCGCGTACGTCACGCACACGGACACGGCCTTCACTCCCCCGGTAGCCGTCATCGACACCGCGACCAACACGGTCATGGCAACCGTGGCAGCCCCCCCAAGCACTCGCGCGATCGCGATATCGCCCGACGGGTCACAGGTCTACGTCGCCCACTTCAGTCCCACGTCGTTCAACGTCTCGGTGATCGATGCCGCGACGAACACCATCGTCGGGACCGTGCTGACGGGTGGAAACACCAACCGTCTCGGCTCGCTGGCGTTCACGCCCGATGGGTCCGTGCTCTACGGCACTCGGGCCGGCAGCGACAGCCTGGTGATCATCGACCCGGTGACAAACACGGTCACCGGAACCATTCCCGTCGGTGACAACCCCTCCAGCGTCAGCGTCACCGCCGACGGCACGCGGGCCTACGTCAGCAACCTGAACTCTGACACCGTCTCGGTGATCGACACGGCCACCAACACTCTCGCCTCCACCATCGCCGTCGGCGACGGCCCCAGGAGCATCGCGACCAGCCCGGACAGCCTGTTCGCGTACGTGGCGAACCTGGGCGCGGGCAACGTATCCGTCATCGCGCTCGACACGTTCCCGACGATCACCACGACCACCTTGCCGAACGGCACCGAAGACACCGCGTATGCGGGGGCTATCGCCGCCACGGGATCCCCGGCCCCGACGCTCGCGGTCACGACGGGAACACTCCCGCCCGGGCTGACCCTGGACCCCGCGACCGGTGCCATCACCGGCGTCCCAACCACCGTCGGAAGCTACCCCTTCACGGTGACCGCCTCCAGCAGCGTGAGCGGCATCGCCTCGACGGCCACGCAGGCGTACACGATCGTCATCGCCGCGGTCCCGGTCGCACCGTCGGCCCCGTTGAACCTCGACGCCACCCTCACCGGCGCGGCGATCGCCCTCACGTGGTCCGCGCCGGCATCGGATGGCGGCACCGCGGTCACGGGGTACCGGATCGAGCGCAGCACCGACGGCGGGCCATTCACCGTGCTCGTCGCCGACAGCGCCTCCACGGCGACCGGTTACAGCGACGCGACGGTCGCAGCGGGCACGCAGTACTCGTATCGGGTGATCGCCCTGAACACAGTGGGCGCGGGCGCGGCATCCAATGTCGACTCGGTCACCATGCCGACGGCCGGTGCCGGCAGCGGTGGTTCCGGTTCAGGCACTGGCGGTGCCGGTCCGGGCAGCGGGGGTTCGGGTGTGGGCAGCGGCTCATCGACCGAGCGGTCCGGTCTGGCGACCACGGGAGTGAACGGCACAGCGATCGGCGGTTCCGCCGCTGCAGCGCTGGCCGCCCTCGTTCTGGGTGGCCTGCTCCTCACCCGCCTCACTCGTCACAAACTGCGGGTCGCCGCCACCACCACCCACACATCGCGCCCAGTGAACTGAGGGGCGAGCAAGACCCCGCAACCGCCTCGCTCGTCGCAAACTGCGGGTCGCCGGCACCACGACCCGCACTTCGCGCCCAGTGAGCAGAGGGGTACTTCGAAGTTTTCTGCGCATCACGCTTGACCTTGTTTCGTACATCTGTTCCAATGGAGCATGCGTTGGCGAGGACAGGAACTCGGCGTGGCGGATGCCGCGGCCCTGCCGGGCCTCGAGCGCCTCGACGGCCTCGTCCGGTCGGTGACGACGCCGGAGTTCGCGGGCGTCACGTTCCACGAAGTGATGTGCAAGTCCGCTCTGAACCACGTGCCGGGCGCCTCTCGCATGCCCTTCGACTGGACGGTGAACCCGTACCGGGGCTGCAGCCATGCGTGCGTATACTGCTTCGCTCGCGGAACGCACGAGTACCTCGACCTCGACGGGGGTCACGACTTCGACACGCAGGTCGTCGTGAAGATCAACGTCGCCGAGGTGCTGCAGAAGGAGCTGCGGCGCGGGTCGTGGACGCACGCCCCCGTCATGCTGGGCACGAACACCGACCCGTATCAGCGCGCCGAAGGACGGTACAAGCTGATGCCCGACATCGTCGGGGCGCTCGCCGGTTCAGACACGCCGTTCTCGATCCTCACGAAGGGAACGCTCCTCCGCCGCGACCTTCCGCTGCTGGCGGATGCCGCGCAACACGTGCGCGTCAGCCTCGCGATGTCGATCGCCGTGTTCGACGATCAGCTGCAGAAGACGATCGAGCCCGGAACCCCGACTGCCCAGGCGCGGCTCGACACGGTGCGCGCGGCCACCGAAGCGGGGTTCGGGGTGACAGTCTTCCTGATGCCGATCCTGCCGCACCTGACGGACTCGATCGCCGCGCTCGATGACGCCCTGCGCCGCATCAAGGAATCCGGTGCGACCCGCGTCGTCTTCGGCTCCCTGCACCTCCGGCCCGGCGTGAAGCCGTGGTTCATGCAGTGGCTCGGCAGGGAGCATCCGGAGCTCGTCTCGTCGTACCTCGGCCTCTACCCCGGTGCATCCGTCGAGGCGCCGAAGGCGTACCGCACGTGGCTGACCAGGCGGGTCCGACCCTTGCTGCGGGTGCACGGGCTCGACGGTCGCGCCGAGAACGACGCCGCGCGCGGGGCGCCGGTCTCGGGTCTGGCCGCCCGCTCCCGCATCATCGCGACGGGCCGCGCAGCTCCCGTCTCGGAGCCGGGGCCCGCCACGCTGTTCTGAGTATCCGCGGCCGGTGGGGTCGCGGGGTTCCGCCCGCGTGCGCATAACTCCTGCATCCCGCACGAAAAGCGCCGCGAGTGACCCGTTTCCGGGCCGCTCGCGGTGCTCTTGCAGGAGTTATGCGCGCTGGCGCGAACCTATGCCGTCAGATCGGCGGTCGTCATCCGACCCGCGAGCTGCTCGATCGTGTCGTCGCCGGGGCGAACGTTCTCGAACGGCGCCTCGATCTCGGCCCGCTCGAGCATCTCGTTCATGCGACGCTGGCGCTGACGCGTGATGAGGGTCACGACGCGACCGGTCTTGCCCGCGCGTCCGGTGCGGCCGGAGCGATGCAGGTAGGTCTTGTACTCGTCGGGGGCGTCGGCCTGGATGACGAGATCGATGTCGTCGACGTGGATGCCGCGCGCGGCGACGTCGGTAGCGACGAGCACGCTGACCCGGCCCGAGGTGAGGCGCTCGAGGTTGCGCGTGCGCTTCTGCTGGTTGAGGTCACCGTGCAGCGCGACCGCCGCGATGCCGGCGTCGTCGAACTGCTCGGCGAGCATCTCGGCGTAGGCGCGGGTGCGGGCGAAGACGAGCGTCTTGCCCTCGCGGTCGACGAGCTGGTCGAGGATCTCGGCCTTGTCGCGGTGCTCGATCACGAGCACGAGGTGCTCGATCGTGCTGGAGGCCTGGTCTTCACCGGCGACCTCGTGCACGGCGGGCTCCACGAGGAACTCGTCGACGAGCGCCGAGACCTCGCGGTCGAGCGTCGCCGAGAAGAGCAGCTTCTGCGAGCCGTCGGCTGTTTCGCGCAGGATCCGCTGCACGGGCTCGAGGAATCCGAGCTCGCACATGTGGTCGGCCTCATCGAGCACCGCGACGCTGACGTCGGAGAGGTCGAGCTTGCCCTGGTTGATGAGGTCCTCGATGCGGCCGGGCGTGCCGATGATGATGTCGACGCCCTTCTTGAGCGCACCGACCTGACGCGCCTGGGGCACGCCGCCGTAGATCTGCGTGGTGAAGAGCCCGACGCTGCGGGCGATCGGCTGGATGGTGCGGTCGATCTGCAGCGCGAGCTCGCGCGTGGGAGCGAGGATGAGGGCCTTGGGCTTGCGACCGAACTCGCGACGCACGCCGGCCTGCTGGCGCAGCACGTTCTCGACGAGCGGGGCGCCGAAGGCGATGGTCTTTCCCGAGCCGGTGCGCCCGCGGGCGAGAACGTCGCGACCGGCGATGATCTCGGGGATCGTCGCCGCCTGGATGACGAACGGGGTCGCCGCGCCGAGGTCGGCGAGGGTGCGGACGATGTTGTCACCGAGACCGAGGTCGCCGAAGCTCACCCCGTCGACATCCGTTGCCTGAATGGCCTCGGCCTGCAGGCGCTCGTGCACGACGTCGACATGCTGCTCGCCGGCGTGGCTGCGTGCGGGGGCGGCGT
>NZ_DATMIO010000047.1:0-12211 GCF_035554235.1 Microbacterium sp. | reverse complement strand
CGCGGCATCCGTCCCCTCGAACGACACCTCCGTGCGCGTGAGGTGGCGGAGCTCGGGCAGCGTCCCCGACTCCACGATCCTGCCGGCGCGGATGATCGACACCCGGTCGCACAGTTGCTCGACCTCGGAGAGGATGTGGCTCGAGAGCAGCACGGTGGCCCCGGCCGCACGCACTCGCGCGATCTCGCTCCGGAACATGACCTCCATCAGCGGGTCGAGTCCGCTCGTCGGCTCATCGAGGATGTAGAGGTCGGCGGGCACGGCGAAGGCGGCGATGAGCGCGACCTTCTGCCGGTTGCCCTTGGAGTACGCCCGGCCCTTCTTGCGCGGGTCGAACTGGAAGGCCTCCATGAGCCGGGCCTTCTCGTCGCGGTACGCGGGGTCGCGCCGCGAGGCGCCGCGCAGTCGCGAGAGGAAGTCGATGGCTTCGCCGCCGGAGAGATTGGGCCAGACGCTGACATCTCCCGGGACCGAGGCGATGCGGCGGTGCAGGGTGACGGCGTCGCGCCATGGCTGGCTGCCGAAGACGGATGCCTCGCCCGCTGTCGCCCGTGCGAGGCCGAGGAGGATGCGGATCGTGGTGGATTTGCCGGCACCGTTGGGGCCGAGGAAGCCGTGCACCTGTCCTTCGGCGACCTCCAGGTCGAGGCCGTCGAGGGCCCGGACGTGGCCGTAGCGCTTGACGAGGCCGGCGGTGTGGATGACGGTGGTCATGCCGCCGAGAATACGCTCGATTCGCGAATTTGTGAAGAATGCGAACTCGCGCGCTTGTATACGTATGGCTGTGGGACGCCCGGCGAATCGGGCACGGAGCGATTTTATGTATACAATGATTGCGGACCGAGCAACGAGGGAGGTCAGCATGCGGGCAAGCGATCGCGCCTACGCGACCCTCCTCGACGAGATTCAGAGCGGATTCCTCCCTCCTGGGGCGGTGCTCGGCGAAGTCGAGCAGGCGGCGCGACTCGGCGTCAGCCGAACGCCGCTCCGCGAGGCCCTCGGACGCCTCAGCGCGGACGGCCTCGTCGCACAGCAGTCCGCGCGCGTGCTCGTGGTCAGCGGGATCGACGCGGGCGACATCCGCGAGCTCTTCGAGGTGCGCCGTGCGCTGGAGGAGTCCGCCGCTCGGCTCGCCGCGGAGCGGGGGGATGCAGCGACCTTCGCCACGCTCGCCGATGAGCTCGCGCGTGTCGGGCTGGGAGGGGCGGGCGAACGGGACGCCTACTACGCGCTCATCGCGCGCTTCGACGCCGCGCTCGATGCCGCAGTCGTGAACGACTACCTGACCTCCGCGCTGCGCAACGTGCGCACGCACCTCGTACGGGTGCGCCGCCTCGCCCGCGACAACCCGGGTCGCCTCGCCGAGTCGGTCGCCGAGCATCGCCTCATTGCAGCCGCGATCGCCGCGCGCGATCCCGAACTCGCCGCCCACGCCACGCACGTGCATCTGCACAACGCGCTCACGAACATCCTCGATTCCCTCTCGAAAGGCCCTTCATGACCGTTCCCCACCATCTCCGCGTCCACCGCAGCGACGAGAACCTCGCCCGCGAGGGGCAGCTCGCCTGGCGCATCGCCGAGATCGCCGCCGATCCCGTCGACGTCGAACCCGACGTCGTCGACATGATCATCAACCGGTTCATCGACAACGCCGCTGTCGCCGCGGCATCCATCACGCGCGCCCCCGTCAGTGCCGCCCGCCAGCAGGCCCTCGACCACGCGGTATCGATCGGTGGCGCGGGCGCGACGATCTTCGGGTGCGCGCTCGAGCGCCGCTCCAGTCCCGAGTGGGCGGCCTGGGCGAACGGCGTCGCCGTGCGCGAGCTCGACTATCACGACACCTTCCTCGCCGCCGACTACTCGCATCCGGGCGACAACATCCCGCCGATCCTGGCGGTCGCCCAGCACGTCGGCTCCGACGGCGCCGCCCTCGTGCGCGGCGTTGCGACCGGCTACGAGATCCAGATCGACCTCGTCAAGGCGATCTGCCTGCACAAGCACAAGATCGACCACGTCGCGCACCTCGGCCCCTCGGCCGCCGCCGGCATCGGCACGCTGCTGGGGCTCGATGCCGAGATCATCTTCCAGGCCGTCGGACAGGCCCTGCACACGACCACCGCGACGCGGCAGAGCCGCAAGGGCGAGATCTCCACGTGGAAGGCGCACGCGCCCGCCTTCGCCGGCAAGATGGCCGTCGAAGCCGTCGACCGCGCGATGCGCGGCGAGACCAGCCCCTCGCCCATCTACGAAGGCGAAGACGGGGTCATCGCGTGGATGCTCGACGGCCCGGAGGCGGCTTACGAGGTGCCACTTCCGGGTGAGGGCGAGCCGAAGCGCGCGATCCTCGATTCGTACACGAAGGAGCACTCCGCCGAGTACCAGGCGCAGGCCTGGATCGACCTCGCCCGAAAGCTGCACGGCCAGTACCCCGATCTGCGCGACGGAAAGGGACCCGAGGGGCAGGAGATCGAATCGATCACGCTGCACACCAGCCACCACACGCACTACGTGATCGGCTCGGGCGCGAACGACCCGCAGAAGTACGACCCCACAGCGAGCCGCGAGACGCTCGACCACTCGATCCCGTACATCTTCACCGTCGCGCTGCAGGACGGCACGTGGCACCACGTCGACTCCTATACCCCGGAGCGCGCCGGCCGCCCCGATACCGTCGCCCTCTGGCACAACGTCACGACCGCCGAAGACGAGGAGTGGACCCGCCGCTACCACTCGACCGATCCCGCCGAGAAGGCGTTCGGCGGCCGCGTCGTCATCCGCTTCGCGGACGGCCTCGAGCTCGTCGACGAGATCGCCGTCGCCGACGCGCACCCCCTCGGGGCGCGGCCGTTCGAGCGCGAGGACTACATCCGCAAGTTCCGGATGCTGGCCGAGCCCGTGCTCGCACCCGAGGAGATCGAGCGGTTCCTCGAGCTCGTGCAGCGCCTTCCCGAGCTCTCGCCCGAAGAGGTCGCGCAGCTCACGATCGTCGCGCAGACCGGCGTGCTCGCCGCCGCACCGGCGCCGAAGGGGCTGTTCTGATGCGCGCGCCGTACCGGATACAGGCTGAACGGCACGTCCGGGCGTGGGCAGCAGCCCGGCCGGCGACTCCAGCCCCGCGGAGCCTGAACGCGGCACGCCTCGGGAGGCTGTTCTGATGCTGTACTCCCAGACCCCTGCGGCCGAGAAGCGCCGCCTTTTCCGGGAGCGGCTCGCGAGCGGCGAGCTGCTGCGATTCCCCGGTGCCTTCAACCCGCTCAGCGCGCGCCTCATCGAGCGCAAGGGATTCGACGGCGTTTACATCTCGGGCGCGGTGCTCTCGGCCGACCTCGGCCTGCCCGACATCGGCCTGACGACGCTGACCGAAGTCGCCGGCCGCGCGCAGCAGATCGCCCGCATGACCGAGCTGCCCGCCATCGTCGACGCCGACACCGGCTTCGGCGAGCCGATGAACGTCGCCCGCACGATTCAGACCCTCGAAGACGCCGGCCTCGCCGGCACGCACATCGAGGACCAGATCAACCCGAAGCGCTGCGGCCACCTCGACGGCAAGGCGGTCGTCGACGAGAGCACCGCGATCAAGCGCATCCGGGCGGCCGCGGATGCGCGGCGCGATCCCAACTTCCTGATCATGGCGCGCACCGACATCCGCGCCGTCGAGGGGATGGATGCCGCGATCGACCGCGCGAAGGCGCTGGTGGATGCCGGTGCCGACGCGATCTTCCCCGAGGCGATGCGCGACCTGCGCGAGTTCGCCGCGATGCGGGAGGCGCTCGATGTGCCCCTGCTCGCGAACATGACCGAGTTCGGCAAGAGCGAGCTCTTCACGAGTGCGCAGCTGGCGGATGTCGGCATCAACATCGTCATCTGGCCGGTGTCTCTGCTGCGGATGGCGATGGGCGCCGCGGGCCGTGCGCTCGATACGCTCAATGATGAGGGGCACCTCACCGCGAAGCTGGGCGAGATGCAGCACCGCGCCGACCTCTACGAACTCATCGACTACGAGGGTTACAACCACTTCGACACGAGCGTCTTCAACTTCGAGATCGCGCGCTGAAAGGATAGAGCCATGGCAGAGCAGACCGAGATCAAGAAGGGCCTCGCCGGGGTGGTCGTCGACTACACGGCCGTCTCCAAGGTCAACCCCGACACCAACAGCCTGCTCTACCGGGGCTATCCCGTGCAGGAGCTCGCCGCCTCCCAGCCATTCGAGGCGGTCGCATACCTCCTGTGGCACGGCGAGTTGCCGACGGCCGACGAGCTCGCGGAGTTCCGCCGCGTCGAGCGCTCACAGCGCGGTCTCGATGACAACGTGAAGGCCGCGATCGATCTCATCCCGCTGACGTCTCACCCGATGGATGTCGTGCGCACCGCGGTCTCGGTGATCGGGGCGTCCGACCCAGAGTCGGATACGTCGACGTGGCTCACTGCAGGCGCGACCCCCGAGGCGAACCTGCGCAAGAGCATGCTGCTGTTCGCGAAGCTGCCGGCGATCGTCGCCTACGACCAGCGCCGGCGGCGCGGGCAGGACGTGATCGCTCCGCGCAACGACCTCGACTACTCGGCGAACTTCTTGTTCATGAGCTTCGGCGAAGAGCCCGACCCCGTCGTGGTCGACGCGTTCAACGTGTCGATGATCCTGTACGCCGAGCACTCCTTCAACGCGTCGACCTTCACCGCGCGCGTGATCACGAGCACCCTCGCCGACCTGCACTCCGCGGTCGTCGGCGCGATCGGCGCGCTCAAGGGGCCGCTGCACGGCGGCGCCAACGAAGCGGTCATGCACATCTTCGACGAGATCGGCGAGGCCGCAGCCGTCGAGGCGTGGCTCGATACGGCTCTCGCGGAGAAGCGAAAGATCATGGGCTTCGGGCACCGCGTCTACAAGCACGGCGACTCGCGAGTGCCGACGATGAAGGCCGCGCTCGACACGCTCGTCGAGCACTACGACGCGCGCGACCTCGCGGCGCTGTACACCGAGCTCGAGAAACAATTCGTTGCGCGCAAGGGGATCTACCCGAACCTCGACTATCCCTCGGGCCCCGCGTACAACCTGATGGGCTTCGACACCCTGACCTTCACGCCGCTCTTCGTCGCCTCGCGCATCACCGGGTGGACGGCGCACATCATCGAGCAGGCGGCATCCAACGCCCTCATCCGCCCGCTGTCGGCCTACAACGGCGTCGACGAGCGTCACGTGGAGTAGCCGCCATGGTCACCAGCGCTGTCGTCGTCGACGTCGTCCGCACACCTTCGGGGCGCGGCAAGCCGGGGGGTGCCCTGAGCGCCGTGCATCCCGTCGACCTGGCGGCCCACGTTCTCGCCACGGTGCTCGAGCGCAACGGGCTCGAATCCCGGCAGATCGACGACGTGATCCTCGGATGCGTCAGCCAGGTGTCGGATCAGAGCGTGAACATCGCCCGCAACGCGGTGCTCGCCGCGGGGTTCGACGAGTCGGTGCCGGCGACGACGATCGACCGGCAGTGCGGGTCGAGCCAGCAGGCGGCGCATTTCGCCGCGCAGGGCGTGATCGCGGGCGCCTATGACATCGTGATCGCCGGCGGCGTCGAGTCGATGAGCCGGGTTCCGCTCGGCTCGTCGGGCACAGGCGGCACGCCGAACTCGCCGCGGCTGCGGGCGCGCTACCCCGAGGGACTCGTGAATCAGGGCGTCTCCGCCGAGCTGATCGCGCACAAGTGGGGCTTGTCCCGCGAGCGGCTCGACGCGTTCTCCGCCGAGTCGCATCGGCGGGCGGCGGATGCCTGGGCGGCGGGCCGCTTCGATTCACAGGTGGTGCCGGTCGAGGTCGAGGGCACGACCGTTCGACCCTTCGACCCTTCGACCCTTCGACAGGCTCAGGACGGCGCAGGCTCAGGACGGCGCCACCTCGCGACGGGTCGGGCTCAGGGGCCGGCCATGGATGAGACCATCCGCGCGGCGACCACGGCCGAGGGCCTCGCGGGGCTCAAGCCCTCGTTCTACACCGAGGCGCTCGCCGCCCGCTTTCCCGAGCTCGAGTGGCGCATCACCCCGGGCAACTCCTCGCCGCTCACCGACGGGGCATCCGCCGCCCTCATCATGAGCGAGGAGAAGGCCGCCGAGTTGGGGCTCACACCACGCGCGCGGTTCCACTCCTTCGCGGTCGTCGGCGATGACCCGCTCTTCATGCTGACGGGTCCGATTCCGGCGACGCGCCGCATCCTCGAGCGCAGCGGACTCTCGATCGACGACATCGACGCCTATGAGGTCAACGAGGCGTTCGCCCCGGTGCCCCTCGCGTGGGCGCACGAGCTCGGCGCCGACCCCGCCAGGCTCAATCCCTGGGGCGGGGCGATCGCGCTCGGCCACGCCCTCGGCTCCTCGGGCACGAGGCTGCTCGGCACGCTCCTCGCCCACCTCGAGGCGACCGGCGGGCGGTACGGGCTGCAGACGATGTGCGAGGGCGGCGGGCTCGCCAACGCGACGATCATCGAGCGCCTCTGACCGCGGGCCCGCCCGCCGACGACGGGCGGGCAGCGCCCGCCCACGGCCCCGCAGGAACGCGGGTCAGCGCACGACGACGAGCCCGAACCCCGTGGCCGGAGAGATCGTCTCGGTACCCGCGTAGGTGACGACGATCGGGTGGATGCCGCGCGGCAGGGTCCCGACCGGCACCGTGACCGCACCGCCCGAGAGCTCGCCGGTGAGCGTCTTGCCCGCGACCTCGACGGTGACCGAGCCGGTGGCCTTGGGCCCCGAGACCGGGAAGACGCTGACCTTGACCGACACGGCATCCTTCGTCGATACGAGCACCTTGCCGGTCGTCGCCGTCGCGGCCGACAGGTAGCGGGCGGTGACGGGGTCGCTGTCCGCGGACGCGGCGCCGGTCGGTCCCGTCGCCGTGACGCGCACGCTGAGGGCGTGCCCCTGGTCGGCGGTCTTCACGCGGTAGTCGGCCTTCGTCGCACCGGCGATCGGTGAGCCGTCGCGCAGCCACTGGAAGGCGAAGGTCAGGCCATCGGCGCTCCATTCGCCCGGGGTCGCCGTGAGGGTGCGGCCCACGTCGGGCGAGCCCGACACGACGGGCGCCGCGACGTTCGCGAGAGCCAGGGCGTCGGTGATCGAGAACAGGGTCGTCGTGCCCGACACCTCGTTCGCGACCGCGAGGAGCGGCGCGCCGGTGGCCGAGGCCTCCGCGGGGATGAAGACGAGGCCTTCGGGGCCGAGGTCGCCGGCCGCGGAGAGCACGGCGAGCGGGTCGTCGGCGTCTTCGACCGAGACCGAGAAGTCGCGGTTGTTGATGTAGGTCACGAACGTGGATGCCGCGGGCTCGGTGATGTCGAAGACGGCGATGCCCCCGACGCGCTCGAAGCCGATGAAGGCGTAGGTGCGGCCGCTGAGGGTTCCGATCGCGAGGCTCTCGGGCTCGGGGCCCTTGTCGTCGCTGCGGCCCTCGAGGTTCGACTCCGTGTGGTTCGAGTTGAAGAACGCGGGGTTGGCCGCGGCGGTGATGCGCTCGAACGCGTCGCCCGAGTCGAACACCTGCTCGCCGGCGGTCGTCCAGATCGAGAACGACCGGCCGCCGAAGGCGTAGAGCTCGTCGTAGCAGCCCGCGGCCTCGTCGAAGCCGAGCTCGCGGGTCACGTTCAGGCGGCCGAGCGCGGCATCCGCCTCGTACGCCGCCAGGTTGTCGCAGACCGGGCCGTAGCCGTCGTCCTCGAGATCCTTGACGCGGGAGGCTTCGACGTAGTCGCCCCACTCGCGGGCATCGCCCTCGTTCGCGCTGACGAGGTAGGTCTCGCCGCCGGCCTGGTACGAGTTCAGCCCGTCGGGCATGTAGACGCCGAAGAGCCCCGGGTAGGTCTGGATGTTGACGCTCGGTGACCCGTTGGGGTCGCGGTCGCTCCCGTCGATGCCGTTGCCGGGGACGCCGAGATCCTTGAAGCCGAGGGGCAGGATGTCGGTGACCAGGGCCTGGTCGAGATCGATGACGGCGAACGCGTTGGCCTCCTGCAGGGCCGCGTAGGCCGTGCCCCCGTCGATGACGATGTACTCGGGCTCGAGGTTGCGGCTGACGGGCAGGTCGTCGCCGTGCGGGGTCGGGCCGAAGACGCGCACGTCCTCCGGGAGCGCCCCGCCTTCGAACGCGTGGAAGTCCGCCGTGCGGACGTCGGCCTGGGTCGGGACCTTCGGCTTCTTGCCGAGCTTGGCCTTCTTGGGAAGGCCGACGATCGAGACCGAGCCCTCCGGGTCGATCGAGAAGTCGTCGGCGGGCTCGCCCTCGTTCGCGACGACCGCGTAGGTGCCGTCGGCCGAGATCGAGACCATGTCGGGCAGGGCTCCCACGGTGACCTCGCCGAGATAGGCGGATGCCGCGTCCGCGGCGTTCGCGTCGAAGAACACCAGGTGGCCGGGGTCGGTCTTGACCGGCGCCTCGAAGGCGATCACGCCGAGACCATCGGCGCGGACCGCGACGGAGTTGGCGACGCCGGCGGAGGTGAGCGCGAACTCCTCGGTGATGGCGGCGGGGTCGGAGTAGTCGAGCACGCCGACCGAGCCGGCCTGGGCGTTGACGACGAAGAGGCGGGCGCCGTGGGCGACCACGATTTCGGCGCCGGATTCGTCGAAGAGCCCGCTCTCGAAGGTGCCGATCGGCGCGAGCGCGAGCGCGGCGTCGTCGGCGGAGGAGGTGATCGGGTCAGCGACGATCGCGGCGGAGGCCGCGGTCAGGGGTGCGGCGACGAGCGCGCACGTCGCGGCCAATGCGGCGGCGGCGAGCACGGCGCGGCGCGGGGATTGAGAAGGCATCGATGTCCTCTGGTCACGGGCTGTCGCACGGAGTGTGCCGCACCCTTTCGTAGCGAGGGACGATGACCGCCGGGTGAACGTCTGCCCAACAGGCGAATTCGTGGTCGTCCTGCGATATAGTTGGAAGTCCAGGTAAAATGACCATCGTGCCAATGAGGGCATGGGAGGAGTCGATAGAATGACTCGTGAGCTGACCCATTTCGTGGGCGGAAAGCACGTCAAGGGAACGTCGGGACGTTTCGGGGATGTCTTCGACCCCAGCGTCGGCACCGTTCAGGCGCGCGTTCCCCTCGCCGGCACGGCCGAGGTCGAGGCCGCGATCGGCGTCGCGGCCGAGGCCCAGCGCGAGTGGGGTGCGCAGAACGCGCAGAAGCGCTCGCGCGTGCTGCTGCGCTTCCTCGACCTGATCGCGAAGGACATGGACAGCCTGGCACGGCTGCTCTCGAGCGAGCACGGCAAGACCATCGACGACGCCAAGGGCGACATCCAGCGCGGCGTCGAGGTGATCGAGTTCGCCGCCGGCGCCCCTCATCTGCTCAAGGGCGAGTACTCGAGCGGGGCCGGTGGCGGCATCGACGTGTATTCGATGCGCCAGCCCCTCGGCGTCGTGGCCGGCATCACCCCGTTCAACTTCCCCGCCATGATCCCGCTGTGGAAGGCGGGACCCGCGCTCGCCGCCGGCAACGCCTTTCTCCTCAAGCCGAGCGAGCGCGACCCGTCGGTGCCGTTGCGCATCGCGGAGCTCTTTCTCGAGGCGGGTCTGCCCGCCGGGGTGTTCAACGTCGTCAACGGCGACAAGGAGGCCGTCGACGCGATCCTGCACGATGACCGCGTCAAGGCCGTCGGCTTCGTCGGTTCCACGCCGATCGCGCAGTACATCTACTCGACCGCAGCGGCGAACGGCAAGCGGGCGCAGTGCTTCGGCGGTGCGAAGAACCACATGATCGTGATGCCCGACGCCGACCTCGACCAGGTCGCCGACGCGCTGATCGGCGCCGGGTACGGGTCGGCCGGAGAGCGCTGCATGGCGATCTCGGTCGCCGTGCCCGTCGGCAAGGAGACCGGAGACGCGCTCGCCGCGAAGCTCGCCGAGCGCGTCTCGCACCTCAAGGTCGGTCCCGCGCTCGAGCAGGGCAACGACTACGGTCCCCTCGTCAGCGCCGACGCGAAGGCGCGCGTCGAGCACTACATCCAGCTGGGCGTCAACCAGGGGGCGACCCTGCTGACGGACGGCCGCGGCCTCACCGTCGACGGCTACGAGAACGGCTTCTACCTCGGACCCACCCTGTTCGACGACGTCACGGCCGAGATGACCATCTACCGCGAGGAGATCTTCGGTCCCGTGCTGATCATCGCCCGGGCGCCCAGCTACGAGCGGGCGCTCGCGATGGCCACCGACCACGAGTACGGCAACGGCGTCTCGATCTTCACCCGCGACGGCGACGCCGCCCGCGACTTCGCGGCCCGCGTCGAGGTCGGGATGGTCGGCATCAACGTGCCGATCCCCGTGCCCATCGCGTACCACACGTTCGGCGGCTGGAAGAAGTCCGGCTTCGGCGACCTGAACCAGCACGGCCCGGACGCGTTCCGGTTCTACACGAAGACGAAGACCGTGACGAGCCGATGGCCATCAGGCATAAAAGAAGGGGCGAGCTTCGTTATCCCGACGATGCACTGACCATGTACACGACATACTCCGACGAACGCGCGGCCCTCGTCGAGACGGTTCGCGACTTCTCCGATGCCGCCCTTGCACCGAACGCCGCCCGCTGGGATGCCGAGAAGCACTTTCCCGTCGACACCCTCCGCGAAGCGGGAGAACTGGGCCTCGGCGGCATCTACGTGGGTGAGGATGTCGGCGGCTCCGGCCTCTCGCGCCTCGACGCCGTCGCGATCTTCGAGGAGCTCGCGAAGGGCGATGTGACGATCGCCGCCTACATCTCGATCCACAACATGGTGGCGTGGATGATCGACGCCCACGGCACCACCGAGCAGCGCGAGCGCTGGGTGCCGCGTCTGGTCACGATGGAGGATCTCGGCAGCTACTGCCTCACCGAGCCCGGCGCGGGCTCCGATGCCGGTGCCATCACGACATCCGCCGTGCTCGACGGAGACCACTACGTGCTCAACGGCACGAAGCAGTTCATCTCGGGCGCGGGCGCCTCCGCGGTCTACGTGGTGATGGCGCGCACCGGGGAGCCTGGCCCGAAGGGCATCAGCGCGATCGTCGTTCCGGGCGACACCCCGGGCCTCGGCTTCGGCCCGAACGAGAAGAAGATGGGCTGGAATGCGCAGCCCACGCGCCAGGTCATCTTCGACGACGTGCGCGTGCCGGTCTCGCACCTGCTCGGAGATGAGGGCGATGGCTTCGGCATCGCCATGAAGGGCCTCAACGGCGGCCGCGTGAACATCGCC
This sequence comes from Microbacterium sp., assembly GCF_035554235.1. Taxonomy (GTDB): domain Bacteria; phylum Actinomycetota; class Actinomycetes; order Actinomycetales; family Microbacteriaceae; genus Microbacterium. Next base: position 1,012 of record NZ_DATMIO010000047.1, on the reverse strand, counting down.
GCGTGCTCGCTCGGCGGGGCCCAGTGGGCCCTCGACAAGGCGCTGCGCTACGTGCAGGAGCGCGAGGCTTTCGGCGCCCCGCTCTCGGCGAATCAGTCGATCGTCTTCACCCTTGCCGACATGGAGACCGAGCTGCAGGCCGCTCGCGCGCTGCTGGAGCGCGCCGCGGGAAAGATGGACGAGGATGCGGCCGATGTCGCGGTCGCGTGCGCGATGGCGAAGCGGTTCGCGACGGATGCCGCCTTCGGCGTGGCGAACACGGCTCTCCAGCTGCACGGCGGCTACGGGTACCTGCAGGAGTATGGGATCGAGCGCGTCGTGCGCGACCTGCGCGTGCACCAGATCCTCGAGGGCACGAACGAGATCATGAAGCTCGTCGTCGGCCGAGACCTCCTCGCGGCCGGTCGGTGAAGGGCCCATCGCCGACGATGCCGTTCGCAAAGGAGCAGCCATGACCACCATCGCCTTCCTCGGGCTCGGCCACATGGGCGGCCCGATGGCCGCCAACCTCGTCAAGGCCGGGCACCGCGTGCTCGGCTTCGACCCCGTGCCCGCGGCGCGCGAGGCCGCCACCGCGACCGGTGTCGAGATGCTCGCCTCGGGACAGGATGCCGCGGCATCCGCCGACGTCGTCATCACGATGTTTCCCGGCGGCCGGCACGTGCTCGACGCGTATCGTGGGTCGGCGGAGGCCCCCGGGCTGCTCGCCGTCGCGAAGCCCGGCACGCTTTTCATCGATTGCTCGACGATCGCGGTCGACGAGGCGCAGGATGCTCACCGGCTCGCGCAGGAGGCGGGCCACCGCAGCCTCGACGCGCCCGTCTCGGGAGGCGTCGTGGGCGCCGAGAACGCCACGCTCGCCTTCATGGTGGGCGGGGACGAGTCCGAGTTCGCCGCCGCGCTGCCGCTTCTCGAATCGATGGGCCGTCGCATCGTGCATTGCGGCGGACCGGGGCTCGGGCAGGCGGCCAAGGTGTGCAACAACATGATTCTGGGCATCTCGCAGATCGCC
>NZ_DATMIO010000046.1:0-13223 GCF_035554235.1 Microbacterium sp. | reverse complement strand
GGGGAATGAACATCCTCGCCGACGCCGTGCGCGTCACCCTCGGTCCGAAGGGCCGCAACGTCGTCCTCGAGAAGAAGTGGGGAGCCCCCACGATCACGAACGACGGTGTGTCGATCGCCAAGGAGATCGAGCTCGAAGACCCGTTCGAGAAGATCGGTGCGGAGCTCGTCAAGGAGGTCGCGAAGAAGACCGACGACGTCGCTGGTGACGGCACCACGACCGCCACGGTCCTGGCTCAGGCGCTCGTCCGCGAAGGCCTGCGCAACGTCGCGGCCGGCGCCGACCCCATCTCGCTCAAGCGCGGCATCGAGAAGGCCGTCGCGGCCATCACGGCCGAGCTGCTCTCCAGCGCCAAGGAGGTGGAGTCGAAGGAGCAGATCGCCGCTACCGCGTCGATCTCCGCCGCCGACACCACGATCGGCGACCTGATCGCCGAGGCGATCGACAAGGTCGGCAAGGAAGGCGTGGTCACGGTCGAGGAGTCGAACACGTTCGGCACCGAGCTCGAGCTCACCGAGGGCATGCGCTTAGACAAGGGCTTCATCAACCCCTACTTCGTCACCGACCCCGAGCGCCAGGAAGCCGTCTTCGAGGACGCCTACATCCTCATCGCGAACTCCAAGATCTCGAACATCAAGGACCTGCTGCCGATCGTCGACAAGGTGATCCAGGAGGGCAAGGAGCTCGTCATCATCGCCGAGGACGTCGAGGGCGAGGCGCTCGCGACTCTCGTGCTCAACAAGATCCGCGGCATCTTCAAGTCGGCCGCCGTCAAGGCCCCCGGTTTCGGCGACCGCCGCAAGGCCCAGCTGCAGGACATCGCGATCCTCACGGGTGGCCAGGTCATCAGCGAGGAGGTCGGTCTCAAGCTCGAGAACACGACCACCGACCTGCTCGGCAAGGCGCGCAAGGTCATCATCACGAAGGATGAGACCACGATCATCGAGGGGGCCGGCGACACCGCGCAGATCGAGGGTCGCGTGACCCAGATCCGCCGCGAGATCGACAACACCGACAGCGACTACGACCGCGAGAAGCTCCAGGAGCGCCTCGCCAAGCTCGCCGGCGGCGTCGCCGTCATCAAGGCGGGTGCCGCGACCGAGGTCGAGCTCAAGGAGCGCAAGCACCGCATCGAGGACGCCGTTCGCAACGCGAAGGCGGCCGTCGAGGAGGGCATCGTCCCCGGTGGTGGCGTCGCGCTCATCCAGGCCGGCAAGGTCGCCTTCGCCGGTCTCGAGCTGACCGGTGACGAGGCCACGGGCGCGAACATCGTGCGCGTCGCCATCGAGGCGCCGCTCAAGCAGATCGCCCTCAACGCGGGACTCGAGCCCGGCGTCGTCGCGAACAAGGTCGCCGACCTGCCCGCGGGCCACGGACTCAACGCCGCGACCGGCGAGTACGGTGACCTGTTCGCACAGGGCATCATCGACCCCGCCAAGGTCACGCGCTCGGCGCTGCAGAACGCCGCGTCGATCGCCGCGCTGTTCCTCACGACCGAGGCCGTCGTCGCCGACAAGCCCGAGCGCGCCGCCGCTCCGGCCGGCGACCCGACCGGTGGCATGGACTTCTAGGTCTCGATACACCGGCTGCGCCGGCACTCGACCACCGAGGTCAACGCGAAAGGGCCCCTCTTCGGAGGGGCCCTTTCCGTTGCCGGAACCGCGGTCAGCGGAACAGGCTCGCGGTCATCAGCTCGGCGTCCGCATACTGTCGGCCCGCGGTGCCGAGCGCGTGGCTTATCGAGGCGAGCGTCTCGTCGACGTGGCGCTGCGTTGCGCGCCACTCCTCGACCACGCCCTGGAAGGCGAGCGATGCCCCGCCGGTCCACGACGCCTGAAGCTGCGTGAGCTGGGTCAGCATGGTGGATGTCTCGGCCTGCAGCCGATCGATCGTGCCCCGCATCGCGGCGGTGCTGGTGAGGACGGCGTCGCTGTCGACGGAGAAAACGGCCATGGGGCCTCCTTCTGGTGGGGATGTGCCAGCCCAGGCTAGAAGCCGCGCGCTCCCGACCGGGCGGCCGGACGACCGACCGTGGACGTTCCTCCCGCACACGCGGCCTGGGGAGGAGAGGCTCAGAGGTCCGTGTCGCCCACGTCGATGCGGGGCATGGGCTGGGTCGGGATGAGGAGATGTTCTTGCCCCTCCCGCCCGTTCGCGAGGGGCAGGTGCACGCGGAAGGTGGCCCCGCCGCCCGGGGTGTCCTCGACGACGACGGTGCCGTGCAGGGCATCGACGATCGAAGCGACGATGGCAAGCCCCAGGCCGCTGCCCCCGGTCTCGCGGGCGCGAGAGGTGTCTGCGCGCCAGAAGCGCTGGAAGATCTGTTCGCGGATCTGCGCGGGGATGCCTTCGCCGTGGTCGATCACGGCGATCGACGCCGTGCCCCCGCGGGGATCGACGCCGACCTCGAGTTCGATGGGCGAATCGTCGGCGGTGAACCGGCGGGCGTTGCCCAGCAGGTTCGCCACGACCTGCCGGATGCGATTCTCATCGCCCAGCACGATGGGTGCGGTGGCGAGCGGACCCTCGACGACGGGGCGGCCCGGTTTGCGAGCGTCCGCCACCGGAACCAGCGGCGGCTGGGTGGCCCCGGCATCCTTCGCCGTCGTCGCACCCGACGCGGGAACCGGCCGCGGCTTGCGCCGCAGCAGACCGACGGTTCTTCCGGCGAGCGTGATGCCCGACGTCGACGGAGCCCCGCGTCGACGAGGAGCCGGCTCGCCGAGCGCCTCCTGTTCGCCGGTGACGGCCACGACCGGCGCGGGGGCGATGGGCGCCGTCTTGTCGAGAACGGTCACGGTGCGCAGAGGGGATGCGGCGCGCACGTCGAGCGCGGCATCCCGGGCGATCGGGCGCAGATCCACCGGCGCGAGGGCGACCTCCTGATGCTCGTCGAGGCGGGCGAGATTCAGAAGGTCCTCGACGAGCACGCCCATTCGAATCGCCTCCTTCTCGATGCGGTCCATCGCCTGGGCGGTGTCGTCGTCGCCTTCGATCGCGCCCATTCGGTAGAGCTCGGCGTAGCCGCGCACCGTGACCAGGGGCGTGCGCAGCTCGTGACTCGCGTCGCCGATGAAGCGCCGCATCTGGCGCACGGTGGCATCCCGCTCGGAGATCGAGGCATCCACGCGTCCGAGCATCGTGTTGATCGCCAGCTTCAGCCGGCCGACCTCCGTTCCCGGCTCGATGTCGGTCATGCGCTGGCTGAAATCGCCCGCCGAGATCGACATGGCGGTCGATTCCACCTGTCCGAGCCCGCGGAAGGTGAGCGTGACGAGCCAGCGGGTGAGCAGAGCGCCCGCGATGACGGTGAAGAGCGCCAGGATGCTGAAGATGCCGAGATAGGTGGCGATGCTCTGGTCGATCGAGGTGAGCGGGAGCGCCACCAGCTGCGTATAGACATTGCCGGTGCCGGTCACGGGGATGATCGCCACGCTGGCGTGGAAGCCGGCTCCCTTGCCCGTCGATTCCAGGGGGAAAGGCGTCTGCCCCTGGATCTGGGTCTGCTCGAGCTTCTGGGTCGCCGGGTATACAGGCGCGGGGCCGCCGCTTCCGCCGCCGCTGATCACGAAGTCGCCATCGGGCCCGTACAGCGCCACGTAGTACTGGGTGTCCGGCGCGTTGTCCTTGACGTTGAAATCGACGACGCCTGCCTCATCGATGGACACGTCGAACAGATTCTCACCGACGTCGCTCGGAGCGAGGGACACGAGCGACTCGTCGAGGCTCGCGATGAGCGATCCCCGCAGAAACGGCACCGTCCCGATGCCGGCGGCCAGGAGACCACCGGCCAGCACGGCGACGGTCACTCCGGTCACCTTGGCGCGCAGGCTCGTGCCACGCCACCACCGGGTGACCGCATCCGTCTTCTTTGCCAGGACGGCCCCCTCTGTCAAAACCGCGTCAGGCGGTCTTGCCCGCCTTCAGCATGTAGCCGAACCCGCGCTTGGTCTGGATGAGCGACTCGGACGAGTGCGGATCGATCTTACGTCGCAGGTACGAGATGTAGCTCTCGACGATCCCGGCATCGCCGTTGAAGTCGTACTCCCAGACGTGGTCGAGGATCTGGGCCTTCGACAGCACGCGGTTCGGATTGAGCATGAGGTAGCGCAGGAGCTTGAACTCTGTCGGGCTCAGATCGATGGAGGCATCACCGACGAGCACGTCGTGCGTGTCCTGGTCCATCGTGAGCTCGCCGGCGCGGATCACCGACTCCTCGTCGGCCTGCATCGTGCGGCGGAGGATGGCCTGGATGCGCGCCACGATCTCATCGAGCGAGAACGGCTTCGTGACGTAGTCGTCGCCTCCGGCGTTGAGGCCGGTGATCTTGTCTTCGGTCTCGTCCTTCGCGGTGAGGAAGAGGATCGGGGCGGTGTACCCGGCGCCGCGCAGGCGCTTGGTCACGCTGAACCCGTTCATGTCGGGGAGCATGACGTCCAGGACGATCAGATCGGGCTCCTCCTCGAGGACGGCCGAGATCGTCTGGGCGCCGTTGGAGACGGCCCTCACCTGGAATCCTGCGAAGCGCAGGCTGGTGATGAGCAGGTCTCGGATGTTCGGCTCGTCGTCGACGACCAGGATGCGAGGTGCGGTCATGCCCTCATTATGTCGAGGGTTGCCCTCGGCTGCCTGGATATCCGCCGGAACGCCCCAGATGGGGCCGGTCAGGCCGAGAGGCTGCCGCGCGCGACCAGCTCGACGGTCGGGCGAATCGGAGCGCCGGGTGCGACCGTGAGGCGGTTCACGATCAGTCCGGCGCTGACCGCGAGAAGGGCCCGGGCGGCGGTGTCGGGTTCGGGGGCGCCGAGCCGCGCGAGCAAGTCGCGGATCCAGAGCTCGAAACGCGATCGGCCCTCCCGCAGCGCCGGGAGGGGCGACGGTGCGGCCGATGCTTCGAGGAAGAGCGCGTACCGGGCGCGGGTGCGCACGGCGTGCTCTCCGGTCGCGGACTCGAGCAGCCGGCAGAGGGCGTCGACGACGTCGTCCATCGTCTCGGCCGGGGCCATCGCGGCTTCGAGATCCACCCGCTCGAGCTCTGCGATCCAGTCGATGACCCCCGTCACCAGGGCGTCTCGCGTGCGGAACCAGTTCGAGGTGGAGCCCTTCGGCAGGCCGGCCGCGGCATCCACTCGCGTGTGCGTGAGGGCGCGGACGCCCTGCTCTCCGACGAGGGACACGGCGGCGATCAGGGCGCGTTCACGGGTGCTCACGCCACGACCCTAGCATCGGACACTACCTATATAGTGCGATTCCACTATGAACGTAGTATCGTGTCGCCATGGGATACGTGATTCTGGCGGCATGGGTGATCCAGGCGATCGTCGGCGTGACGCTGTTGGTCGGGTGGGTCAGGCATGCGCGCGGCGCCGATTCTCGTGTGGTGTCCGCCCACGTGGCGCTCATGGTGGTCTATCTCGCGCCGTGGATCGCCTTTCTCGCAACCGGTGCCGCGGGATGGGCGTGGGTGGCGTTCGGCGTGCTCCTCGTCGGCATCCCGTTCGGGGACGCGATGATGACGCGCCGCGCTCGCAGGGTGCGGGGCGAGACCAATCCCGGGATGCGCGACTACGGCCTCGCGATCGGGATGGTGTTCACGGGCAAGCTGCCGCCGAGGGTCATCTTCCACGCGCTGTTCGCCCCGGTCGTCTTCTTCGGCTCGCTCGCGGTGGCGATCGGGGCGACGGTGGGGTCGGGGGGTTGAGGGGGAGTGCGGCTGCGCCGGCACTTGGAGATCTCGATACGGCGCTGCGCGCCTACTCGATCTTGACGCCGATCGCATCAACGCGGGCTTCGCCCGCATTGATCCGATCGGCGTCAAGGATCGTATAGCTGTAGCCCTGCTCGGCGAGGAACCGCTGGCGGTTCTGCGCGAAGTCCTGGTCGACGGTGTCGCGGGCGATGAGCGTGTAGAAGCTGGCCGTGCGGCCGGACTCCTTGGGGCGCAGCAGGCGGCCGAGGCGCTGGGCCTCCTCCTGGCGCGAGCCGAACGATCCCGACACCTGAATGGCGACGGATGCCTCGGGCAGGTCGATCGAGAAATTCGCGACCTTCGACACCACGAGCAGCGAGATCTCGCCGACGCGGAACTGCTGATAGAGCACCTCGCGCTCGTCGACGGGCGTGGCGCCCGTGATCTTCGGCGCGTCGAGCGCCTCGGCGAGGATGTCGATCTGATCGAGGTACTGGCCGATGACGAGGATCCGCTCACCGTCGTGGCGCTCGACGAGCCGGCGCACCACCCCGATCTTCGCGTGCGCGGTCGCGGCGAGACGGTAGCGCTCGTCATCCGCCGCCGCCGCGTACTCGAGACGGTCGCCCGCCGGAAGGTCGACGCGCACTTCGTAGCAGACCGCGGGGGAGATGTAGCCCTGGGCCTCGATCTCCTTCCACGGTGCGTCGAAGCGCTTGGGGCCGATGAGGCTGAAGACGTCGCCCTCGCGGCCGTCCTCCCGCACGAGCGTCGCCGTCAGTCCCAGCCGGCGGCGCGCCTGCAGGTCGGCGGTGAGCTTGAACACGGGCGCGGGCAGCAGATGCACCTCGTCGTACACGATGAGCCCCCAGTCGAGGGCATCGAGCAGTGCGAGGTGCGCGTACTCGCCCTTCCGCTTCGCGGTGAGGATCTGGTACGTCGCGATCGTGACGGGCCGCACCTCCTTCGCCTGTCCCGAATACTCGCCGATCTCCTCGGCGGTGAGCGTCGTGCGCTTGAGCAGCTCGTCGCGCCACTGGCGGGCGCTCACCGTGTTCGTGACGAGGATGAGGGTCGTCGTGCCGGTCGCGGCCATCGCGCCCGCTCCGACGAGCGTCTTGCCGGCGCCGCAGGGCAGCACCACGACGCCCGAGCCGCCCTCGGTGAAGCTCTGCACGGCCTTGTTCTGGTAGGGCCGCAGGCCCCATTCGCGCTCGTCGAGATCGATCGGATGCGGGGTGCCCGGCGTGTAGCCGGCGTGGTCTTCCGCCGGCCACCCGATCTTCAGCAGTTCCTGCTTGATGTGGCCGCGTGCCCACGCGTCCACCAGGTAGGTGTCGGGGGAGGGGTGCCCGATCAGCAGCGGCTGGATGCGCTTGTTCCGCGAGACCTCGGCGAGCACGGCGGGATCGGTGCTGCGCAGCACCAGCAGCCCCTCGTCGTCGCGCTCGATGACGAGCCGCCCATATCGGCCGACGGTCTCGCGGATGTCGATCGTGACCGAGGGCGGCACGGGGAACTTCGACCACTTCTCGAGCGTCTCGAGCATGTCGTCGGCCTGGTGGCCGGCGGCGCGGGCGTTCCACAGGCCGAGGCGCGTCACGCGGTAGGTGTGGATGTGCTCGGGTGCGCGCTCGAGCTCGGCGAAGATCGCGAGCTCGTGGCGCGCGGTCTCGGCGTCGCGGTGCGCCACCTCGAGCAGCACGGTGCGATCGCTCTGCACGATGAGTGGGCCGTCAGACATAACGGTCCATTCTACGGGAGCGACCGGGCGAGGCGGCGTCAGGCCACGGTTCGCACGCTGACGATGCTCGACACCGGCAGCGTGCGCTCGACGTCGGCGCCCTTGTCGCGGCCCCGCAGGCGGCCACCGCCGAGGCCCGTCGCCTCGAGCAAGAACTCCCGGCTCGAGCCGTCGGGAAGCGCCACCACGACCGCGACGATCGACCTGGTGCGCACGGCGGCATCGAGCTCCCGCCCCAGCCAGGCCGTGTCGGCATCCGCCCCCTGCCCCGCGCGGAGCGTCGCGACGAGCGTCGCGTAGCGCTCGGGACGGCCATCGGTGCCGGCCTCGGCGGGCGCGAGCCGGAAGCGGTGCAGCGTCTCGGGCCGGCCCGTCTCATCGACCGCGATCACGGGGTACCGCGCGTCGGCGAGCGCCCAGTAGACGGCATCGCGGGCGACCCGGGAGCGCAGGCCGTCGCCCTCGCGCGAGAGCCCGAGCGGCCGCAGCGCCTGGTCGACGGCGAGCATCTCGGTGACGCCGCCGTCGGCGCTCGTGATCTCTGTGCGGCCGGATGCCGGATCCACGCCGACGCGGACGAGTCCGTACCTCGTGCCGGTCCGCTCGATGAGGTATTCGAGCGGCTGCGGGACTCCCGTCAGCGACAGCTGCGCCAGAAACTCGCGCAGCGTCTCCGCGGTCTCGCCTTCGGTCAGCGCAGAGGCGATCGAGTCGGCCGTGAACCGGTAGGTGGATGCCTGGGCGTGGGATTCGCGCACCGCCATCGTTCTCAGCCGCACGTCGAGGCTCGGTGCGAGAGGCCCGGGAGCGATCGCCGTCAGATCGTTCTGGAGGTAGACGCGCTCGACCTCGCTGGGCAGCAGGGCCTGCAGCGAAGAGGCGTCGGCGTCCTCGCCGCGGCGCAGCGGTGCGGCCCAGGGCGGCTCTCCGCCGTCGTCGGCGACGAGGCCCGCGAGCCGCGCCTGGTCGAGGAGGGCTGCGGCGCGCGCCGGCCACGCGGGATCGAGGGGGTACGCCGCCGGCCATTGCGCGGGATCGAGCCAGCCGCCCTCGGCCGTGCGGAGACCGGCGGGAAGGGCCGCGCGCAGGCCGCGGGCGATGCTCGCCCAGCGCGCCGCCGTCGGCTCGCGCAGCCAGGCCGCACCGGCCGCAGTCGCCATCCACGCGCGCGCGGAGGGACGCAGCAGCCCCGCCGTCTCGGCGAGCGCGATGAGCCCGTCGACCTCGGCCGGGTCGGCGACGACCCCCTGGTCGACGAGGCGCCGGCGATCCACCGCACCGACGAGGCCGGTGCCGATGCGCCCGAGGGGGGTGTGCAGGCATGCGATGAGCGTCTCGGCGAGCGCGCCGATCGTGGTGAAGGCGCGCTCGGCGGCGCGCGCGGCGTGTTCCGGTGACGCGGGCGCGGGGCTCGAGGAGGGCGACTCCGCGATCTCGGCGCCCGCGAGCGCGGTGGCGACGGCGGCGTAGGGGCGTCCGGACTCGTCGATGAGCGCCAGGGCCTCCAGCGGGGCGGCCGCCTCGCCCCGAACGGGGGTCGCGCCCTGGACGGCGCGGACGAGCTCCGCGGCGAGCGGGCGGGGCAGGTCGGCCAGCGCGTGGGCGATGGATGCGGCATCCAGCAGTGCTTCGGCGGCATCGAAGAAGTCCCGCCACGGCGAGCCGTCGGCCACCTTGCGCTCGTCGAAGAGCCGGGCGAGGTCGTGGTCGTCGCGCGCCGCCAACCGCGTTGCGAGCGTGCGGGCGTCGGTTGTCATGGCGGGCATCACGAGCTCTTCGCGGCTCGCGACCTCCGTACGAAGCTCATGATCAGCAGGGCGATGATCAGCAGGAAGGCGATGGGCAGCCCGAAGAGGGGGATGGCGGCGATCATCGGCCAGATACCGGTGGCGAAGTCCGCCTGCTTCATCCCCATGCCGCTGCCGATGATGATCGCGAAGAAGCAGACGATCGAGAGGATGGCGATGCCGAGCGACATGAACGCGAGAATGCGATCGATGCGACGGATGGGAACGTCGCCGGACGCCGATGTGCTCATCCTGCCAATCGTAGTCCGTTCCCGGGCGCGCGCCGAGGCCGGTCGGGTCACGCCCGCCCGGCGACAACGGCGTGCCGTAGGCTTGAAGGACGGGGGTCCACCGGCTCCCGTGGAGGACGTCCGTCGGAATCTCCGGGCGGCGAGATCACAGCGAGGTTTGTCATGCCCACCGGCAAGGTCAGGTTCTACGACGAGGAGAAGGGGTTCGGCTTCATCGCCTCAGATGACGGCCAGGACGTCTTCCTGCACGCTTCCGCGCTGCCCGCCGGGACCACTCCGCCCAAGGCGGGCACGCGACTCGAGTTCGGTGTCGCCGACGGCAAGCGCGGTCTGCAGGCGCTCTCGGTGCGCGTGCTCGAGGCGCCTCCCAGCCTCGCGAAGGCGAAGCGCACGTCGGCCGACGACATGGCGATCATCGTCGAGGACCTCGTGAAGCTGCTCGACGGCATCGGCGGAGACCTCCGCCGCGGCCGCTACCCCAGCGGGACCCACGCGAAGAAGATCGCGGCCGTGCTCCGCAAGGTGGCGGATGACTTCGACGCCTGATTCCCGCCTGCTCGAGGCCCACGATCTCGCCCGCAAGGCGCTCGCGGAGATCACGCCCGAGGCGACGATCGGCGACCCGGCCGGGCACCTCGTCGAGGACGACGGCGTGCTCTCGCTGCTCTTCGAGAACAGGATGCCCGGCTACCCCGGGTGGTTCTGGACGGTCACCCTCGCCCGCGTCGGCGAGGACGAGCCGACTGTGCTCGAGGCCGAATTGCTGCCGCGTGAGGGCGCCCTCCTGGCTCCCGACTGGGTTCCGTGGGCCGAGCGCCTGGCCGACTACCAGGCGCTGCAGGCCGCCGGCGCCGTCGCGAGCGAGGACATCGACGAAGAGCAGTTCGAGGATGTCGATGACATCGACGCGACGGACTTCGACACCGACGGCTCGCCCATCCTGCACGCGGGCGACGTCGACGGCGTCGACATCGACGTGCTGGATGAGACCGCCCTCGATGAAGACGACGACGAGTCGGACGACGATGACGAAGAGTCGGATGACGAAGAGTCGGATGACGACGACGAGGCGCCGGATGACGAAGACGACGACTCCGACGCCGAAGACGACGACTCCGACGAGGACTGAACCGACCGGAATCGAACCGAACCTGTAATCCGGCCGTCATCCGGGGGTTGCATCCCCCGGATATTCTGGCGCCCAACGGACTCAGGCGCGGTGCCAACGATGTCGCCCCTTTTGCTCTGCAAGGAGTTGACATGGCACCATCCGGCACCGCCGTCGCACGCCCCCGCTCGATGCCCGGCACGCCCCTCTCGCCGAACGTGCCCGGCAGAACCGCCGAGCGACGCGACATCCAGGGCCTGCGTGCGGTCGCCGTCGTGGTGGTCATCCTCGACCACTTCCTCGGCTGGCCGGCCGGCGGCTTCATCGGCGTGGACGTCTTCTTCGTGCTGTCGGGGTTCCTCATCACGGGGCTGCTGCTGCGGGAGTACGAGCGCAACGGGCGCATCTCCATCGCGGACTTCTACCGCCGCCGGGTGCGCCGCATCCTCCCCGTCTCGCTTCTCGTGCTCGGCCTCACGGTCGTCGCGGGCCTCCTGCTGTTCTCACCGGTGCGCGCGGCATCCACTCTCGTCGACGCCTTCTGGACGCTGATCTTCGGCATCAACTGGCACCTCGCCATCGTCGGCACCGACTACATGCAGGCCGCCGGTCCCGTCTCGCCGCTCCGGCACTACTGGTCGCTCGCGGTCGAGGAGCAGTTCTACGTCGTGTGGCCGATGATCATCATCGCCGTCTTCGCGATCGCCGCCGCGCTCATGCGCCGCCGCCCGGCGGTGGCCGGCAGGGACGACCGTGCCGCGGGTCGGCGGGGCCTGCTCATCGCCGCGGTCGTGGTCGTCGTCGCGAGCTTCGCCTGGTCGCTGTACGAGTCGGTCGCGATGCCCTCGTTCGCGTACTTCTCGACCTTCAGCCGCGCGTGGGAGCTCGGCCTCGGCGCCCTGCTCGCGGTCACGGCGCCGTATCTCGTCAACCTCTCGCCCCTCGTGCGCACCGCTCTCGCGTGGGTGGGCCTCGCGGGCATCGCCGCAAGCCTCTTCGTGATCTCGCCGGCGAGCGTGTTCCCGGCACCGTGGGCGGCGCTTCCGGTGCTCGCGACCGTCCTCGTGCTCATGAGCGGTGTCGGCACGCAGGCGCGGGGGATCGGCATCCTGACCAACCGGGTGAGCACGTACGTCGGCGACATCTCCTACTCGCTCTATCTCTGGCACTGGCCGATCTTCGTGTTCGCCGGCGTGCTCATCCCCACCGATACGCCGATCGCGTTCGCCGGAATGCTCGCCCTCACGACGCTGCTGTCGGTGTTCTCGTACCACTTCCTCGAAGATCCCGTGCGCCGATCGTCGTTCCTCGAACCGCGGTGGCGCCGCGTGGCCAAGCGCAGGGCACAGCGCCCGGGCGGACTCTCGGCGCGGGCGATCGGGCTCGGCTGGCTGGGCGCGCTCGCCGTCGTGACCGTGGTGATGATGGCCTTCGCGATGACGTTCGCCGCCGTGCTCAAGACCCCGCCGGCGGCCATCGTCGTCGAAGCCGCCCCGGCCGCGGGATCGGAGACCCTCTCGCTGCAGGAGCAGCGCACCGCCGAGATCGCGACCGCGCTCTCGGCCACCGCGTGGCCCGCGACCGACCCGTCGCTCGACACGCTCGGCAAAGAGGCGGGCGCGGCGCAGTGGGTGAACGATGACTGTCTCAACATCTACAGCAACGCCCGCGACTCCTGCGTCTACGGCGACCCCGCCTCCGAGAAGCTGGCCGTGCTGCTCGGCGATTCGACCGCCATCTCCTACCTGCCGGCGCTGATCGGCCCGATGACCGAGGCCGGCTACCGCATCCAGGTGCTCACGATGTTCTCGTGCCCGGCGTACGACATCGCCGTCGGCCCGGTCGGCTCCGAAGCGGCGAAGGTCTGCGACCTGCAGCACGGCTGGGTGTACGACTACGTGGCGCAGCTGCGGCCCGACATGGTGCTGATGTCGACGCTCGCCGGCTCGGTCGTGAAGCTCGCCAGCGGCACGAACGACGCGACGGCGGTGACCGAATATCAGGATGCCGCGGCGGCGACGCTCGCGACGCTCTCGCCGTCGGTGGGCGAGATCGTCGTGATCAGCCCGCCCCCGGCGAACGAGAAGCCGGTCACCGAGTGCAAGACCCCCACAAACGGCCCGGCCGCGTGCGTCTACAAGGCGTCCGCGCTGTACCGGAGCGTGCTCGACGCCGAGCGGGCGGCCGTTGCCACCCTGCCCGAGCAGGCGCGCTACATCGACGTCTCACCGTGGCTCTGCAACGCCGGCAGCTGCCCGCAGTTCATCGGGACGACGCCCGTGTCGTGGGACGGCATCCACCTCACCGACAAGGCGTCCGGCAACCTCGCCCCGCTGTTCAAGGAGGCGCTGTTCGCTACCGCGGAAGACAGCGACGTGACCGCCGGCGCTGACGGTTAGGAGTTCTCGATGACCCAGTCGATCGAGTGGATCAGCTGACGCACGTCGTCGGGTTCGATCGAGACGAAGGTCGCGACGCGCAGCTGGTTGCGGCCGAGCTTGCGGTACGGCTCGGTGTCGACGATGCCGTTAGCGCGCAGCGTCTTGGCGATGCTCGCGGCGTCGATCGCCTCGTCGAAGTCGATGGTGACGACCACCTGCGAGCGGTGCTCCGGGTTGGTGACGAACGGGGTGGCGAAGGCCGC
>NZ_DATMIO010000045.1:0-2355 GCF_035554235.1 Microbacterium sp. | reverse complement strand
CGGGGTTCGCGGCGATCACCGCGGTGCTGACCGCGGATCGCATCGGCAAAGGCATCCGAACGGCGCCTCGCGACTCGCTCATCACCGCCTCCTCCCACCCCGCCGATCTCGGCCGGTCGTTCGGCGTGCATCGCATGCTCGACAACATCGGCGCGGCGATCGGGCCCCTCGTGGCGTTCTTCATCCTGCTGGTGATCCCGAACGGGTTCCACACGATCTTCGTCGCCTCCCTCGCGTTCGCGTTGATCGGGGTCGCGATCCTCGGGCTGCTCGTGCCCAACACGCGCAATCGCAAGGGGGCGCCGACCTCCTCCGACGACGACTCCCCCGTGACCGGACCCAGGGCACCACGCAAGCGCTTCGCCTGGGGCGTGGTGCTCAAAGGACCGATGCGGCGCGTGCTCGCCGGCGCAGGCATCCTGGGACTGCTGACGATCGGGGACGGGTTCGTCTATCTCGTGCTGCAGTCGCGGAGCGATTTCGCGGCGCAGTGGTTCCCGCTGCTCTACGTCGGAACGAACGTGGTGTTCCTCGTCTTCGCCATTCCCCTCGGTCGACTCTCGGATCGTGTGGGACGCGCGCGCGTGTTCGTGTTCGGCCACGTGGCGCTGCTCGGCGCCTACCTCGTGGCGGCGATGCCGCTCCCCGACATCGCCGCGACGCTGACGTGCCTCCTCTTCTTGGGCGTCTTCTACGCCTCCACGGATGGCGTGCTCGCCGCGCTCGCCGCGCAGCTGACGACACCGGAAACCCACGGCACGGGCCTCGCTGCAGTGCAGACCGTCGTCGCGCTCAGCAGGCTCATCGCGTCGACCTCGTTCGGAATCCTCTGGTTCACGATCGGGCGCGAGCCGTCGATGTACGTCGTGGCCGGGCTCCTCACGATCGCGATCCCGTTGATCGCCGTCCTGTTCCGACCGTTCCTCGCGAGCGTCAGGAGCCGCGCTTCGTGACGACGCGACTGAAATGGACCATCGTCGTCGCGGTATCCCTGCTCGCGCTGGGCGCAACCGCTGTGGTGGGCGTGCTGGCATGGCAGGAATTCCAGAACAGCAGCTCGAGCCCGAGCGCGGTGGAGACCGCATCGGCGGTCGACGTGGCCGGAGACCGAATCGTCTTCCGCAACACGGCCTCGGGGCAGGGCTACGGGCACGTCGCGAGCGTGCCCCTCGACGACCCGACTGCGGCGCGTGCGGTGACCGATACCGCGTGCGACCGTGTGGACGCCACCGACGACGAGTTCGTCTGCCTGCGCACCGAGCGGGGCATCGCGCCCACCTTCACCGCGGCCCTGTTCGACCACGACGGCGTCGAACAGGCGCAGTGGCCGCTGCCCGGCATCCCGAGTCGTACCCGGTTGTCGGCGGACGGCAGCCGCATCGCGACCACCGCCTTCGTGACGGGACATTCGTATGCCACGGTCGGATTCTCGACGGAGACCATCATCCGGACGGCCGCGGGTGAGAGCCTGGGCAACCTCGAGGATTTCACCCTGACCATCGACGGGCAGCCGATCGCGGCGATCGACCGCAACTTCTGGGGCGTCACGTTCGTCGACGACCAGACGTTCTATGCGACCGCGTCGTCGGGCGGCAAGACGTGGCTCGTTCTCGGCGACCTCGGCGCGCGCACGCTGACCTCGGTCGCTGAGGGCGTGGAGTGCCCATCGGTCTCGCCCGACGGCACGCGCATCGCTTTCAAGCGCGTCACCTCGGGCGATGGGCCGACGGTGCACTGGACGCCGGCGGTTCTCGATCTCGCCACCGGAGGGGTGACGTTGCTGCCGGAGGAGCGCGGCATCGACGATCAGATCGAGTGGCTCGACGATGAGACCATCCTCTACGGACTCCCCCGCGAGGGCGTGGCCGGCGACACCGACGTGTGGGCGCTGGCGGCCGACGGGTCAGGCGAGCCCGAGATCTTCATCGAGCACGCCTGGTCGCCGTCGGTCGTGCGGGGCTGACCGTCGCGGCCGCGAGCGGCCCTGCCTCGTCTCTGGATGAGTGAGTCCGTTAGTCGTGCGACGAAACCTGTCCGGCCGGCGATCGCCGCCGCCGGGCCGCAATGATCGCCCAGGCGATCGCCGCGCCGATCGCGGCACCGAGCACGTTCGCCAGCACGTCTCGCACGCTCGCGGTTCTGGCCGGAAGGAGGCCCTGCGCGAGCTCTGCGCACGCCGAGAGGGCGAGTGCGAGGAGGACTCCGACCCACGGTCGCCGCACCAGCAGGGTGAGCAGCAGCCCCAACGGCACGAAGAACATGATGTTCGCGATGAACTCGAACCAGCCGGAGCCGAACGCCGTGATCCCCAGGGTCTCTCTCACCCACGTCGAGAAGACATCCAGAGCGCCCGTC
>NZ_DATMIO010000044.1:0-2546 GCF_035554235.1 Microbacterium sp. | reverse complement strand
ATGGGAAGGCTCAGGTCGGGTGTGATCATGACCCGTCAATCCTAAGTTGGGCTCCCGCCCGGCGGGTCCCGGCGCGCCCGCGCCCGCGCCCCCTGCGCGCGCCCTCCCCGGTGTTCACTCGGCGCAAGGTGCGGGTGCGGGTGCCCAGGCACCCGCGCTTTGCGACGAGCGAGCACCCGGCCCGGCCTGGTCAGCGCGCGAGCGCCACGTCGATCATGGAGATGACGTTCGCGGTGCCCGTGCGGGTGCCGATGGATGCCGCGGCCTGCGCCATCGCGGCGATCCTCGGCCGATCGCCCAGCAGCGGGATCACGTCGGAACGCACGCGGTCGGGGGTGAAGTCCGCGTCATCGATCAGGACGGCCGCGCCGGCGTCGATCGCCGAGCGGGCGTTGAGCCGCTGCTCCCCGTTGCCGACGGCATAGGGCACATAGACCGCCGGGATGCCGAGGGCGCTGATCTCGCTGACGGTGGCCGATCCCGCCCGCGACACGATGAGATCCGCCAAGGCGAACGCGAGGTCCATGCGGTCGGCATAGCGGAGGAACGCGTAGCCGGGAACGCGCGGGTCTTCGAGAGTCGACCGCTCCCCCGTGACGTGGATCAGCTGCCAGCCGGCGTCGAGGATGTCGCGCCACGAACCGGCGAGAGCCTCGTTGAGGCGCTGCGCGCCGAGCGACCCGCCGAAGACGAGGAGCACCGGGCGCCCGGCATCCAGCCCGAAGAACTCCGCCGCCTCGGAACGCGTGCTCGCGCGGTCGAGGTCGACGACCTCGCGGCGCAGCGGCATCCCGACCACCGTCGAACCGCGCAGCGGCGTGCCGGCGAAGGCCACTCCCACCCCCGCCGCCCCCCGCGCCCCGAGCACGTTCGCGAGCCCGGGCTTCGCGTTCGCCTCGTGCACCACGACCGGAACGCGCTCGCGGCGGGCGGCGATGTACGCCGGGGCGGAGGCGTAGCCGCCGAATCCGACGACGACGTCGACCCCGCGCTCGCGGATGATCGTACGCACCTGCGCGACGGCGCGGCTGAAGCTCTTCGGGAAGGCGACCGCCGCACGGTTCGGGCGCCTCGGGAAGGGCACCTTGTCGACGAACACGAGCTCGTACCCGCGCTCGGGGACGAGCCGCACCTCGAGCCCCTCCCGGGTGCCCAGCACGAGCACCTCGGCGTCAGCGTCTCGGGCGCGCAGTCCGTCGGCCACGGCGAGCAGGGGATTGACGTGGCCGGCCGTCCCGCCGCCGGCCAGGAGGTAAGTCGTCACGCCGGAATCTTCGCATGCCCGGATGAGCGCGGCTGACGCGCGGCGACCCGCGCGGCGCGGGCGGCCGTGGGTCGCGGCAGCGCCCGGGCGAACGACAGCAGGACCCCGCACGCGATCAGCACCGAGACCAGCGATGTACCCCCCTGCGACATGAAGGGCAGCGGAACGCCCAGCACCGGGAAAACCCGCAGCACGACGCCGATGTTGATCAGGGCCTGGCTCAGGATCCACACGGTGATCGCTCCAGAGACGATGCGCACGAAAGGATCGTCGGTCTTGCGGATGATGTGAAAGGCACCCACGGCGAAGAGTGCGAAAAGCGCGAGCACGACGATGCAGCCGATGAGACCGAGTTCCTCACCGACGATCGCGAAGATGTAGTCGCTCTGGGCCTCTGGGAGCCAGTCGAACTTCTCCCTCGAATTGCCGAGGCCGAGGCCGAACACTCCCCCGCCGGCGAGCCCCCAGATGCCGTGGAGCGGCTGGTAGCAGTCATTGAAGTACGCGGCGAGACAATCGGGATTGAGAAAGCTCAGGAACCGCCGCATCCGATCGGGGCTCGACACGGCGAAGTAGGCGACGGCTCCCCCGGCGGCCAGCAGCGGGAGGATGAAGATCCGCAGCTTGACGCCGGAGAAGAACAGGGCGCCGAGCACGATGAGCGCCAGGATCATCGCGGTGCCGAGGTCGCGGCCCGCCATCACCGTTCCGATCACGAGGATCGACACGGGAACGAGCGGGATGAACACGTGCCGCCACAGCCCGAGCAGCGTCTGCTTGCGGTAGAGCACGTACCCGAGCCACAGCGCGAGCCCGAGCTTGAGGAACTCGGACGGCTGCGCCTGCATGCCGCCGATGAGGATCCAGTTGCGGTTACCGCCGGATTCGATGCCCAGGGGGGTGAACACGAGCAGCTGGAAGACCACGGTCGCGAACAGCGCCAGCCAGGCGATCCGCTTCCAGAAGGTGATCGGGAACCGGCTGACGATGAACATCAGGGGGATGCCGATCATGGCGAAGACACCCTGCCTGATCACCGCGTCATAGGGGCCGGCCCCGGACGCCGTCGATGTGGCGGATGTCGCGGACAGCACCATCACGAGGCCGAAGCCCGTCAGCATGAGCGCCGTCGAGGCGATCAGCAGAAACTCGCTGGGAACCGGAGCGAACACCCGGCCCAGCGACACGCGGGCCGCGAGGCCGCGCTTGGGCGAGGGCTCAGGCGCCGCCGTCGCGCGGGGCTTGTTCGTCGGGTTCTGCGACATCGTCATCCGCAGCCCCC
>NZ_DATMIO010000043.1:0-2417 GCF_035554235.1 Microbacterium sp. | reverse complement strand
CAGGTGCGACTGCTGCGCGAAGTGCGAACGCATCCACTCATGCCCGGGATCCTCGGTGTGCATGGGATGCCACCACAATGCGCCGACGATGGGCAGGGCCTCGAAGGGGAGTGGCAACACCGCCACGTCACCCGCCACCGTGAGGCGGTTCGCGAGCTGCTGCTGCACGATGGCGACGCGGTCTGTGCCCGCGATGAAATACGGGACGGCGAGGAAGCTCTCCACTACGCACTCGATCGAGGGAACGATGCCCATGGTCTGCAGCTGCCGGCCGATGGGTGTCTGCGCGTCCCGCGACCGGTATGTCGCGACCCACGGGAGAGTCCTGAGGTCATCGAGGCCGAGTCCATCACGGGCTGCGTCGGAGTCGGCCGAAACCAGAGCGACCCACCGATCCTCGTAGATGTCGAGGTGCGGGATGTTCTCCGTGGTCAGGCCGTGAGGCAGGATCATGCCGTCGATGGAGCGCAGGCCCAGAAAGTCATCGTTTCCGACCAGGTGCTGGACGAAGGCGAACTGGACCCTCGGGGCTTCCCGCCGCGCACGCCGTTCCACGCCCGCGCCGATCACCGCATACGAATAGTCGGTTCCCGCAAGAACGAAGCTCCGGGTTGACGAAGCTGGATCGAACGCCGGCTCGGCCGCGAAGACCCGCAGGGTCGCATCGACCACAGCGGGGACCACGGTCGCGAGGCGTCGGGCAAGGGGGGTCAGATGGTAGGAGTTTCCCGACCGTGCCAGCAACGCATCCCCGAAGTGCGCTCGAAGGCGCGAAAGGTTGCCACTGACCGTCGGCGCACTCAGGCGGAGACGCTCCGCGGCCCGGCTGACACTGGCCTCCGTGAGGATGGCGTCGAGAGTCGCCAGCAGATTCAGGTCGAGGCGGCTCAGATCGTCCATCCTCGAATCGCCGGTCGCCCCGCGCCCCTTCTGGCTCACGGCAGGTTGCCGCCGATGAGCACGAAAGCCACGACGCAGGATTCGCTCGACCGGTTCGCCCACGCGTGCGCGGTGCCGCGCTGGACGAGCACATCGCCCTGGTGCAGGAGCGTTTCGGCCTCGTCCAGGATCGCCCACACTTCGCCGCGCAGCACGATGGCGTAGTCGATGGATGCCGTTGTGTGATAGGCCATCGGCTTGACCTCGTTGCCGTCCGCGTCGAATCGCCAGTCGGCGTCCGGTGGCAGCTCCAGCACCCGGAAAACGGATCCGTTCGGCGTCGGACCGACCGACAGCGGCTTGTCAGTCGCGTACGGATCGACGAGCGGAGCCCGGTTGTCCGCGGGTGACTCGTCCGTTCGCCAGATATTCGTCGCCACGTAGCCGGGCGTGCCATTGGCCACTCGAGCGTGCGGACAGACGTCATCCATCACCACGACGGAGCGGCCGTCCGCGTTGACCCCGGTCACCACCCGCCGAACCTTCGTCGTCCAGTCTCCGGGTGCGATATCAGCGGAGAAGGGGTTGTAATCGTCGGCCATCAATGTGCTCCCTTGAACGAAGTGCCTGGCCGTCCGCGGCCACGAGCCAGTCAATGCTGATCACGCGGCTGTGCCTATCCGCTTCGAGAAGTCTTCATCCGCCCCCCGCATCGATTCGGCCTGCTCGAATCGGCCTGAGCATTCCGTTTCCGGCTTTCACGTCGCTCCCCGCGAAACGTAGCTTCGACTCGCACGTTCGACGAAGGGGTCTTCATCTATGGAAACGCACGCCGCTTACGACATCGCCATCATCGGCGGCGGGATCGCGGGACTGTCCGCCGCATCGGCGCTGGCGGATGCCGGACATCGTGTCACGGTGCTCGAGATCGCCGCCGAATGGGCGACCAGCGGCTGGGGCCTCAGCCTCACGGGCCCCTGCCTCCGGGCGCTCGACACCATCGGCGTGGTCGATGACTGCCTCGCGACCGGCTATGGCGTCGCGGCGATCTCGAACTGCAACTATCGCGGCGAGGTGCTGAATGTGATCCCGCTGCCCACGCTGCTCGGCGAGGGCCCCGCGCAGGTCGGCATCTCCCGTCCGGCGTTCCAGCGCATCCTCCTCGATGCCGCGTCTCGTCGCGGCATCGTTCTTCGCCCCGGCACGACCTTGGCCGGGCTGCGCCAGGATGGCGACGGTGTCGAACTTGCGCTCACCGACGGCACGATGATCAATGCCGATCTGGTCATCGGCGCAGACGGATTCCGGTCCCAGACGAGGGAGGCCATCGGAATCACGGTCACGCCCGAGTACACGAGTCAGATGGTATGGCGGGCCGTCGTCCCGCGGCCTGCGTGGCTGACCACGTTGCATACCTTCGCCGGACCTGTGCACAACGCGGGTGTGATTCCCATCTCCGACGCCGAGGCGTACTTCTTCCTCACCGAGAACGACGCCCCGCTGGGTGCGCTCCCCGAGGAGGAGCTCCACGACCGGTT
>NZ_DATMIO010000042.1:0-15453 GCF_035554235.1 Microbacterium sp. | reverse complement strand
CACCGGCGGTCGCCGTCGCGAGGTTCGAGAATCCGGTGGCCGTCTCACCCGTGTCAAGGCGGCAGTCCGCCGCAGGCGACTCGGTGTCGAACGCGCCCGGATCGGCCGCGACGGTGACGGTGTAGGTGTGCGTCGTTGCAGCCGGCAGCGGCACGTTGGCGCTCACCGCAGTGTCTGACTGGCCATCCCAGCTTGGCGACACCGCCGCGCTCGAGGAGGCGACCTCGGCCGCGACGATCGATACGCCGGCGGCGAACTGCAACTCGTCGTCCAGCGAGTACCGCGTCGAGTATGTGGCGTCGGGGTTGGTGACTGCGACGTCGTACACGATGGTCCACACGCCGTTGGCATCCACAGTGGTGGAGATCACCCGCTTCGAGATCACCGGCGTGGGCAGCGGCAGCGCGTTGGTGCATGCCGTCGCCGAGTCGAGCTCGGTCGAACTCGTCCCTGCCCGCAGGCTCACGAGGTTCGCGTAGCCGCCGGTTCCCGCGGGCGGGCAGGTCAGCGCCGAGATGCCGGCCGCTCCGGCCTGCTCGGCGTCGAGCACCAGCGCGATTGTGAACACCCTCGTCGTCGGCGTCGCCGCGGACCCCGCGGAGATGCGGTCGGGCCCACTCAGCAACGCGGTATCGGTCGACCCGTTGAAGGTCGGGCTCACCGGGGCGCCGGTCGGACCGGTCACCGTTGCCTGATCGACCGTGACGCCGGCGGGGATGTTCAACACATCGTCGAGCGTGTACGCGAGTTCGGCGGGGTTCGCGTTCGTCACCGTCACGGTGTACTCGACGCCCCACCGTGCATCGGAGAGCTGGGTCGCCGGAGTGACCGTCTTGTCGACGGTCGGCTCGGCCGGAGCCGCGCACGCCTCCGCGGCGGCCGTGCGGCCGTCGGTGGTCGCGAGGGACGCACGGTTCGCAAAGCCGCCGGCAAGTCCCGCAGCGCAGGTGCCCGCAGGCGTGCCACCGGTCGTGCCCGCGTTCGCTACGACGGTCAACTGGTAGGTGTGCTGGCTGTTCGCCGGGATGCTCGCGCCAGAGGCGATCGGCCCGGAACCCGCCCACGCGGCCGGCGTCACGCCCGCCGGTGCGGACGTCACCGCCGCGCTCACCACGGAGATACCCGCGCCGAACGCCAGCGCGTCACTGAGGGTGTATGTCGCAGCGGCCGTCGGACTGACGTTCGTCACCGACACCGAGTACACGGTCGTCCAGGTGCCGTCGTCGTTCTGCACTGAGGAGGTGACCGACTTGGCCAGCAACGGCGCGAACTGCGTGGTCACGGTCGCACACGACTGGCTGGTCGGTGTGAGCCCGCTCACACAACTGCTCGGCGCACTCGCCGCATACGCGGTGTTGGTCAGCACATCGCCGACCGCACCGGCACCGACGGTGACCTGGTAGGTCAGCGTGAGCACCGAGCCCGCGGCAAGCGCACCCGACCAGCTCAACAGACCACCGGCCGGATCCGCCACTGCCGTCGAGGCACCACCGTCGACGCTCGCCTCGGCGGAACCGCCGACGAAGGTCGCATCATCGAGCACACCAGACAGGTCATCGACCAGTCGAGCCGGGTTCCCGACCGTGTAGTCCGCAGTGCCGCTGTTGGTCAGCGCCACCGAGTAGGTCACCACGTCGCCGGCGCGCACGCCGGCGACGGCGGCATCGCTCGACTTGGCGACCGTCAGCCGCAGCAGCTGGTCGCTGTCCGTTCCCTGGGCCGACAACGTCGTGGTCGGCGACGCCGGATCCGGTGCCGAGACGCTGGCGGTGTTCACGACCGATCCCGTCGCCATCGACAGCACCTTCACCGTCACGGTCACGGAGGTCGTCGACCCGGGGCCGCCGGTGGCCACGTCACCGGTCGACGACGCGATGCCGGCTTGGCCCAGCGAGGCGAGGTTCCAGGTGAGCGTCTGCCCGACCACGGTCGCGGCCGGGCTCGTGCTCACCAGTTCGAGGCCGGCGGGCAGGGTGTCGGTCAGCGTCGCGTTCGCCACCGACTCGGCCACCAGCCGGTTCGCGACGGTGATCGTGTACGCGTAGGTCTCGCCGGGGCTGACCGCCGCCCTGCTGTCATCCTTGGTGACCGCCAGCTCCGGCCCGGTCACCACCAAAGCACAGCTGCTCGTGGTGTTGTTTGCGGCCACTGGATCGAACTTCGCGCTCTCCACCTCGCCGCCGACGCAGAGCGTGCCAGTGGCAGACGCGGTCGGACGCACGCGCAGCGGGATGGTCTCCGTCACATCCTTGGCGAGCTCGCGGGTGGTCGTGCCGTCGGCTTGCACGGGCCGGCAGACCACCTGGGTCGGGCCGGTCAGGGGTGACGCGGTGCACGACCATCCCGGCACAGCCAGCGACTCCACGTTCAGCTCGGCCGGCAGTGACAGCGTCACGATGCCGGCGGCAAGGGCCGAACCGCCCTTGTTGGTGACGGTGAAGGGCACGACACCGACGCGGTTGACCTGCAGCGGCAACCGGTTGGCGGTGAGGATCTCGAAGTCGGCCTCTTGCGTGGAGGCACAGACCCTCGGCGGCTCGGAGGGCACGATGGTCGCGGCCGACAGCGCGATCGAGTTGCAGGCGGTCTGATCGGCCGCGCCGCCCACGAGGGCGGCCTCGTAGGTGAACGTGCGCGACGTCGACGCGGCCAGGGAGGGAATCGTCACCCTGATGGCGCTGGCGCCAGACAACGGTGCGGCCCAGTTGCCCGTGGTCGCGCCAGAGTAGACCTCTGGCCGGGGCGGATTGGTGGACGTCGAGTACGCGAGCGTCATCCCGGTTGCGCTATCCGGGCTCAGGCTGGCCAGCGCTTCCTTCACCGTGCTGCCGCGCGGCGTACCCGCCGTGGAATTCGACGTGCCCGTGTCGTTCGGGTACGGCAGCACGTCGTAGGCCACGACGTTGCTCAGGTCGGTCTGACCGCTGTTCTTGATCGTCACGCGGTACTTGATCGAGGTGGCGGTCGGCGGGACTCCCACGGTGATGGCGGGGTCGGAGATCCACACGCAACCGTCGGCCTGCGCCGGGTCGGGCTGGCAGATCTCCTTGGTCACCGACAGCGCAGCGACACCCTGCAGACCAGAGGTACCGGTGCGGAGTGCGAAGGAATCCGTCGTGTTGCCGTCGGCATCGATGTCCGAGCTGGTCGTGGACTCGAGCACCTTGGTGGCCGTGTACGCCTCGGCGAGCGCGTTGGTCGCGTCGCCGACGAAGAAGTGCGCGGTCTGAGTACCCACCACCGCACTCAACGTCGGGGTGGTCTTCACCGTCAGCTGCGACAGGTTCACGCAGTTGGTGCCCGATCCGGTGCCGACACCCGCGACGGGTGCAGGCCACTGCACGACGACCGCGCTATAGGCGACACCGGCGTAGGTCACGGTCGTGTAGTTGAAGGTCGCACCAGGCACGCTCGCCAGTGAGGCGCCGTTGGGCAGGATGTTCCAGCCCGCCGGGGCCAAGAAGACGTACTGCGGAGTAATCGTCCTATCGGTGGCGAGGTTGCAGAACTGGCCGTTCGACGTCCACCGCACCTCGTCGCCCACTCGAGGCTCGAACGCGGGGTTGGTGACGTTGGTGCGCGTCAGCGCGACCGGGGCGCCGATCGTGTATGGCGTATTCGTGAACAGGTTGACAGTGTGCGTGTCCGGGCTCCCGGTCGCCGCCACCGTACCGAGGTCAGTGTTCGGGTAGGTCATGGTCGCGGCGACGGAGTTCGTGCGATCACCCGGCGCGGCACCCGCCAGCACCCGGAAGTAGAACGTCGTGCGGAAGGGGGTGCAGGCCGTGCCCGTCGCTGCCGCGTTGGGTCCAGCCAGCGTCGGGGACACCACCGTGGCGCTCGTGATCGTCCGCCCGGCCGGCGCGGCGAAGTCCGTGCCGGTCATGGTTCCGGTGGTGCCGTTGTCGAGGGTGTACGTGATCGTCGCAGCGAGCGTGGTCCTGATGTAGTACACCGGGATGCCGGCCTGGTTGAAGGTGTCCGTCACCGTCGCGACGCCGTCGACGTTCGCCTGGTTGCAGACGTCGACGACCCAGCTGCTCCCGTCGTACGTCGTGGCCTGGATGCCGTAGCTGACCGCGTTCGACGTCTTGTTCACGGACGCCTTCGCGAACGGCGTGACGTCGAACAGGGTGATTGTCTGCGAATCGGGGCTGCCGGTCGGAGTAAACGCGGGAACCGTCGGGAAGTCAGGGTAGGTGATGGTTGCGCTCGCGGTGTTGACGCGGGGTCCGGGCGCGGCGCCGGGCTGCACGTTGAAGAAGTAGCGGATCCAGAAGCGCGTGCTGGCAGTGCCGCTCGGCTCGACGTTCGGACCGGCCAATAGGGCTGACACCACGGTCGCCGCCACGATGCGCCGGCCCGCTGGCGCGGTGTAGGTCGTACCAGTGGCCTGACCCGTGGCTCCGTCATCGAGGGTGTAGCTGATGGTCGCCGCGGAACTCGTGCTGATGTTGTGCACCGGCATGCCGGGCTGGTCAAGGGCGTTGTCGATCACCGTCGCCACGCCCGGCTTGTTGCCCTGGTGATAGGTGTCCACATGCCAGTAGTGGCCCGTCGTGGGCGACGTGGTCGGAATCTTGATCGAGGATGCCGTGGCCGACTTGCCGAAGGTGCCCTTCATGAACGGCTGGCAATTGTCCACGGTGGTGTTCCGCGAGATGCTCGCCGGCGAGGTCGCCTTCACGGTGTCGTTCAGGTACGTGACGCTGCCAGTGCCGAGGAATGTCTCGGTCACGAAGCATCCAGCGCCGCTCGTGGGGTACGCCGAGCTCGGGAAGATGACCTTGAACGCACCGCTCTCGAGCCCGTACCACGCGTTCGGGCTCGCAGTGACGGTCACTGTGTGAGTCCCGGCGTCATAGGTGCCACCACTGCCGGGCACCCAAGCTGCCTTCGCCGGCAGCTGGACCGCGACTGACGCGGACTTGCTGCACAAGCTGTTGTACTGAGCTTTCAGCGTGCCATATCCGTTTCTCACCCAGCAGCCGGAGGTGGCGGCCATGTTCACCGTCATCTCGGTGTCCGTGTCGATCGCGCCCTGCGCAACGAACGCCATGGTCGGGGTCGGAATGATGCTGTCGTAGGTCGCGAGGTCCGTGCCGGTCACGGGCGCGGCATTGTCGGAGGTTACGGTGACCACCGGGTCGATGGGGAATCCGGGTGGGAAGAAGTTTCCCCAGCCCAGGGGGTTGCCATGCTGGCTGCCGGGCGTTCCGACGGGACCCTTGAGGAAGTACCGGAAGACGATGGTGCCGGTGGCACCCGACTCCACCGTTCCGAGGCTGACCGTGTAGCCCGCGGTCAGGCTGCCGGTGATTGGCGGAGCCGGACTGAACGGGGGGATCACGGCGGAACTCGACTCCTTGCGATGAATGCCGTAGTACGGGTCCAACGACGGCGCCGGGATCGACACGGTCATGTTGGTGCAGGGAGAGTCGCCGGTGCAGGTGTAAGAGACCCGCACCTGGTATTCGACGCTCGTCGACGTCAGCGGCACAACGCTCGTGATCGGAACCCCGTTGGCGTCGGTGATCGAAACCAGCAGGGAGGGCTGCCCCGCAGCAGCAGCAGCCAGCAGCCCCGGCTGCGCGAACGTTGAGTTCTGTGCGTCGGCAGCGCCACCTGTTGCCGGTGCCTGGGCGGTCAGGTCTGGTGCGGGCTCGGCCGGTTGCGCCGACTCGACCGACTGATTCTCCGCCGGCGGATCGATCGGCTCTGGAGCGGTGGCCGTCGCTTCCGCCGACGGGGCCGGCGCCTCGGTGGGAGGCGCGGTGGGCTCGTCCGCCGACGGTGTGGGATCCTGCGCCTGATCGACATCGGACACTGCCGGGGCATCAACCGCCAGAGCCGGGACAGCGGCCGTGCTCACGATCAGTCCGGCCAGCGCGATGGCGATCGCCGCGCGCAAGAGGCGGGAAGGGCCTCGATCGCTGATCAGATGCCGGAACAGGCCGGCACCGTCCCGATTGTCTTGGTTGAATCCGCGCTTGGTCCACGATCGCAACGCTGTCGCCCCCCGACGAAACTTGGTCATTAAGCCGCAGCTGAGAAGCGACGGACTTTTCGAGACTAGCCAAGAATCCCGGTCAGCGAGAACACCTTCTGGCACCGAACAACGGCGGTAGCGGAGCCCGGCACGCGTCGCGGACAGAGGAAATGGCGCCTTGTTCACCAAATTGCGCTAGATGGGGCGCGGGCTCGACGACCGCCCGGCGAATCCGGGCGGCTGCCCGAGGGCGCTCCGGTGAAGGAGGCGGCCTCGGGCAACCTGAACCCAGACGGTCGGTTGCTCAACGTTTCGGGTACGTGTGCGTGCCAAGCCGGGAGAAAACTGACGCCGATGATCGCCGGGGGTTGCGACAACCATAGTGGTTGACGCCTGTCATCCGAGCGAAACCGCGCCGAGCCGGTGAGCGGCTCCCCCCGAGGCGCCGCAGCTGGGGAGAACGGTTCTCGGGGGGAACCTGACCCGGCCGCGTACCCGCTCCTGGCGCGCGGGATTGGTGTCTGACTTGGGAGAGGCACCGACGCAGCACCGGGTCTTCGGCCACGGTACCGCAGCCGGCGCCGGGCACCGGGGTGGACACCCCTATGTCTCGCGGCGGAATCTTGGCTCACCGTGACAATCGCGCCGGCGCTGCGCCCCTCACCTGGGCTCGTGAACACCCCGCGGAGCTACGTGTACGTGCCCGGCGAAAGCGGCA
This sequence comes from Microbacterium sp., assembly GCF_035554235.1. Lineage (GTDB taxonomy): Bacteria > Actinomycetota > Actinomycetes > Actinomycetales > Microbacteriaceae > Microbacterium. Next base: position 8,746 of record NZ_DATMIO010000042.1, on the reverse strand, counting down.
GGCGCTTCGTGCCGAGGCATCCCATCACCCATCGGTCGAGCCGCTCGTATGCGGCGTCGCGCGCATCGGCACGCGAGAGGAAGACGTCGTGCAGGGCGCCGGCGATGCGCTCCACGGTGACCGATGAACCCAAGCGCAGCGCGGCGCGGGCGATATCGTCCACGACGAGCACGCTGTCGGCCCGGGTCAACTCGTCCGACCAGCGGGTCGGCGCTACCGACCTCGCCGAGAGCAGGGTGCAGATCGGCGCGTCGATCTGAAGACCGGCGGCGACGCGCGAGTGCCCCACGAGGATCGCATTCAGCCACGCCGTGTGCACGGCCATCGTCTGCTCGGGGCGCCAGTCGAGGTTGATATCGAGGTCGGCCCCGCGCGCGTCGCGCTGGGCGCGCGAGTAGAAGCCGAAATCGACCTGCGGGAGGGTGTCTAGCGGACGAAGCCGCGCCCGAAGGCCCACCATCGGCGCGACCGCGGCGCGCGTCATCGCGCTCAGCTGGAACTCGAGCCAGGGGCTGTTCAGGATGACGGCAGCCGCCGCACCCGGATGGCTCGATGCCCAGAGACTCAGCACCAGGCCACCCGTCGAGTGACCGACCAGCACGAGCCGCCGGTCCGACGGTGGCCCGTCGAGCGGGCGACCCATGGCGGCCAGCGCGGCGGCGATGTCTTCGTCGTAGGTCGCCAGATCGGTGATGTAGCCGGGTGTCTGCCCGGGCCGGAGGCTGCGGCCGTACTTGCGCAGGTCGAGAGCGTAGAAGTTCGCGCCGCGATCGGTCCAGTACTTCGCCAGGCCACGCTGAAAGAAGTAGTCCGACCAGCCGTGCACGTAGAGCACATCGACGTCCGCGAGCGCCGGCCGCGGCATCCGCCACCACTCGCGACGCGGGAGTGCCCGCACGATCGTCGCGACCACCTCGCCTTCGTGGTCGGTGCCGAGAGGCAGGGTCAGCTGCTCGAACGGCTCCCCCAACACGTCGGACTCCCACGCGGCGGTCTGGATCACGCCGTCAGCCTATCCAGGCCGTTGCCGGGCGTCGGCTACTCGCCTCGCGAGACCTGCACCATCTCGTCCCGGGGCACGACCTTGATGCGCGCCCGGCCATGTGGCTGCCCGAGCGCCACCTCGTGCAGGTCGAGCCGGTGCCAGCCGGCGAGGTCGGTCCACTTCACGCCGCGCTCGGCGAGCAGAGCCGGGATCGAGGCCTCGGACGGATCGGCGGGCTGCCACCACGAGCCCTGGTCGTTGATGATGTGCCGCACGGTCTCCATCGCGTCGGACTTCGTGTGCCCGATGAGGCCCACCGGGCCGCGCTTGATCCAGCCGGTCGCGTAGACGCCCGAGACCCGCTCGTTGGAGTCCTTGTGCAGCGCCTGGCCCTCGTGGTTCGGGATCACGCCGTGCCGCTCGTCGAACGGCACGCCCGGCAGCGGCGAGCCGAAGTAGCCCACGGCGCGGTAGATGGCCTGGATCGGCACCTCGCGAAGCTCTCCCGTGCCGACGACACCGCCCTCGCCGTCGGGGCGGGTGCGCTCGTACACGAACGAGGCGACGCGGCCGTCGGCATCCTTCTTCACCTCGACGGGCTTCGCCCAGAAGTGCAGATGCAGACGACGGGATGCCTCGCCCGCGGCGTTGTTCGCCGAGGGGCGCTTGCGCCACGACTGCAGCACCCGGTCGATGACCATGACCTGCTTGTTGCTGGCGATCGCGGCCTGCGACGCCTCGTCGTAGTCGAAGTCCTCGTCGTAGACCACCATGTCGACATCGTGAAGCTCGCCCAGCTCCCGCAGCTCGAGCGGAGTGAACTTCACCTGGGCGGGTCCACGACGGCCGAACACGTGCACGTCGGTGACGGGGCTCGCCTTGAGGCCGTCGTAGACGTTCGCCGGGATCTCGGTGGGCAACAGGTCGTCGGCGTGCTTGGCAAGCATGCGTGAGACGTCGAGGGCGACGTTGCCGTTGCCGATCACCGCGACCGACCGCGCCTCGAGCGGCCAAGTGCGCGGCACATCCGGGTGCCCGTCGAACCAGCTCACGAAGTCGGCGGCGCCATAGGACCCCTCGGCGTCGATGCCGGGGATGTCGAGATCCGTGTCGCGGATCGCACCGGTCGCGAAGATCACGGCGTTGTAGTGGTTCTTGAGGTCCTCGAGGGTGATGTCCTCGCCGAAGCGCACGTTGCCGAAGATGCGGATGTCGCCGCGGTCGAGCACTTCGCGGAGCGCCGTGACGATGCCCTTGATGCGGGGATGATCGGGCGCGACGCCATAGCGGACGAGACCGTAAGGGGCGGGAAGCCGCTCGAAGAGGTCGATGGAGACGTCGAACTTGCGCTCGGCCTTGAGCAGGATGTCGGCGGCATAGATGCCTGCCGGACCCGCGCCGACGATGGCCAACCTGAGCTTGGTCATGGTTTCTCTTTCTGGTGCGAGGCCCGTGGTTCAGCCGCTGCGATCCGAGATGGCATCCGCGAAGCGGGTCAGCGCGTCGCGCACCGGTCCTCGCGGCAGTCCGTCGATCGCCGCGACGGCATCCGCCGACCACTCGCGGGCGAGCGCGAGCGTGCGAGCGGTGGCATCGTCGTGGCGCAGCTGCTCGAGTTCCGTGTCGAGGATCTCGGGGTCCGCGCCCTCGGCGATCAGGGTCACACCCTTGTCGATGGCATCCCGGAGGGCGCGGGCGGCGGCATCCTCGCGCTGGCTGAGCAGCAGGTAGGGCATCGTCGGCACGCCGGCGCGCAGGTCGGTGCCGGGCACCTTGCCGGTGTCGTCGGGGTTCGGCGAGAGGTCGATGACGTCGTCGACGAGCTGGAAGGCCACGCCCACCTTCTCGCCGTATCGCGAGAGCGGCGCCTCGTACTCTTCGGGGGCGTTGGAGAAGATGATCCCGGCTTGCGCGGCCGCCGCGATGAGCGAGCCGGTCTTGTCGGCCAGCACGCCGATGTAGAAGTCGATCGGGTCATCGCCCGGCTGGGCGCCGACGGTCTCGTGCATCTGGCCGAGCACGAGACGCTCGAAGGTGTCGGCCTGCAGCCGGATGGCGCGGTCGCCGCGCTGGGCCATCAGCTGGCTCGCACGCGAGAAGAGCAGGTCGCCGGTCAGGATCGCGACGTTGTTGCCCCACACCGCATGGGCGCTGGGAACCCCGCGACGGCGGTCGGCGCCGTCCATGACGTCGTCGTGGTAAAGGCTTCCGAGGTGGGTCATCTCGAGCGCCTTCGCCGCGTCGATCACGGCCTCGGTGTTGCCATCGCCGAGCTGGGCGGCGAGCAGCGTCAGCATCGGGCGCACCCGCTTGCCGCCGGCCTCGTAGAGGTAGCGACTGGCCGAATCGGCGAGGGCGTCGGTGACCCGGAGGTCTCGCGCGAGGCCCTCTTCGACGAGGTCGAGCCCGGCCTCCACCTGGATCAGCAGGCGCTTGGCCTGCGGACCGACGAACGTGCGGTCGCTGAGGCCGAGTCTGCTCGCCAGCCGCGAGCCCGGCGCGGAGGGGCTCGGTGTCACCCCCTCAGCCTACAAGGGTGCCGGCCGCGGGCGCGTGCGGCGGTCGCAGGGTCGGCGACCGCGCGCGGCGACTCAGGGCGCGGGTTTCGTGGCGCGGTGCAGGGCGACGATGCCGAACGAGAGGTTGCGGTACGCGACATCCGCCCATCCCGCCTCGCGGATCCACGCCGCGAGCGTCGGCTGATTCGGCCAGTCGCGGATCGATTCGTTGAGGTACTCGTACGCCTCGGCGTTCGAGCTCATCGCCTTCGCCACCAGCGGCAGCACCCGGCTGTTGTAGAAGCGGTAGAGGCCGTTGAATGCCGGCGACGGCGGGTGTGAGAACTCGCACACGACCAGCCGGCCGCCCGGCTTCGTGACCCGGAGCAGTTCGCCGAGCGCCGTGCGAGGCTCGCGAACATTGCGCAGACCGAACGACATCGTGACGGTGTCGAACGACGCGTCGTCGAACGGCAGGTTCGCGGCATCCGCTTCGGCGAACGTGAGATTCGGGATGCCGCCGTGCCGGCGTCGTCCTTCCGCGATCATGCCCGGCGAGAAGTCGGCGGCGACGACGTCGGCGCCGCTGCGGGCGAGCGAGACGGATGACGCGCCCGTGCCGGCGGCGAGATCGAGGATCTGCTGCCCGGGGCGGGGGGCGACCGCGCGCGTCGTGGCGGCGCGCCAGAGCTGGTCGTTGCCGATGCTGAGCACGGTGTTCGTGCGATCGTAATTCTTCGCGACCTGGTCGAACATGCCGCTCACGCGCGCCGGATCCTTGCCGAGGTCGGCGCGGTTGGGCTCGTGGGGATCGTGCGGGCTCACGGCTCGAGTCTAGGCGGGGGCGCGTCAGCAAGCCGGGGGTGTGGGGCGGAGCCCCACAAAGGGGCGCGCGTGGTCGACCGCGGGAACTTCGGGTTCGCGCGGGAGCGCTGCCAGCACCCCGAACCAGTGCGCCGCGGTCGCGGCGTCGAAGGGCGCCTCGTGCGCGGTGACCCTGCGCTCGAGGTCGACGGCGAGCTTCTCGAGGCGCTCGACGATGTCGAGGGGGTAGCCGTAGGCGGCCCGGTGCTCGTCCCATTCGTCCCGGTCGTCGATGTAGACCCCGCGGTGCGCGTGGTCGACGACGTCGAGGTCCATGTCGATCCCGGTCGGCTCGCCCTCCTCCGACCACCGCACGTCCCATGCGATGTCGATGTACACGCGGGTCGAGTGGGGCGGGGCGTTCATCGTGAGGGCGTAGTCGCCGCTCGGGGGAAGCAGCGTGACATCGGGGTGGTCGATCACGACGTCACGCCCGGGGCGCGAGCTGTGGGAGCCGGCGGGCTGCCCGAACCAGTCGCCCCAGTCGTCCGAGCCGAGGTAGTAGCAGTCGTGCCGCCAGTGCGGCGAGCCGTCCCATTTGCGCCAGCGGAAGGTCATCCGGGTGCCCGGCGCGGGGCGCTGCGGGTCTGCGGTCATTCTCCGAGTCTAGGCTGGGGGTGTGACCGTGCCCGTTCCCGCTGACGTGCCTCGGCTGCGGGTCACGACCCGCGAGATCGACTCCGTCGACGACGTGCTGGCCTACGCCGACCCCGCCTCTCCCCTCTGCTGGATGCGCCGCAGCGACGGCATCGCGGGGATCGGCAACGCGACGACGATCGCCATGAACGGCTCACACCCTGAAGGCGAGCGGATGCCGCGCGCCGCGCGATTCGCGGAGGCCTGGCGGGCCGTGTCCGCGGCGGCAGTGGTCGACGACGCGGTGCGGCTGCCGGGCACCGGGCTCGTCGCCTTCGGCGCCCTCAGCTTCGATGACCGCTCGGCGCGCGAGAGCGTGCTGACGGTGCCGCGGGTTCTCGTGGGCCGCCGCGCGGGGCGGTCGTGGATCACGCGGATCGAGGCGGGCGGGGACCCGCCCGCCGGCGAGCCGATCGCCTACGGACCCTACTGGTCGGCGACGCTCGGCCCCGGGGCGCAGCCGCCGGCCGGCTACGAGGAGTCGGTGCGCGCAGGCCTCGACGCGATCGCGGCCGGCGAGGTCGGCAAGGTCGTGCTGGCGCGCGACCTCGTCGGAACGGTCCCGGCCGGCGCAGACCTCCGCCGCCTCGCCCGCGCCCTCGCGATCGGCTACCCCGACTGCTGGACGTTCGCGGTCGACGGCATCATCGGCGCGAGCCCCGAGACCCTGGTCACGGTGTCGGGCGGAACCGTCACCGCCCGTGTGCTCGCCGGCACCGCGCCCCGAGGTGCCGACGCCGACGCCGACGTCGCGGCATCCCTCGCCCTCGCGACCAGCGCGAAGGACCAGGACGAGCACCTCTACGCCGTGCAGAGCGTGCTCGCCTCGCTGCGCCCGCACACGAGCGCCCTCGCCGTGAGCGAGCAGCCCTTCACGCTCAAGCTGCCGAACGTCTTCCACCTCGCGACGGATGTCGAGGGCGAGCTTTCGGGTGGGGCCTCGGCCCTCGACCTGGTCGGCGCGCTGCATCCGACCGCGGCGGTGGCCGGTTCGCCGACGGATGCCGCGATCGAGGTCATCCGCCGGCTCGAGCCCTTCGACCGCGGTCGCTACGCGGGCCCGGTCGGCTGGGTGGACGGCAATGGCGACGGCGAGTGGGCGATCGCACTGCGCTGCGCGCAGTTCGGCGCCGAGCCTTCGCGACGCTTCGCCGAGTACTCCGACACGATCCCCGTCACCGCCCATGCGGGCGCGGGCATCGTGGCGGGCAGCGACCCGGAGACCGAACTGCTCGAGACCAGGGTGAAGTTCCGGCCCATCGTCGACGCGCTCGCCTGAGCCATCCGCTCGCCTGAGCCATCCCCCGTCGCGGTCGACGCCGTCGGCCAACGACGAACTTCGGAGAATGTCACGTACTTCGGAGCCCGCTCCGGGGCTGCGGCCCGAACTTCGCGACATTCTCCGAAGTAGGTGACGGCCGTCAGGCGGCGCGTCGGGGGCTCAGGATGCCGCGAGCCGGGCCTTCTCGGCGGCGACGTCGAAGTCGGCGGCCGGCCACTGCGGATCGATGCCCTCGAGCGCGTCGAGCAGCAAGCCCTGCACCGCGAGGCGCGCATACCACTTGCGGTTCGCCGGCACCACGTGCCAGGGCGCCGCGGCGGTGGACGTGCGGTCGAAGACGACTTGATATGCGCCCATGTAGTCATCCCACAGCTCACGCTCATCGACGTCGCCCGGGTTGTACTTCCAGTGCTTGTCGGGCCGGTCGAGCCGCTCCTGCAGCCGCGCCTTCTGCTCGTCCTTGGAGATGTGCAGCATCACCTTGACGATCCGGATGCCGCGGCCCGCGACATCCGCCTCGAAGTCGTTGATCGCGCCGTAGCGTCGCTCGATCTCGTCCGCGGGCGCGAGGGAGCGCACGCGGCCGATCAGCACGTCCTCGTAGTGCGAGCGATCGAAGACCCCGAGCTTGCCCGGCGGGGGCAGCTGCTTCTGGATGCGCCAGAGGAAGTCGTGGGCGAGCTCCTCGTCGGTCGGCTTCTTGAACGCCGCGATCTGCACGCCCTGCGGATCGACCGCCCCGACGACGTGTCTCAGGATGCCGCCCTTGCCCGCGGTGTCCATCGCCTGGATGACGAGCAGCACGGCGTCGGTCGCCGAGCCGCCGATCGCCGCGGCGTGAAGCCGCTCCTGCAGGGGATCGAGCAGATCCGACCCGACCCGCAGATCGGCCTCGCCGTCGGCCTTCTTGCCCGAATAGCCCGGCGTGGACTCGGGATCGAGGTCGGCGAGGCGGAACCCGGCGCCGACGCGCAGGGCGTCTGAGGGATGAACGGTCCAGGAGGTCGCGTCGTCGTGACTCATGGTGCCATTCTGACTCGCTCAGCGCGCGAGCGGCACCTCGATCAGCTGCCGTCCGCCGACGGGCACGGTGAGCGCCTGATCGAGCGCCGCCCGGGTCGTCACGCGCAGGTAGTCCCATCCGAAAGCGAGGGCGAGGTGCTCGAGCCGCGCGGTGTGGGGGGTGTAGAGCACGCGGTCCATGTCGCTCGGCGACGCCACGGCGGCCACCTCGAGCCCGTCGAAGATCGTGCCGCCGCCGTCGTTGCCGACGATCACCTGCAGGCGGGGCTCCTCTTCCCCGGCCGGCAGCGCGAGCGCGCCGAGGTCGTGCAGGAACGCCAGGTCGCCGAGCAGCACGCGCGTCACCCCGGGCGCGCCCCCGGCCTGGCTCGCGAGCGCGATGCCCGTCGCCGTGGCGATCGTGCCGTCGATGCCGGCCAGCCCGCGGTTCGCGTGCACCGGCACCTTCTTGCCCGGCAGCACGTCGTCGGCCACGCGCACCAGTCGCGACGACCCGAACATCAGCCGATCGTGCGGCCAGGTCGCGCGCCAGACGGCGTCGGCGAGGCCCGCCCGATCGAGCGGACGACGCACCGCCGCGAGCTCGGCCGCGACCGCGGCGAGGCGCTCGCTCGACTCCGTGGAGGCGAGGGCCGCGGTGTCGGGCGCGGGCGGGTCGAGATCGATGGATGCTGCGGCCGACGCCTGCAGCCACGCCCCGAGCCACGCGCGGTCGGCCTCACCCGTCGCGACGCGCACGGTGTCTGCGGCGATCGTGGCGCCGTTCAGGTTGAGGGGCTCGCCCGGCCCGCGGAGGGCGACGACCTCGACCTCGGGGCGCGACAGCACGGCGGTCACCTCGCGGCTCAGGGTGGGGTGGCCCCACACCACGGCCCGCTCGACCCGGCCGCCGAGTCCGGGATCGGACAGCAGGCGACGGTAGCCGCGCACGGCCTGCCGGCCGAAGCGGGCGCCGCTCACGATCTCGGCGACGAGCGGCCACCCGCCCTCGAACGCGAGGGCCTCGGCATCCACCCCCGCATCGGCTCCGGCGACGACGATCGTTCTCGGGCCGCGCTCGAGCACATAGGGCTCATCTTCCGGCTCGGCGGGAAGGTCGGCGGCCCCGATGCCTCCGCCGCCCTGGTACAGCGCCCCCGACGCAATGTCCTCGTCGGCCTCGGGCGCGTGGTCGTCCGGTGTGCGGATGCCGCCTGGCGGGGCGTCCGGGGCCGGGGCGTCGTGGGCCGGGGGTCGCCCGAACCAGGCCGGGAGCTCGCCGGCGAGCGGCTCGCGGAAGGGCAGGTTCAGGTGCACAGGACCCGCCGAGCGAGTGCCGGCGCCGCGCGCCGCCCCGAACGCCTCGGCGGCGAGCGCCCGCAGCATCGCGGTGGATGCGGTGTCGCCGATGTCGTCGGGCTCCTCGGGGACCGGGAGGTCGGCCTCCCAGCGCACGCTCGGCGAGAACATGCCCGGCTG
>NZ_DATMIO010000041.1:0-7017 GCF_035554235.1 Microbacterium sp. | reverse complement strand
CACGATTCGCCGTGCGATGCGTAGCCCTTGACGGGAAGGCCGCGCACCCGGAGGACGAGATCGTCGCGGTGCGGGCCGACGAGAGTGAGGCCACGCTCGAGCTCCGTGGCGCGCTGCGCGGCGATCGCGGCACGGAAGAGCTCGGGGGTCGCGGCATCCGATCCCATCGAGACCGACTCTTCGCCGTCCTCGGGATTCGCGCCGCGCACCGACAGCGCCCATGTCATCTCGGGTCGGTGATCGGCCCCGGCGATCGCTTCGTACGACTGTGCCACCGGCCCGCCGAGCTCGTCGGTCAGGGCGATGCGGGCGTCGATGATCTCGGACCCGAGTGCGACGAGCTTGTCGTCCCAGACATCCAGTGTCGACAGGCCCTCACCGCGCACGCCGCGCGCTCTCGCCGATTTGAGGAGCGCCGTGCGCTGCCGGAGCACCCGGTCGTAGTCGCCGAGCACGCCCGCGAGCCGCGGCCGGCGCTGCACGAGCAGCTGGTCGACGAAGCGGCGGCGGGTCGACGGATCGCCGCGGACGATCTGCAGGTCTTCCGGAGCGAAGAGCACGACATGCGCGTAGCGCGGGAGTTCGGAGGGCTTCACAGGCGCGCCGCCGACCCTGGCCTTGTTCGCCCCCTGGCGATTCAGCTGCACCTCGAGGGTCACCGTCCGCTCGCCGTGCACGAGGCGGGCGCGGATGATCGCGGCATCCTGACCCTCGCGCACCATCGGCGCGTCGTTCGACACCCGATGCGAACCGAGGGTCGCGAGGTAGGCGATGGCCTCCGCGAGATTCGTCTTTCCCTGGCCGTTGCGGCCGACGAAAACGTTCGGGCCGGCGTGGAGCTCGACCTCGGCGACCGCATAGTTGCGGAAATCCACGAGGCTCAGGTGTTCCACGATCACTGCGTCAGACTACCCGGGGGTTGTGACGCCGCCGGGAGCGTTCGGGTCTCGATACGCTCCTGGTCTCGATACGCTCGGGTCTCGATACGCTCGCGAGCTCGCTACTCGACCACCGGAGCTACTCGACCACCGGTCGCGGTTCGCGTCAGCGAAGGAGGAGGTTGGGCTGCAGCAGGTACTTGAACGTGTCGGCGCCGGCCTTGTCGACCGAGGTCTGGCTCGTGATCAGCACGGGGCTCAGCTTGTTGGCGTTGTCGCTCGAGGTGAACGTGATGCGCACGAACTCGCTCTTGACCGCGGTCAGCGCCTCGAGCAGGTACTGCGGGTTGAGGCCGAGTGTGACGTCGTCGCCGACCAGGTGCGCGTCGACGGTCTCGGATGCGCGGGCCTGCTCGCCCCCCGAGGCATCCATCGTCACCCCGTCGGTGCCGAACGAGAACCGCAGGGGCGCGGAGCGGTCGAGCACGAGCGACACGCGTCGCACGGCCTCAGCCAGCTCGGCCGTGTTGACGACCGCGTGGTGTTCGGTCTGCTCGGGGAACAGCCGGCGCACGGGCGGGAAGTTGCCCTTGATGAGCAGCGAGGTGACCGTCTTGTTGCCGGCGGTGAAGGCGATGATCTCGCGGTCGCCTGAGCCGGAGAAGGCTATGGAGATGTCGCCGCCGTGCGCGAACGTCTTGCCGACCTCCTGCAGCGTGCGAGCGGGAACCAGCGCACTCGCGGATTCCTCGGCCGCGCCATCCCACGGGATCTCGCGGAGCGCGACCCGGTAGCGGTCGGTCGCGACGAGGCTGAGCTGCTGACCGGTGACCTCGAGCTGCACGCCGGTGAGCACGGGGGTGACATCGTCGCGGGACGCCGCGAACGCCACCTGTGCGATGGCCGTGCCGAAGTCCTCCGCGGGCACGAGTCCGGACTCGCCCGAGACCTCGGGGATCGCCGGATACTCCTGCACGGGCATCGAGGCCAGGGTGAAGCGGGCGGAGCCGCACGACAGGGCAATGCCGCCGTCGTCATCCACGGAGACCTGGATCGGCGCGTTCGGAAGGCGGCTCGCGATCTCGGAGAGGAGTCGCCCGTGCACGAGGATCGTGCCCGGCTCATCGACCGTCGCCTCGATCGTCGTGCGCGCCGATGCCTCGTAGTCGAACGCCGAGAGCGAGAGTCCGCTCTCGTTCGCCTCGATCAGCACGCCCGCGAGGATCGGCTGGGGGTTGCGCTGAGGCAGCAGCTTGACGACGAACGACACCGCTTCGCTGAACACATCACGATTGACGTGGAACCTCACTGGCGCTCCCTTGTCGTCCTGGGCCATGGGGTTCCCATGCTAGTGCCCACGCCCGTCCGTACAGATGCACGGTCGCCATGACCCGTGCTGGGTCCGTGTCGCCGTAGAGGTGATCGGAGGGGATTTCTATAGAGAGATCTCGTTAATGGTCTTAACGCCTGTGGATTGTGTGGACAACTCGGTGGATGCCTGTCGGCGCACCGGAACTACACGCGTGTGAGTTGTGGAGCGGCTGCGGAATGCACCGAGCGGGCTACGCCGGAGCGTCGCCCCGTCATGGGATCTATCCACAGGAGTGCACAGGCGATCACTGGCCCCGGGGACTTATCCACAAGTTATCCACACTGTGAAGAACCGCATATTGGCCCGATTCGGCGCGCGTGTCAAGCGCGAGTTCGGGCATACTCCGGCGAGTCGCGCGGGTCGGTGGATTCCCCCGCCGGTACGCCGAGGCACCGCGTCGGACGAAGCGGAGACGGATGCCGAGAGCGTCAGCGGGGCAGGCGGCCCAGCTGCGTGGTGATCTCGGTGACCTGGTTGTAGAGCGACCGGCGCTCCTTCATGAGATCGCTGATCTTCTTGTACGCGTACATGACCGTGGTGTGGTCGCGATTTCCGAAGAGCTGACCGATCTTGGGGAGCGACAGGCTCGTACGCTCCCGGCACAGGTACATCGCGATCTGCCGAGCGGTGGCGACGGCCTGTGAGCGACTGGAGCCGTACAGGTCGTCAACGGTCAGCTTGAAGTAGTTGGCCGTCGCGTTGATGATGTCGGTCGGCGAGACGACATTGTCTTCGGCTTGGTCGATGATGTCGCGCAGCACGGTCTGAGCGAGGGACATGTCGAGCGTGGACCGGTTGAGGCTCGCGAATGCCGAGACGCGGATGAGTGCACCTTCGAGTTCGCGAATATTGGAGGAGACCACCGTCGCGATGTACTCGAGCACCTCGTCGGGAATCTGCAGGCGCTCGCTCTGCGCCTTCTTCCGGAGGATGGCGATGCGGGTTTCGAGGTCTGGCGCCTGCACGTCGGTGATGAGGCCCCACTCGAAGCGGCTCCGCATCCGGTCTTCGAAGCCCGTCAGATGCTTCGGCGCGACGTCGCTGGTGATGACGACCTGCTTGTCGTGATCGTGCAGCGTGTTGAAGGTGTGGAAGAACGCCTCCTGCGTTTCGGCGCGACCCTGCAGGAACTGGATGTCGTCGATGAGCAGGATGTCGACATCCCGGTATCGCGCCTGGAAGGCCGAGCCCCGGTTGTTGGCGATCGAGTTGATGAAGTCGTTGGTGAATTCCTCGCTCGACACGTAGCGCACCCGAACGCCCGTGTAAAGGCTGAGGGCGTAGTCGCCGATGGCGTGCAGGAGGTGCGTCTTGCCGAGTCCGGAGTCGCCGTAGATGAAGAGCGGGTTGTACGCCTTCGCGGGCGCTTCGGCGACGGCGACGGCCGCGGCGTGGGCGAACCGGTTGGATTGGCCGATCACGAAGTTGTCGAACGTGTATTTCGGGTTCAGGCGGGTGTCGCTGCGGGACGAGAAGGATGCCGGGGCATCCGCTACCGGCTGCTCGCGCGGCGCCGGCGAGCGGTCCTCCTCGATCGGCAGCGCCGCGGCGGCGTGATTGCCGGCGAGCTCCGGATTGACCACGACACGGAAGGTGTCGGCGGCCGGGTCCATGTCGATCCGCGCGAGCGCTTCCATGATCGGGGCCCGCATGCGCTTGTTGATCTGCGCGGCCGTCAGGTCGTTGGGAACATCGAGGTAGAGCGTCCCGCCCATCACGCCCTGCGGCACGGCGAGGTTCAGGAACCCCTGCATCTGAGGGCTGACGCGGTCGTCGCCATCCAGATGGTCGAGCACGGCCGACCAGATCGGAACGTCTGGAACGTGGTGCTGAGACATGGTCTCCCCGGGTTAATGTGGACCCACGACGTGAAAGAGGCGAACTCGCAACCTGTGGATAACTGACTGGGCCACGCTAGCCAGGCCCGTCCACAGAGCAAAATCCACTGTAGATCTCGGGGACGTGTCGGTGCCAGGGGTCCGGGATGAGATTGTGGATAAAGCACTCCGACCTGCTCGGTTTGCGATGTCCGTGGGGAGGACGTAGCCTTACTTAGTTGACTTATGCCCACGCGGCAGTTTCCCCGTCCACGATGTCTCCGGTTGCAGCGATCCCCGGCGACAGCATCTCCGGAGTGATCCCATGACCAAGCGCACGTACCAGCCCAACACCCGCCGCCGGGCCAAGAAGCACGGCTTCCGTGCCCGCATGCGCACGCGTGCCGGTCGTGGCATCTTGGCCGCTCGTCGCGCCAAGGGCCGCACCGAGCTCTCGGCGTAGACCCACGCGGTGCTCTCGAGGCCGAATCGGATAACCCGCGGAGCCGACTACAAGACGGTCGTCAGGCGGGGCGCTCGGTGCGCGGGTGCCCACACCGTCACGTATGTGAAGAGCTCCGATGAGACCCGCGTGCCGCGCTTCGGTTTCATCGTGAGCAAGCAGGTCGGCTCGGCCGTCGTTCGCAATACCGTCCGCCGACGCCTCAAAGCGGTCTGCTCGGCGGAGCTCACGGGCGTGCGAGCCGGTTCCGACATCGTGATCCGCGCCCTTCCCTCCGCCGCAACCGCCGACTACGCCGCGCTTCACGCCGAGGTCGCCCGCTGCCTGGCCCGGAGGGCCGCATGAGCACGACGCTGCCGGCGGCATCGATCGGGCAGGGACACCTGCACGGCTCCGACATCCTTCGTTCGCTCCCCTTGCTTCCCCGCAATGTGGCGTTGAGCCTTCTCCATGGTTACCGTGCGACGATCTCGCATGCGTACGGGGATGTCTGCAGGTACTACCCGTCGTGTTCCGCCTATGCCGTCGGCGCCGTGCAGCAGCACGGGGCCGTGAAAGGTTCGGCTATGGCGGCTGCGCGCATCGCACGATGCCACCCCTGGGCTGCGGGTGGAGTCGATGACCCTCGCCCGCACAAGAACTTCCGGTACGAACTGACCCCCCACGGTTTCGTCGTACCCGTCTCCCCGAGAAAGGACTGATCCGTGCCGGATCTGATCGGAATAATCCTCTGGCCCCTGAAGTGGGCCGTCGAGCTCGTGCTCGTCTTCTGGCACTGGCTCTTCACGGCCATGGGACTTCCGGCGGCGGCGGGCATCACCTGGGTGCTCGCCATTATCGGTCTTGTGCTGGTCGTCCGCTCCGCCCTGATCCCGCTCTTCGTGAAGCAGATCAAGAGCCAGCGCAAGATGATGGAAATAGCCCCTGAACTGCGGAAAATCCAGGAGAAGTACAAGGGCAAGAAGGACCAGCTCTCTCGCGAGGCCATGAGCCGCGAGACCATGGGGCTGTACAAGAAGCACGGCACGAGTCCCATCTCGGGCTGTCTTCCGCTGCTCGTGCAGATGCCGATCTTCTTCGCCCTGTTCAGTGTGCTGAATGACGTCACGAAGCACGCCGCGGCCGGCACCGGCGGAGTCGGGCCAATGACACCCGCCCTCACCGAGGAGTTCTACAACGCCAAACTTTTCGGTGTCGCCTCGCTCCACGACACGCTCGTGGGCGCGTGGGAGGCCCAGGACGCGGGCTGGCAGGTCACAGTCGGCATCCTGCTGACCCTCGTCGTGCTGATGATCGCGTCGCAGTTCTTCACCCAGCTGCAGATCATCTCGAAGAACCTCTCCCCCGAGGCCAAGACCGGCCAGGCCTACCAGATGCAGAAGGTGATGCTGTACGTCCTGCCGCTGGCCTTCATCTTCTCCGGTGTCTTCTTCCCCCTCGGTGTCGTCATCTACTGGTTCACGAGCAACCTGTGGACGATGGCCCAGCAATTCCTCGTCATCCGCAATCTGCCCACTCCCGGGTCGGACGCGGCCAAGATGCGCGAAGAGCGCCTGGCCCGCAAGGGCAAGGCACTCGATTCCTCGGGCAAGGTCATTCCGATGGAGAAGTACCAGGCCGAGCAGCAGCGCCTCCTCGAAGAGGCGGAGCGCGCCAGGGCCGCGGCCCCCAAGCGTCAGCAGCCCGTCGGAAAGCAGCGCGCCAAGAAGCAGGCCGGCAAGCCCAGCGGCAAGCCGGGTGCGGCCGGTGGTACGGTCAAGCCTCCCGCGAAGGATGCCGGCGGCGGCGCAGCACCGCAGGGCACGGGCTCCTGATTTTCCCCTCCCCCACGAAGGAACTGCAATGAACTCGACGCCCGAGAGCGCGAACGACACGTCCCCCACTGGATCGGAGCGCGTCAGCGCGACGGTCGAGCAACTCGAGGAAGAAGGCGACATCGCCGCCGACTACCTCGAGGGTCTGCTCGACATCGCCGACATCGACGGTGACCTCGAGATGGATGTGCGCCAGGGGCGCGCGTACGTCTCGGTCGAGGCCGAGGATGACGCATTGCGCCTCATCTCGGAGCCCGACACGGTGCAGGCGCTGCAGGAGCTGACGCGGCTGGCCGTGCAGAACAAGACCGGTCGGTTCTCACGCGTCATCCTGGATGTGGGCGGATCGCGCGACGCGCGTCAGCAGGAACTCGAGGAGCTCGTCTCTCGCGCGGTCGAGCGACTCGAGGAGGGTGCCACGCAGGCATCGCTGCCCGCGATGTCCAGCTACGAGCGCAAGCTGGTGCACGACATCGTCGCCGACCGGGGATTCGTGTCGGAGTCGTACGGCGAGGGCTCCGACCGCCACACGGTCATCAGCCGCGGCTGAGCCGTTTCACGTGAAACATTCATGAGTGAACTCGAGGCGGAGCCAGCCGTCGCGGCAACGATCTTCGGCGATCACATCGACGTCGCCCGCGCCTTCACAGCGGCCCTCGCCGAGCACGGCGAG
>NZ_DATMIO010000040.1:0-11495 GCF_035554235.1 Microbacterium sp. | reverse complement strand
CAAGGGCCGGCTGCCGGTCGTCGCCAAGATCGAGAAGCCCGAAGCCGTCTACAACCTCGAAGCCATCGTGCTGGCCTTCGACGCGGTGATGGTCGCCCGCGGCGACCTCGGCGTCGAGCTGCCGCTGGAGCAGGTCCCGCTGGTGCAGAAGCGCGCCATCCAGATCTGCCGCGAGAACGCGAAGCCGGTCATCGTCGCGACGCAGATGCTCGAGTCGATGATCAACAGCCCCGTGCCGACGCGCGCCGAGACGAGCGACGTCGCCAACGCCGTGCTCGACGGCGCCGACGCGGTGATGCTCTCGGGCGAGACCAGCGTGGGGGACTACCCCGTCGTCGTGGTCGAGACGATGGCGAAGATCGTCGCCTCGACCGAAGACCACGGACTCGAGCGCATCGCGCCGCTCAGGACCAAGCCCCGCACGCAGGGTGGCGCGATAACGCTGGCCGCCATGGAGGTCGCCGACTTCGTCGAGGCCAAGTACCTCTGCATCTTCACCGAGTCAGGCGACACCGCCCGCCGGATGTCGCGCCTTCGTCCGAAGATCCCCATGGTCGGCTTCACCCCTGAGCCCGGCATCCGTCGTCGCATGGCGCTCACGTGGGGCATCCAGTCCACCCTCGTCGAGCACGTCGCCCACACCGACCGGATGTTCATCCAGGTGGATGACTACTTCCTGTCCAACGATCTCGCGAAGGTCGGCGACAAGGTCGTCGTGATCTCGGGTTCCCCTCCCGGAATCATCGGCTCGACCAACGACATCCGCATCCACAAGATCGGCGACGCGGTGCACGGCAAGGCTCCGATCTACCAGCTCAACGAGTAGACCCGCGAACGCAGAAACCCCCGGTTCACGCCGGGGGTTTCTTTCGTACCGGTGGTGGGACTCGAACCCACACGCCCTCTCGGACAAAGCATTTTGAGTGCTCCGCGTCTGCCATTCCGCCACACCGGCCCGCGCCCGTGATCGACCATACCGTAGGATTCAAAGGTGACTGAGCAAGAGCAGAGCGAGACCCCGACGCCCCCCGCACCCCGCCGCGTGGTGGTCGCAGAAGACGAGTCGCTCATCCGCCTCGACATCGTGGAGATCCTCCGCGACAACGGATTCGACGTGGTCGGCGAGGCCGGCGACGGCGAGACGGCGGTGCAACTCGCCACCGAGCTGCGTCCCGACCTCGTCATCATGGACGTCAAGATGCCGCAACTCGACGGCATCAGCGCCGCAGAGAAGCTCAGCAAGAACCACATCGCGCCGGTGGTCCTCCTCACGGCCTTCAGCCAGAAGGAGCTCGTCGAGCGTGCGAGCGAGGCCGGAGCGCTGGCCTATGTCGTGAAGCCGTTCACGCCGAACGACCTGCTGCCGGCGATCGAGATCGCCCTGAGCCGCTATCAGCAGATCATCACGCTCGAGGCCGAGGTCGCCGACATGGTCGAGCGCTTCGAGACGCGCAAGCTCGTCGATCGCGCCAAGGGCCTGCTCAACGAGAAGATGGGCCTCACCGAGCCCGAGGCGTTCCGCTGGATCCAGAAGGCGTCGATGGACCGCCGTCTGACGATGCAGGATGTCGCGAAGGCCATCATCGAGCAGCTCGCGCCCAAGAAGGCCTGAGCGGGGTCTCGATACGCCGCTTCGCGGCTACTCGACCAGCGGGGCGCGGGGTCTCGATACGCCGCTTCGCGGCTACTCGACCAGCGAGGTGCGTTACTCGAACGGCGGGGGTGCGTTACTCGACCAGGGGGCGCGCTACTCGACCGGCGGGGTTCGCGGGGCGGGGGGCAGGTCCTTGATCATGTTCGTGATCCGGATCGTCGACAGGCGTCTTCCCTGATCGTCGCTGACCGCGATTTCGTGGACGGTCATGCTGCGCCCGAGGTGAATGGGCGTGCATACCCCGGTCACGACGCCGGATCGCGCCGAACGCGTGTGCGTCGCGTTGATGTCGACGCCGACCGCAAGTCGTCCGGGACCCGCGTGCAGGTTCGCCGCCATCGACCCGAGCGACTCGCCAAGAACGACGTATGCTCCGCCGTGCATGAGCCCGACCGGTTGGGTATTTCCCTCGACCGGCATAGTCGCGATGCAGCGATCGACCGTGAACTCCTGCCACGCGAACCCCATCTTCTCGGCGAGGGCTCCAACACCTCGCTTCGCGGCCCATTCCATAGCGTTCACGGCGGGGTCGGCGACGTCGGACATTGCGGCTCCAAGGGAGGTGACGGGTGTGTCGTCACCCCTGGCTAGGCTGTTACGGTGACGGACTCCGCAAAGCCTACCCTTCTCGTCGTCGACGGCCATTCGCTGGCGTATCGGGCGTTCTTCGCACTCCCCGTCGAGAACTTCTCCACGAAGGACGGGCAGCACACGAACGGCATCTACGGGTTCCTCTCGATGCTGATCAACCTGATCAAGGCTGAGAAGCCGACCCACATGGCGGTGGCGTTCGATACCTCGCGGCAGTCGTTCCGCACCCGCGAGTACGCCGAGTACAAGGCGAACCGGTCCGAGAGCCCATCGGAGTTCAAGGGACAGGTCCCGATCCTCCAAGACTGCCTCGCGGCGATGAGCATCAAGGTGCTCCACAAAGAAGACGTCGAGGCCGACGACATCCTCGCGACGCTCGCCACGGAGGGTGAGGCCGCCGGATTCGACGTGCTCGTCTGCTCCGGCGACCGCGACACGCTCCAACTCGTCAACGAGAACATCACGGTGCTCTACCCCAACGTGCAGGGCGTCTCGCAGCTCAAGCGCTACGACACCCAGGCCGTCATCGACCGGTACGGTGTGCCGCCCGAGCAGTATCCCGACATCGCCGCGCTCGTCGGCGAGACCAGCGACAATCTGCCCGGAGTGCCGAAAGTGGGCGAGAAGACCGCAGTCAAGTGGCTCGGCCAGTTCGGCTCCCTCGATGCCCTGCTCGAGAACGCCGACAAGGTGACCGGAGTCGTCGGCGGTAATCTTCGCGAGCACCTGGACGACGTGCGGCGCAATCGCACCCTCAACCGGCTCCTGCGCGACGTGGAGCTGCCGGTGACGGTGGCCGACCTCGAAGTGCAGCCGATGGATGCGCAGGCCGTGCGCGACATCTTCGCGAGGCTGGAGTTCAAGACGCTCATCCCGCGCGTCGCCGAGCTCGCCGGTATCGAGCAGCAGATGGCCGCGGTGACATCCGCGGCGGCCGTGCCCATGCCCGTTCCGATCGAGCCCTCGCTGGCAGACCTCGTTGCGTGGCTCCACGGCGCCGACGCCGAGGTCGGGGTCACGATCCTCGAGGAGGGTGGCCTGCCGACCCGAATCGGCTTCGCGACCGCTGATGCGGCGGCCGAGAGCGCGTGGACACCGGAGGTCTCCGAATCGCTCGCCGAGTGGCTCGCGTCTGACGCTCCCAAGGTCTTCAGTGATGCGAAGCCTCAGGTCAAGGCCCTGCGCCGGGCCGGGCTCCGCGTCGGCGGACTCGCGTTCGATGCCATCGTCGCCGGATGGCTGCTGCGGCCGAGCTTCCCCGACAAGAAGTTGGCCGATCTGGTCGACCGCTATCTCGACGAGAAACTCCCCGAATCCGACCCCGCACAGCTCGTGCCCGAGACCGAAGGCGCCACCCCCGGACAGCTGTCGTGGTTCACACTCCGTGTCAGCGCGGCCCTGCGCGCCGAACTGCCCGATAGCGTCACGACGGTGCTCACCGATATCGAGCTGCCCACGCTGCGCGCCCTGGCAGACATGGAGCTCGCCGGCGTTTCGGTGTCGCACGAGAAGCTGTCGCGCTTCTCGGCGGAGCTCGGGCAGCGCGCCGATGCGATCGCCCAGGATGCCTACGCGGCCATCGGCCGCGAGGTGAACCTCGGGTCCCCGAAGCAGCTGCAGGAGGTGCTGTTCGAGGAGCTGCAGCTGCCGAAGACGCGCAAGACGAAGACGGGGTACTCGACGGATGCCGCGGTGCTGGCAGACCTGCAGGAGACCGCCCCGCATCCGTTCCTCGACCTCCTCCTGCAGCACCGCGAGGCGACCAAGCTGCGGCAGATCATCGAGTCCCTCGACGTCGCGATCGGCGCCGACCACCGCGTGCACACCACCTACCTGCAGACCGGCAGCCAGACGGGTCGCCTCTCGAGCACCGATCCGAACCTGCAGAACATCCCGGTGCGCACCGAGGAGAGTCGCCGCATCCGGTCGGCGTTCGAAGTGGGGGCGGGCTACGAGGCGCTCCTGACCGCCGACTACTCGCAGATCGAGATGCGCATCATGGCGCACCTGTCCGCAGACCCCGGCCTCGTCGAGGCCTTCAACAGCGGCGAAGACCTGCACCGCTTCGTCGGCGCGCGCGTCTTCGGCGTCGAGCCCCACGACGTCACGGCCACGATGCGCACGAAGGTCAAGGCGATGTCGTACGGGCTCGTGTACGGCCTGTCCGCCTTCGGTCTCTCGAAGCAGCTCCGCATCGAGCAGACCGAGGCCAAGCAGCTCATGATGGAGTACTTCGCCCGGTTCGGCGCGGTGCGCGACTACCTGCGCTCATCGGTCGAGAAGGCGAAGATCGACGGCTACACCGAGACGATCTTCGGCCGGCGCCGGCCCTTCCCCGAC
The DNA here is from genome assembly GCF_035554235.1 of Microbacterium sp. Taxonomy (GTDB): domain Bacteria; phylum Actinomycetota; class Actinomycetes; order Actinomycetales; family Microbacteriaceae; genus Microbacterium. The sequence continues at coordinate 6,910 of NZ_DATMIO010000040.1, read as the reverse complement.
CTGGCGAGTCCTAACCGCGTGCTCCGCGAGAACGCCGAGCGGGCGGCCCTGAACGCCCCCATCCAGGGCAGCGCGGCCGACATCATGAAGATCGCGCTCTTCCACATCCACGACGCGTTCCGCGATGCGGGCCTCGGCTCGCGCGTTCTGATGCAGATCCACGACGAACTCGTGGTCGAGGTCGCCCCGGGGGAGTGGGACGCGGCCGAGCGGATCGTGCGCGAACGCATGGGCGATGCCGCCGACCTGACCGTGCCGCTCGATGTGCAGATCGGGCGCGGCATGGACTGGAACGAAGCCGCCCACTGAGCCTCGCGGCCGAGGAGTTTGTCGGGCTCGCGCGCGATGCCTAGGCTCGAAGCCATGACTGAATCCCCCCGCACGCCCACCGCGATCGACAAGGTCGCCGAAGACTGGGTCGACACGCTCGTCGACATCTCGCCGTCACTCGGCACGTACATCGGTCGCAACGAGGTCAACGATCGCTACGGCGACTTCAGCCCCGCAGGGCATGAGCGCTACGCCGACGAGGCGAGGAAGGCCCTCGCCGCCCTCGACGCACTGCGGCCGACCGACCACATCGACGAGGTCACGAAGACCGACCTCTCGAGCGACCTGCGGCTCGATCTCGAGCTGCACGAGGCGAAATGGCACCTGCGCGAGCTGAACGTCATCGCCTCGCCGCCGCAGGACATCCGCGCGGTGTACGACATCATGCCCACCGCGACCGCCGAGGACTGGGCGGTCATCTCGCGCCGCCTCGAGGCCCTTCCGGGCGCGCTCGAGGGCTACACGGCCACCCTCCGCGATGGCATTGCTCAGGGGATCGTGCCCGCGCGCCGCCAGGTCGTGGAGGTCGCGACCCAGATCGCGCGCTACACCGACGACGGCGGGTTCTTCGCGGCCCTGGCGGCGAACGCCGCGCCCGCCGAGGGCCAGCTCCCGGCATCCCTCGCCCGCGCACTGTCGGACAACGCCGGCGCCGCCCGCGTCGCCTACGACCAGCTGCGCGACTTCTTCTCCACGGAGCTCGCCCAGGCGGCAGCCGACGAGGATGCCGTCGGGCGCGAGCTCTACGCGCTCAGTTCCCGTCGCTTCCTCGGTGCCACGATCGATCTCGACGAAACCTACGAGTGGGGCGTCGAAGAGCTCTCCCGCATGGTCGCCGAGCAGGAGTCCATCGCCCACGAGATCAAGCCGGGGGCATCGGTCGAAGAGGCTGTGGCGCTCCTTGAGGCCGATCCGGCCCGCAAGCTGCACGGCACCGCGGCGCTCCGGGAATGGATGCAGCAGACGAGCGACCGTGCCGTCGAGGAGCTCGGCAGGACGCACTTCGACATTCCCGAGAAGATCCGCGCGCTGGAGTGCATGATCGCGCCGACCCAGGAGGGCGGCATCTACTACACGGGCCCCACCGACGACTTCTCGCGTCCCGGCCGCATGTGGTGGTCTGTACCCGCGGGCGTGACCGAATTCGACACGTGGCGCGAGCTGACGACCGTGTATCACGAGGGTGTCCCGGGCCACCACCTGCAGATCGCCCAGGCGGTCTACAACCGCGGGGAGCTCAACTCCTGGCGCCGACTGCTTGCGGGCACCTCGGGTCACGCCGAGGGCTGGGCCCTCTACGCGGAGCGCCTGATGCAGCAGCTCGGCTACCTGGACGACCCGGCCGACCGGCTCGGGATGCTGGACGGGCAGCGCATGCGCGCCGCCCGGGTCGTGCTCGATATCGGCGTGCACCTGAAGAAGCCGCGTCTCGACGGGCAAGGCGTCTGGGACCACGACTACGCCCTCGCATTCCTGCGCCGCAACGTGAACATGTCGGACGAGTTCGTGCAGTTCGAAGTGAACCGCTACCTCGGCTGGCCCGGACAGGCGCCGTCGTACAAGGTCGGGCAGCGCATCTGGGAGCAGGTGCGCGATGACTACCGGGAAGAGAAGGGCGATGACTTCTCGATCAAGGAGTTCCACAAGCGCGCGCTCGACATGGGCGGCGTCGGACTCGACACGCTGCGCACGGCGCTCCTGAAGGGCTGAGCCCGCCGAAGCGTCAGGGGAGGCCGGCCGCCAGCAGGCGCTCGACCTCCCCGTCGCTCGTCTGGGTGAAATCGTCATAGAACTGGCCGACGGCCCAGAAGTCCGGCTCCTGCGAGAGGCAGATGTACTCGTCGCACACGTCGTTGCCGGGCTTCCACCCGGCGGGCGCGACGGGCGTCGCCAGCACGACGTGTGCGGCGCCGCGGGCACGGAGGCTGCGGCAGGCGGCGATCGCCGTGGCCCCCGTCGCGATTCCGTCGTCGACGACGATCACAACGCGGCCGATGACGTCGAGCCGAGGCTGACCGAAGCGCTCGATGCGCCGGCGCAGCTCGACCCGCTCCATGTCCTCCACGAAGTTCAGCTGCTCGGGCGTCACCCCGGCCGTCTGCACGGCGCCGGGGCTGACCACCCGCACGCCATCGGCGATCGCACCGACGGCGAACTCCTGATTCGAGGGCGCACCGAGCTTGCGCACCACCGCCACATCGAGCGCGCTGGAGAGCGCGGCGGCGACCTCGGCGGCGACCACGACGCCGCCGCGGGGGATGCCGCACACGATCGCGTCCTGATCGCGCCAGGTATCGAGCAGGGCCGCGAGGCGGCGCCCCGCGTCCGCACGATCGGCGAACTGGATCACATCCACACGATACGCCTGGCGTCCTCGGCCGCACCGGGAATGTTGCGGCGCCGGCCGTCGTTTCATGCACATGCATAGAAAAGGATGGTGCTCTGTGAGTGATCCACGAACTGTCTCCCTCGGCCTGGATACGTTCGGCGACGTCACGCATGACGCGGAAGGCAGGCCGCTGGCCGACGCCGCGACGATCCGGAACGTGGTCGATCAAGCGGTCCTCGCGGACGAGGTCGGTCTGGCGTTCTTCGGGGTGGGGGAGCACCACCGTCCGGAGTTCGCGATCTCCAGCCCCGAGATCGTCCTGGCGGCAGCGGCGGCGCGCACCCGCGACATCCACCTCGGCACCGCTGTGACGGTGCTTTCCTCGGATGACCCGGTACGCGTGTACGAGCGCTTCGCGACGCTGGATGCCGTATCGAACGGCCGCGCGGAGGTGATCCTCGGCCGCGGCTCCTTCATCGAGTCGTTCCCGCTGTTCGGCTACGACCTCAAGGACTACGAGCTGCTCTTCGAAGAGAAGCTCGACCTCTTCACTCGGCTGCTCGAGGAGAAGCCCGTGACGTGGCGGGGCCGCACTCGCGCGCCCCTCGAGAGCGCCGACGTATTTCCCAAGACCGAGAACGGACTGAAGGCCTGGATCGGGGTCGGGGGCACGCCCGAGTCGGTCGTGCGCGCGGCTCAGCACGGGCTCGGCCTGATGCTCGCCATCATCGGCGGCCCTGCCGACCGGTTTCGTCCCCTCGTCGACCTCTATCACCGCTCGCTCGCATCGTTTCAGCGCGCGACGCCGCCTGTCGGCGTGCACTCGCCCGGGCACATCGCAGAGACCGACCAGCAGGCGTGGGAGGAGGCATACCCCGGCTTCGAGTCGATGGGCAACACGATCGGCCGCGAGCGCGGCTGGCCGCCCTACAGCCGCATGCGCTTCCAGCACGACGTGGGGCCGGAGGGCGCCGTTTACGCGGGCTCTCCCGAGACCGTAGCGCGGAAGATCGCCGACACCGTCCGCACGCTCGGCGCCCAGCGGTTCGACCTGAAGTTCTCGACGGGCACCCTCTCGCACGACAAGCTCATGCGCAGCATCGAGCTCTACGGCACGAAGGTGAAGCCCCGCGTCGAAGAGCTGCTCGCAGAGTAGCGCGCGGCGGATGCCGGCGTCCGTACGATGGCGTCATGACGGATGCCCCGACGCAGGCCGCGCTCACCCGGCCGGAGCGGCTCGATCGACTGCCCTTCACGCGACAGCACCTGAGGGTGCTCACCGGTTCGGGCATCGGCTGGGCGCTCGACGCGATGGATGTCGGTCTGATCTCCTTCATACTCGCCGCGCTGGCGGTGCAGTGGAGCCTCCAGCCGTCGGAGGCGTCGTGGATCGCGTCGATCGGGTTCGTGGGCATGGCCATCGGGGCGAGCCTCGGCGGACTTCTCGCCGATCGCATCGGACGCCGGCAGGTCTTCGCGGTGACCCTTGTCATCTACGGGCTCGCGACCGGCGCATCGGCCCTCGTGGGCGGGCTGGCCATGCTGCTCGTCCTGAGGTTCTTCGTCGGCCTCGGGCTCGGCGCCGAACTTCCGGTCGCGTCGACCTATGTGAGCGAACTCGCCCCGGCGCGCATGCGCGGCCGCCTCGTCGTCATCCTCGAGGCGTTCTGGGCGGTGGGGTGGACCGCCGCCGCCCTGATCGGGTACCTCGTCATCCCCTCGTCCGACGACGGCTGGCGCTGGGCGTTCGCCATCGGCGCGCTGCCTGCCGCGTACGCGCTCATCGTGCGCTGGGCACTGCCCGAGTCCGCCCGGTGGCTCGAGCGCCGGGGGCGTGTGGGCGACGCCGAGGAGGTCGTGCGGCGATTCGAGGAGTCGGCCGGGGTGCAGGCGCCTGCCGTGGCGCAGCGCTCGGCACCGGCATCCACCCCTTCGGAGGCCCTTCCGAGCGCGGGCGAACGCCTCGCCGCCCTGTGGACGCGCGAGTTTCGCCTGCGAACCGCCTGCCTCTGGCTTGTCTGGTTCTGTGTCAACTTCTCCTACTACGGCGCGTTCATCTGGATTCCGACGATCCTCGTCGCCGCGGGGTACGACCTCGTGCGCTCGTTCGGCTTCACGCTTCTCATCACCCTCGCCCAGCTGCCCGGATATGCCGTGGCCGCGTGGCTCATCGAGGTGTGGGGCCGCCGCACCACCCTCTCGGTGTTCCTGGCGGGGTCTGCCGTGTCGGCCGCGTTCTTCGGCACGGCCTCCGGAGAGACGGCGATCATCGCCGCCGGCATGGCGCTCTCGTTCTTCAACCTGGGAGCATGGGGTGCCCTCTACGCCGTCACGCCCGAAATGTACCCGACGTCGCTGCGTGCGACGGGCTCGGGATGGGCCGCCGGCGTCGGCCGCATCGCCTCGATCGTCGCCCCGATCACGGTGCCGATCCTGCTCGGGCTCGGCGGTGCGCCCCTGCTGTTCGTCGTTTTCGCGGCCTTCTTCGTGCTGGCCGCGGCGGGCGCGTGGGGTCTGGCGGATCGACGCGGGCTGGCGCTCGATGACCGTTGATCGCCGTAGGGTGAGGGAGTGTCATCCGTTCGCTACGTCGCCATCGGCGACTCGTTCACCGAAGGTGTCGGCGATGAACTCCCCGACGGGCGCATACGCGGCTGGGCCGACATCGCCGCGCACGGGTGGGCGAACGGCATCGGCGAGCCGATCGAGTACGCCAACCTCGCGATCCGCGGCAGGCTCGTCTGGCCCATCGTCGATCAGCAGCTCGAGCCGGCGCTCGCGTTGCAGCCGACCCACCTGTCGTTCAACGGCGGCGGCAACGACATGCTGCGGCCGAAGACCGATGTCGAGCGCATCGCCGACGCGTTCACCCACGTGCTGCGTCGCTGCGACGAGGAGGGGGTCACGCTCATTCTGCTGAGCGGCGCGAACCCGTCTGCCCAGCTTCCCTTCGGGCGTGTCATGCAGCGCCGGGGCGACCTGCTGTCGGCGGCCGTCAACGACCGCATGGGCGACCGGACCGATGTCGTGCGCGCCCTGAACTGGGCCGACCGCGAACTCGGCACACCGCCGTTCTGGTCGACGGACCGGCTGCACATGAACACGCGCGGTCACCACCGCGTCGCTTCGCGCGTGCTGGATGCCCTCGGCATCGACCGCCCGGACGAGTGGTGGTCGCTGCCCGAGATCACCGAGAGCGAGCGACTGCGCGGTGCGCAGTACTACCGCGAGCACGTAGGCCCCTGGGTGCGACGTCGCCTCGCAGGCACCTCGTCGGGGGACGGCCGTGAACCGAAGTTCGGTTCGTGGGTGACGTTCGAGCCCGACGACTAGCAGCCGGGACCCGTCGGGTTCTCGTCGCAGGACTTGTCGACGAGGCCCGTGTGCACCTCGACGACGCGAAGGTCGTAGCCCGCCATCGTCGCCTCCACGCGGCCAGGTACGGGCCGCCAATTGCCCGTGCCGAAATCGACGGATGCCGCGTACAGCACCGTCACGGAGACCGGGTACGTTCCGCGGCTGCGGTAGACGTGGCTCGTGTCGGTGGGAGTGAATTCGGCCTGCCCGAGCGCCGACCACGACGCGCCGCCCCCTGAGGTCGTGCGGGTCGACCCGTCGCCGTACGCGAACCGGAACCCGTCGGGCACGAACCGGACCGTGACCGCGTAGTCGAAGAGCGTTCCCGCGAGGCGCTGTTCGGATGCCGAGGCGACGATGTTCGTCGGCATTCCGACCACGCCCAGCCCCGCCGGCTCTCCCGTGAGCGTGGGCTTGGCTGGCACGAACGACGCGATGTCGGCAAGCGTGACATCGGGCAGGGTCACGACCGTGTAGTTGCCGCGACATCCGATCGGGGGACAGGTCTCAGAAGGCTGAGGTGCGGGCTGAGGCCTGGGACCTGACCCCGGGCCGCGGTCGGGACCTGAGTTACCGCCCGGCTGATCGATCGACCCACCGATGTCGACCTGCTCGCCGGAGTTCGAGATCTCGTAGCAGGCACCAGTGACGATATCGCCGGTGGAACACGCGGGGGAGGCCGCGACGTGGCCAAGTGCCAGGACGACGGCACCAGCCAACAGGTGCCTTAACACTCGACACCCTCGGGATACCCATTGATTTCGGCGATGGAGAGGTGATCGGAGTCGACTAGGAATACAAGCTGCAGCGGCACGATGGCATCTCGATCCGCGGGTGTGATGTCTTGTCCGGATGCATCGAGAACGATCGTGCCGCTCACATCGACGCAAGCGT
>NZ_DATMIO010000039.1:0-2516 GCF_035554235.1 Microbacterium sp. | reverse complement strand
GCCTTGTCGCGCACCTTTCTCGACACGACGGCGACCGCGGCGCCGGACACCGGCGTGCTGCGAGACCCGTAGGTGCCCAGGCCGTATGGCGATTTGTCGGTGTCACCGTGGCGGACCTCGACGTCCTCGGGCGGGATGCCGAGCTCCTCGGCGACGATCTGCGCGAACGTCGTCTCATGGCCCTGGCCCTGTGTCTGCGCGCTGATCGAGACGACCGCCTTGCCGGACGGGTGCACGCGCAGGTCGGCGCCGTCGTTCATCGACAGGCCGAGGATGTCCATGTGCTTGCGCGGCCCCGCGCCGACGCCCTCGGTGAAGAAGGACACCCCTATCCCCATCAGCTCCCCGCGGGCGCGCTTCTCCGCCTGCTCGCGGCGCAGGTCCTCGTAGCCGGCCATGTCCATCGCGACGCGCATCGTCTGCGCGTACTGGCCGGAGTCATAGGTCCAGCCGGTGGTCGTCTCGTAGGGAAACTGCTCGGGTGAGATGAAGCTGCGCATGCGCAGGTCGATCGGGTCGGCCTTCATCTCCATCGCGAGCGCGTCCACCATCCGCTCGACGAGGTAGACGGCCTCGGTGATGCGGAACGAGCACCGGTAGGCCACGCCTCCGGGCGCCTTGTTGGTGTAGACCGCCTTGACCTTGACGTGCGACGCCTCCAGGTCGTAGGAGCCGCAGACGATGTGGAAGAACCCCGCCGGGAACTTGGTCGGCTGGGCCGTGCTGTCGAAGGCGCCGTGGTCGGCGATGGCGTCGACTCGCAGGCCGGTGATCTTGCCGTCCTTGGAGCACATCTCGGCGCGCATGACGTAGTCGCGCGCGAAGCCTGTCGACATGAGGTTCTCGGAGCGGTTCTCCACCCATTTCACCGGCACGCCCGCCACGATCGACCCGGCGATCGCGCACACGTAGCCGGGGTACACCGGCACCTTGTTGCCGAAGCCGCCGCCGATGTCCTGGCACTGGATGCGGATCATGTGCTCCGCCAGCCCCGCGACGTGGGCGTAGACCGTGCGGTGGGCGTGCGGCGCCTGATTGCCGTTGTAGATGTCGAGCTGGCCGGTCTGCGGGTTGAAATCGGCGATCATGCCGCAGGTCTCGAGCGGCGCGGGGTGGCAGCGCGGGTAGATGATGTCGCGCGTGACGACCGTGTCGGCCTCGGCGAACGCGCGATCGGTGGCCGCCTCGTCGCCGGCCTCCCAGGTCGGGCTCGCCAGGTTGTCGAGCTGGCCCGACTTGTCGTCGCGGATCAGCGGCGCGTCGGGATCGAGCGCCTTGCGGGCGTTGACGATCGCCGGCAGCGGCTCGTACTCCACATCGATCAGCGCAAGCGCGTCGTTGGCCGAGTACTCGTCGGTCGCGATCACGAACGCGACCTCCTGGCCCTGGAAGCGCACCTTGTCGCCGGCGAGGACCGCCTGCGTGTCGTAGGAGATCGTCGGCATCCACGCCAGCCCGAGCGTCTCGAGGTCCTTGGCGGTGATCACCGCGGCGACGTTGGGGTGGGCCAGTGCGGCCGAGGTGTCGATGGACAGGATCCGAGCGTGGGCGTAGGGGCTGCGCAGGACGGCTCCGTGCACCATGCCCGGCAGCTTGATGTCGTCCAGGTAGGTGCCCTCGCCGCGTATGAAGCGCGGGTCCTCCTTGCGCTTGAGGCGGCCGAAGCCGATGGGGCGCTCCGTGCCGGGACTGGGAAGGTTTTCGACGACTGTCATGCTCGTGCCTCCTGCTCAGCCGCCCAGCGGACAGCGCTGACGATGTTCTTGTAGCCGGTACAGCGGCAGATCGCCCCGGAGATCGCGGTCCGGATTTCGTCATCGGTGGGATTGGGGTTCTCGTCCAGAAGCGCGCGAGCCGTCATCAGCATCCCGGGCGTGCAGAACCCGCACTGGAGGGCGTGGCGCTCGTGAAAGCCCTGCTGCACCGGGTCCAGCCGGCCATCGATCTCGAGGTCCTCGACCGTGCGGATCTCGTGGCCCTCGCACATCGCGGTCAGGATCGTGCACGACTTGACCGGCTCGCCGTCCATCTGCACGACGCAGGCGCCGCAGTTGGACGTGTCACAGCCCCAGTGCGTGCCCGTCAGGTCGAGCGTCTCACGAAGGAAGTGCACGAGCAGCTGACGCGGCTCGACGTCGTGAGAGACCCGTTCGCCGTTGACCGTTATCGAGACCTGCATTCAGCTCCCTTCCGCGCGCGCCGCGGCGCGGCTGAGTGCGCGCCGGGCGAGCACACCGGCGAGGTGGCGCTTGTAGTCGATCGGGCCGCGACCGTCGGCGCTCGGCGAACAGTCCTCCGAGGCGATCTCGCCCACATGGGCGAACAGCTCCTCCGAGGGTCTCTTGCCGCGCAGCAGCTCCTCGGCTCGCGTCAGATGGATGGTCGTGATGCCGACCGCGCTGAGCGCGATCCCGGCGTCGGCGATCGTGCCTGCGTTCATCCACACTGCCGCCGACGCCGCCGCGATGGCCCAGTCGCCGGCGCGGCGCTCGATCTTCTCGTGTGCGCTGCCCGCC
>NZ_DATMIO010000038.1:0-7648 GCF_035554235.1 Microbacterium sp. | reverse complement strand
GCCGGGGTGGGTGGTGGTGAAGCGGGGTCCGTCGAGTTTGGGGTTCAGCAGGGCGTCGAAGATGCGTTGGAGTTGGGCGGCGGTCTCGGGGAGCAGGTTCCCGCGGATCGGGATCAGTCCGTTCCGGCCGGTGCCGAGGTGGAGCCCGCGGTTGCGCATCGCGACCGTCTCGCGGGGTTCGGCACCGTCGGGGTCCAGGTACACCGCCCATACCTGGGCGAGGGCGCGCAGGTCCTCCGCTCCCGCCGGGGGTGCGCCATCCACCCCTTCCCCGCGGGCGCTGGCGGCGAGTTCCTCGTCCGCGGCGAGGTGCGCTACCCGCCCGGCCCGTCCGGCGAGCGATCCCAGGGGGGTGAGCACCGCGACGACCCCGTCGACCCCGACCTGCCCGTCGATCAGCGCGGCCCGGATCGCCGGGTACTCCGCGGGGAGTCGTTCCCCGGAGGAGGGGGCGATCCGCTCCTGCACCCCCCGCGCGGCGTGTTCGTAGTCGCGCACCGTGTGCTTGGCGGACAACGTGACCCGTTGCACCAGTTCGGACACGGACCGGCAGCCCAACCGTTCGGTGAGCCGCCCGTCCCGGGTGCCGGTCTCGGAGCGGTCCTGCACCTGCCCGGTGCCCTCCACCAGCACCGCCTCCAGTCGCCGGATCATCCCCGCCGCGGTGCCCATCACCCCCAGCAGTTCGTCATCGGAGAGCCCACGGATCGCGTCCGCGTCGAACGCCCCTGTGATCACGTCACCGAGCGCACGGTGCAGGTGCGAGAGGGTGTCGGCGAGGGCGTCCATACCCCTCATTCAACCCCGGGCCACCGACATCCGAACCCGCAGAACAACCCAGATCAGCAAAACAAACCCCTCCCTGTTCAAACTCCATTCCGGCCCACCCCTGGGGAGGAAACGGCGCACCCCCGCAACAGGGCCCCACGCCGCCGCGCCGCTTCCACAGGCTCGGCAATCGCCGCGAGCGTGTCGGCCCCGCTGGTTACACTCGACGGGTGACATTCCTCCCGGCAGACGACGCTCCGCCGCTCGAGGACTACGTCCCGTGGGGACCCGACGAGGTTCCCCCTCCCGACGACCAGCCACCCTTCGACGACTGGGCGCCCCCGCCGCCGGATGACGGCTGGCTTCCGGCCCCGGACCCTGGGCCCCCGGCATCCGCCCCCGCCCGACCCCCCGCATCCGCCCCCGTCGTTCCCCGGGCCACCCCGTCTCGCTACGCGACGCCGCTCGAGGCGCTGCACACCGTCTTCGGCTACGACGCGTTCCGCGGCAACCAGGCCGAGGCGATCGACCAGCTCGTGGCGGGCGGCGACGCGGTCGTTCTCATGCCGACCGGTGGCGGCAAGAGCCTGATCTACCAGATCCCCGCCCTCGTGCGGCCCGGCACCGGGCTCGTCGTGAGCCCCCTCATCGCGCTCATGCACGACCAGGTCGACGCTCTCGTCGCCAACGGCGTGCGCGCCGCGTACCTCAACTCGACCCAGGCCGCCCCGCAGCGCGCCGCGGTCGAGCGCGCCTATCTCGCGGGCGAGCTCGACCTCATCTACGTCGCCCCCGAGCGGCTCTCGAACGTCGGCACGCGCGCCCTCCTGCAGCGCGGCACGCTGTCGGTCATCGCGATCGACGAGGCCCACTGCGTCTCGCAGTGGGGCCACGACTTCCGCCCCGACTACCTCACGCTCGGCGAGCTCGGCGAGCAGTTCCCGGGCGTTCCGCGCGTCGCCCTCACCGCCACGGCGACCGAGGCCACGCATCGCGAGATCACCGAGCGCCTTCGCCTCCCCGAGGCGCGCCACTTCGTCGCGAGCTTCGACCGGCCGAACATCCAGTACCGCATCGTGCCGAAGGCCGAGGCGCGCCAGCAGCTGATCGCCTTCATCCGCACCCTTCGACAGGCTCAGCGACCGGGTGAATCGGAGCCGGCCGGCATCGTCTACTGCCTCAGCCGCAAGACCGTCGAGCAGACGGCCGAGTTCCTGCGCACGAAGGGCATCGACGCCCTGCCGTATCACGCCGGACTGGATGCCGCGACGCGGGCCGCGAACCAGTCGAGGTTCCTCCGCGAAGACGGCGTCGTGATGGTGGCGACGATCGCATTCGGCATGGGCATCGACAAGCCCGATGTGCGCTTCGTGGCGCACGTCGACCTGCCGAAGTCCGTCGAGGGCTACTACCAAGAGACCGGCCGCGCCGGTCGCGACGGCGAGCCATCCATCGCGTGGATGGCGTACGGGCTCGGCGACGTCGTGCAGCAGCGCCGGCTCATCGACCAGGGCGCGGGAGACGCGACCCATCGCCGCCGCATGGGCCAGCACCTCGATGCGATGCTCGCGCTCTGCGAGACGACCGGATGCCGCCGCGTCGACCTGCTCGGATACTTCGGTGAGGCCTCCGGCGCCTGCGGCAACTGCGACACGTGCCTCGAGCCGCCCGAGGCGTGGGACGGCACGATCGCCGCGCAGAAGCTCATGTCGACGATCGTCCGCCTGCAGCGCGAGCGCGGCCAGGCCTTCGGGGCCGGCCACCTCATCGACATCCTCCGCGGAACACGCACCGACCGGGTCGGCCAGCAGGGGCACGACGCCCTCGCGACCTTCGGCATCGGCGCCGATGTGTCCGACCAGGACTGGCGCAGCGTCGTGCGCCAGCTGCTCGCGCAGAAGCTGCTGGTGGCCAAGGGCGAGTACGGCACCCTCGCACTCGGCGAGGAGGCCGCGCAGGTGCTGAGCGGCGAGCGCAAGGTGCCGCTCCGCCGGGATGTGATCGGCCGGACCGGCGGCAGCTCGCGTCGGGCGCGCAGCAGCGCGGCTGCCGAGCTCACGGATGCCGGCGACCGCGAGCTCTTCGAGGCGCTCCGCGCCTGGCGCGCCGGCGCGGCGAAGGAGCAGGGCGTGCCGGCCTACATCGTGTTCGGGGACGCCACGCTCCGGGCACTCGCGCAGGCGCGGCCCGCGTCCGTGCGCGACCTCGACGGCATCAGCGGTATCGGCGCGAAGAAGCGCGAGGCCTACGGCGAGGCCGTGCTCGCGGTGATCGCCGCCGCCTGACGGCTGTGCGGGCCGCTCGCCAGGCTCGCGGGCCGATCTCGAGGCTCTCATCGCCGCGCCCCATATGCTGGGCGGGCGGTCACCGGCGACCGCGGGAGGAGCGACGATGAGCCCCAGCAATATCGAGATCGCCCAGGCGGCGACCCTCCGTCCGATCGGCCAGATCGCCGCGAGCATCCGCATCCCCGACGAAGCCCTCGAGCCCTACGGGCGCTACAAGGCGAAGGTGTCGCTGCCGTTCCTCAAGAGCATCGAGGAGGCCCCGCAGGGCAAGCTCGTGCTCGTCACGGCGCTATCGCCGACCCCCGCCGGTGAGGGCAAGACCACCACGACCGTGGGCCTGGGCGATGCCCTCACCCGCATCGGGGAGCGAGCGATGATCTGCCTGCGCGAGCCGGCGCTCGGGCCGGTGTTCGGCATGAAGGGCGGTGCGGCGGGTGGCGGGCTCGCACAGGTCGTCCCGATGGAGGACATCAACCTGCACTTCACGGGCGACTTCGCCGCGATCGCCCTCGCCACCAACCTGCTCGCCGCGCTCATCGACAACCACGTCCACCACGGCAACGCGCTGGGCATCGACGTGCGGCGCATCACGTGGCGCCGGGTGCTGGATGTCAACGACCGGGCACTCCGCGATGTCGTGGTCGGGCTCGGCGGGCCGAACAACGGCTACCCGCGCGAGTCGGGCTTCGACATCGTCGTGGCCTCCGAGGTGATGGCGATCTTCTGCCTGGCGCGGAGCCTCGCCGACCTCAGGGAGCGCCTCGGGCGCATCGTGATCGGGTATACCCGTGATCGCACGCCGGTGCTCGCGCGCGATCTCGGCGCTCACGGCGCCATGACGGCCGTGCTGCGCGATGCGCTGGCGCCCAACCTCGTGCAGACCCTCGAGCACACCCCCGCCTTCATCCACGGCGGACCGTTCGCGAACATCGCGCACGGCTGCAACTCTGCGATCGCGACGAGCGCAGCCCTGCGCCTCGCCGACTACGTCGTCACCGAGGCGGGGTTCGGGGCCGACCTCGGCGCGGAGAAGTTCATCGACATCCTGTGCCGCACGTCGGGCCTGCGGCCCGCGGCGGCGGTCGTCGTCGCCACCGTGCGGGCGCTCAAGTACCACGGCGGCGTCGACGTGCCCGACCTTCCGCTCGAGAACGTGCCCGCCCTCGAGCGCGGGCTCGTCAACATCGAGCGACACCTCACGACGTTGCGCGAGGTGTTCGGCCTTCCGTGCGTCGTCGCGGTCAACCACCGGGCGGAAGACACGGATGCCGAGATCGCGGCGCTCGTCGCGGGTGTCGAGCGCCTCGGCGCGAACGGCGATGCCCCCAAGGCCATCGTGGCGAGGCACTTCGCCGAAGGCGGCGCGGGAGCCGAGGATCTCGCTCGCGAGGTCGTCCGCCTGTGCGCCGAGCCGAGCGAACTGCGGTTCGCATACACCGCCGAAGCCCCGCTGTGGGAGAAGATGCGCACGATCGCCCGGCGAATCTACGGCGCCGACGACATCACGGCCTCGACCGCGGTGCGCGCTCAGATCCGCCGCCTGCAGGACACCGGCTACGGCCACTACCCGGTCTGCGTGGCCAAGACGCAGTACTCGTTCTCGACCGACCCGAAGCTGCGGGGCGCCCCGAGCGGGCACACGGTCGACATCCGCGAAGTCCGCCTCGCCGCCGGCGCGGAGTTCGTCGTGCTGGTGTGCGGCGACGTCATGACGATGCCGGGGCTGCCCGAGCGCCCGGCCGCGATGCAGATCGACGTCACCGAGGACGGCCGCATCGTCGGGCTGTTCTGAGTCAGCCACCCTCGTCGAGCGCCAGCCGCCAGGCGTTCACGACGATCGGGTTGCCTCGCGGGTATTCGAAAGGCTCCTCGCCCAGGAACGTGAAGCCCGCGCGCTCGCACAGCCGGTTCGAGCCCGTGTTCGACACTAGCGGGAAGGCGAACAGGCCCGTGCGCTCGGGATCGCGGTGCGCCCGTGCGTCGTCGATGCACAGCGCGAGCGCCCGCCCGGCGATGCCCTTGCCCTGGAACGGCGTGTGCACGCTCCACCCGATCTCATAGGCGGGCACGCCCCGGCGATCGATGCGCCAGTACCCGATGCCGCCGACCGCGTCGTCGCGATGCATGATGCGGAACATGCGCGCGTCGCCCGTCGCCCACATCGAGAGGTACCGCTGGTGCCTTGCCTCGAGCTGGTCCGGCGTCTCCGGCCCACCGAGATACACCGTCATCTCCGACGTGTTGCTCCGTTCGAGGATGACCATGTCGTGCTCCCCCCACGGCTCGATGCTCACCCTCGGCTCCACCATGGAACGAGGCTACGCCGCACCCGGGAGGGGGCCGTACCGCCTGCGTGTGTGGGGGCCGTACAACGGCGAAGGCGGATGCCGGGCGCACGGGTTGTCGGAAGACTCCAGGCGCCTTGGGGATGGGTTGTGGGACTTCTACCATGTGGAGACCCCCTTTCTCCGTGTGATGTGAGGACCCCATGACCGACACCGTCGTCCGCCCCGAAAAGCCGTCGAGGAGCAAGCGCACCCCGGCCGGGGGAGCCCCGGCCGCTCCCGCGAGCGCCGCCGAGGCATCCGAAGCCCGCATCGACGTCGCGGGCGTGACCGACCTGCTGCTCGGCACGTGGGCCGACACCCGCCGGGAAGCGCGCGAGATGCTCAAGGACCCCGCGTTCCACCGTGTCGACGGGCTCGGCATGGACGAGCACCGCGAGCGCGTGCTCGGCCAGCTGCGCCTGCTCGTCGAGAACGGCTCCGTGCACCGCGCGTTCCCCAAGGAGTACGGCGGCCAGGAGAACAACGGCGGTAACATCGCCGGCTTCGAGGAGCTCGTGGCGGCCGACCCGAGCCTGCAGATCAAATCCGGCGTGCAATGGGGCCTGTTCGGATCCGCCGTGCTGCAGCTGGGCACGAAGGAGCACCACGACAAGTGGCTGCCCGGCATCATGAGCCTCGACATCCCGGGTGCGTTCGCCATGACCGAGACCGGGCACGGTTCGGATGTCGCGGCCATCGGCACGACGGCGACGTACGATCCCGAGACCGAGGAGTTCGTCCTCCACACGCCCTTCCGTGGTGCGTGGAAGGACTACCTCGGCAACGCGGCATTGCACGGCGTCGCCGCGACTGTGTTCGCTCAGCTCATCACGAACGGGGTCAACCACGGCGTGCACTGCTTCTATGTGCCGCTCCGCGGCGGCGACGGCGGCTTCCTGCCCGGCATCGGCGGTGAAGACGACGGCCTCAAGGGCGGGCTCAACGGCATCGACAACGGACGCCTGCACTTCGACCACGTGCGCATCCCGCGCACGAACCTGCTGAACCGCTACGGCGACGTCGCCGCCGACGGCACGTACTCGAGCGACATCAAATCCCCCGGGCGGCGGTTCTTCACGATGCTCGGCACGCTCGTGCAGGGGCGCGTGTCGCTCGACGGCGCCGCGTCGTGGGCCTCCGCGCTCGGACTGTACATCGCCATCACCTACGCGACGCAGCGCCGCCAGTTCGACTCCGGTGCCGGCACGAACGAGGTCGTGCTGCTGGACTACGGCAAGCACCAGCGCCGCCTCCTGACCCGCCTCGCGACGACGTACGCGAGCATCTTCGCGCACGACGAGTTCCTGCAGAAGTTCGACGCGGTCTTCAGCGGGACGGCCGATTCGGATGCCGACCGCGAAGACCTCGAGACGCTGGCGGCCGCCCTCAAGCCGCTGTCGACCTGGCACGCGCTCGACACGCTGCAAGAGGCCCGCGAGGCGTGCGGCGGCGCGGGATTCCTGTTCGAGAACCGTCTCGTCGGCCTGCGTCAGGACCTGGATATCTACGCCACCTTCGAGGGCGACAACAACGTGCTGCTCCAGCTCGTCGGCAAGCGCCTGCTCAGCGACTACGCGAAGCAGTTCAAGGGCGCGGATGCCGCGAAGCTCGTCGCCTACGCGGCCGGTCAGACCGCGGGGAACGTCTTTCACGGATCGGGGCTGCGCCAGCTCGGTCAGGCGGTGAGCGACTTCGGCTCGACCGCGCGCTCCGTCGAGCGCGGCCTGCGCGCCGAGCAGCAGCACGAGCTGCTCACCGAGCGCGTGCAGCAGATGGTGGCCGATATCGCGGCGCGCCTTCGCCCCGCGGCGAAACTCTCCAAGGAGGAGGCCGCGGCGGTCTTCAACGCGAACCAGTCCGAGCTCATCGAGGCGGCCCGCGCTCACGGCGAGCTGCTGCAGTGGGAGGCGTTCACCGACGCCGTCGACGGCATCGAGGATGCCGGCACCAAGCGCGTGCTGACGTGGCTGCGCGACCTCTTCGGCCTCGGCGTGATCGAGAAGCACCTCTCGTGGCACCTCATCAACGGGCGCCTCTCGACGCAGCGCGCGGCGGCGGTCACGAGCTACATCGACCGACTGTGCCTGCGCCTGCGTCCCCACGCTCTCGACCTGGTCGACGCGTTCGGGTACGAGCCGGAGCATGTGCGCGCGCCGATCGCGTCGGGCGCCGAGCAGGCGCGCCAGGACGAAGCCGCCGCGCATTACGACGCGCTCCGCGAGAGCGGCGAACTGCCGACCCCGGAGAAGAGCGCCCACAAGAGGT
>NZ_DATMIO010000037.1:0-4970 GCF_035554235.1 Microbacterium sp. | reverse complement strand
GTAGTAGATCGCCTCCACGGGGCAGACCGGTTCGCAGGCGCCGCAGTCCACGCACTCGTCGGGGTGGATGTACAGCGAGCGATCGCCCTCGTAGATGCAGTCCACGGGGCACTCGTCGATGCACGCCCGATCCTTGACGTCCACACACGGAAGCGCGATCACATAGGTCACACGACCAGTCTACGGCTCGTGGTGAGGTGCCGCGGCGCCGGCCGCGGGGGCACGCCGCGGGATCTGGGACAGGTCGGGCCACGCGACGACGACCAGCACGCAGAGGGCGAGCGAGATCGTCCAGGCGACACCGTATCCCTCCTGCGGGACGATGACGGAGCCTCCGGGCCCGCGGCCCGAGATCACCGTCAGAGTCGTCAACATTCCGATCCCGGTGGCCAGAGTGGCCCATCGATCCGCGGTCAGGGCGCGGACGGCGACGAGCAGGGCGAGGCTGCCGATGACCGCGAGCACCAGCCCAAGCGGGAACCAGCCGAGCCTGTACGCATGCGCGATGGTGCCGGCCAGCGAGTACACGCCGCCGACGATGAACGCCAGCAGCCATGTGCCCGCCCGAGAAAGCCACCTGGAGCGCATCCGGCGAGTCTACCCGCGCGCTCGCCGACGCCCGGCGGTCACGCCGCCCAGCCGACCACCCTCAGGAGCGCGGCCACCAGGGCGGCAGCCAGCACCACGACGATGAACGACGCGCGGAAGGCGAGGAGCACGGCCGCGACGACGATCGCCGGCAGCCGGGCGTCGACGACGATCGCCATGCCGTCGGCGAGAGTCTGCACGGCCACGAGGGCGCCGAGGAGTGCCACGGTCAGCAGATCGGCGATGCGCGCGGGCCGCGGGGCATCGAGCCAGTGCGGCGGCGTCAGGTACCCGAGCATCTTCAGCAGGACGCAGATGATGGATGCCAGCAGGACGGCGTTCCAGAGGGTCACACCGGCGCCTCCTCGTGCTCGCGGCGGCCGAACCAGTTGAACCAGCCCACGACCACGGCCACGAACGCGGCGATCAGCACCGGTACCCCCGGCATCAGCCACGGCGTGAGGCACGCGGCGACCACGGCGGCCGCCGCACCCACGGCGATCGCCTGCCGGGACCGGAGCCGGGGCCAGAGCAGCGCGAGGAACGCGGCCGCCGCCGCGGCATCCAGACCATAGGCCCTCGGGTCCCCCAGCACGTCGCCCAGGAGCGCACCCGCCAGCGTCGTCGCGTTCCAGCCGATGTAGATCGCGATGCCCGTCACCCAGAACCCCAGCGTCCGCGCCCGCGGGGAGGTCTGCGCAAGGGAAACGGCCGTCGACTCGTCGATCGTGAAGTGCGCCGCGGCGACGCGCTTCGGCCAGCCACGCCCGATGACCGGCGACATCCGCATGCCGTAGGCGACGTTGCGCACGCCCAGCAGCGCCGCCGAGGCGATCGCCACGGGCGCCGCGGCCGCTCCTCCGGAGGCCATCACACCGATGAAGGCGAACTGCGACCCGCCCGTGAACATCACGAGGCTGAGGACGCAGGTCTGCCATACGTCCAGGCCCGCCGCTACCGCGAGCGCGCCGAACGAGATGCCGTACGCACTCGTGGCGAGCGCCACCGCGAGTCCCTGCCTGCGGGCGCGCCGCGCCTCGACATCGGGCTCGTTCGTCACCCGGCGAGCCTACCGAGGACTACCCGCGCGCGCGGCGGCCCAAGCCTGATCAGGGTTTGGGGCGGATCCACACCGTCGGGGCGCGTGCCGTGCGCCCCAACGGACATATCGCGCCCCGAAAGGCGGCCCGAGTCCGGTCAGCGCGAACGCTACGCGTTCGCATCCTGGCGCTTGAGACGGGCCGTCGCGCGCGCCCGCTCCGTGGCATCCAGATTCACCTTGCGGATGCGCACGATCTCGGGCGTGACCTCGACGCACTCGTCCTCGCGGGCGAATTCGAGACTCTCCTCGAGCGAGAGCTGGCGCGGCGGCGTCATCGACTCGAACGTGTCGGACGTCGACTGCCGCATGTTCGTGAGCTTCTTCTCCTTGGTGATGTTCACGTCCATGTCGTCGTTTCGCGAGTTCTCGCCGATGACCATGCCTTCGTACACCTCCTGCGTGGGCTGCACGAAAAACGACATGCGCTCTTGCAGGGCGATGATGGCGAACGGCGTGACGACCCCCGAGCGGTCGGCGACGATCGAGCCGTTCTGGCGCGTGACGATGCTTCCGGCCCACGGCTCGTAGCCGTGCGAGATCGCATTGGCGATGCCGGTGCCGCGCGTCGTGGTGAGGAACTCGGTGCGGAAGCCGATGAGGCCGCGCGACGGCACCACGAACTCCATGCGCACCCAGCCGGTGCCGTGGTTCGTCATGCCCTCCATGCGGCCGCGACGCGTCGCGAGCAGCTGCGTGATCGCGCCGAGGTACTCCTCCGGCGCGTCGATCGTGAGGTGCTCGAACGGCTCCTGGAGCTCGCCGTCGACGCGGCGCGTGACTACCTGGGGCTTGCCGACGGTCAGCTCGAAGCCCTCGCGGCGCATGTTCTCCACGAGGATGGCGAGAGCCAGCTCTCCGCGGCCCTGCACCTCCCAGGCGTCGGGGCGTCCGATGTCGACGACCTTGAGCGACACGTTGCCGATGAGCTCGCGGTCGAGGCGGTCCTTGACCATGCGGGCGGTCAGCTTGTGGCCCTTGATCTTGCCCGCGAGGGGTGACGTGTTCGTGCCGATCGTCATCGAGATCGCGGGGTCGTCGACGTGGATCTGCGGCAGCGGGCGCACGTCGTCGGGGTCGGCGATCGTCTCGCCGATCGTGATGTCCTCGAAGCCCGCGATCGCGACGATGTCGCCGGGGCCCGCGCTCTCGGCGGGGTAGCGCTCGAGGGCGCGGGTCTTGAGGAGCTCGGTGATGCGGGCGTTGCTCGTGGTGCCGTCGGCACGCACCCACGCCACGGTCTGGCCCTTCTTCAGTGTGCCGTTGAAGACGCGGAGCAGCGCGAGGCGGCCGAGGAACGGGCTCGAATCGAGGTTGGTCACCCACGCCTGCAGCGGAGCGTCGTCATCGTACGACGGAGCGGGCACGTGCTCGAGGATCGCCTCGAAGAGGGGCTCGAGGTCCTCTCCCTCGGGGAGGGTGCCGTTCTCGGGGCGGGTTCGCGAGGCGATGCCGGCGCGGCCGCTCGCGTAGACGACGGGCACATCGAGCAGGGCATCGACATCGAGGTCGGGCACGTCATCGACGAGGTCGCTCGCGAGGCCCAGCAGCAAATCGTGGCTCTCCTCCTCGACCTCGGCGATGCGCGCATCCGGGCGGTCGGTCTTGTTCACGAGCAGGATGACGGGGAGCTTCGCCTCGAGGGCCTTGCGGAGCACGAAACGCGTCTGGGGCAGCGGGCCCTCGCTCGCGTCGACCAGCAGCACGACGCCGTCGACCATCGACAGACCGCGCTCGACCTCGCCGCCGAAGTCGGCGTGGCCGGGGGTGTCGATGACGTTGATCGTCACCGGGCTGTCGCCCGCGTGCACGCCCTGGTACGTGATCGCCGTGTTCTTGGCGAGGATCGTGATGCCCTTCTCACGCTCGAGGTCGTTCGAGTCCATGGCGCGCTCTTCGACATGCGCGTGGTCGCCGAACGAGTTCGTCTGGCGGAGCATGGCGTCGACGAGCGTCGTCTTGCCGTGGTCGACGTGCGCGACGATCGCGACGTTACGGAGGTCCGGACGGAGGGCGCGCGCCATGGAGAAAGTCCTTGCAGAAAGTGGATGGGCCCGGAGTCGGGCCCATCCATTCTACCGCGCCGGCCGCTACTCTCCGGTTTCCGCTGCCAGAAGCGCCGCCCGCGCCTCGCGGCGCACGCGCTGCTCGGCCGGATCGGGCATCGGCACGGCCGCGATGAGCCGCTGCGTGTATGCCTCTTTCGGGGCGCGCAGGATCTGTCCGGTCGCGCCCTGCTCCACGATCCTTCCGTGGTGCATCACGATGATGCGATCGGCGAGCGAGTCGACGACGGCGAGGTCGTGGCTGATGAACAGGCACGCGAAGCCGAGGTCGCTCTGCAGGCGGCGCAGCAGCTCGAGCACCGTGGCCTGCACCGAGACGTCGAGGGCGGATGTCGGCTCGTCGGCGATCAGCAGCTTGGGCTTGAGCGCGAGCGCCCGGGCGATGCCGACGCGCTGCTTCTGGCCGCCGGAGAGCTCATGCGGGTACCGGTTGCGGTAGGCGCGCGGAAGCTCCACCGCGTCGAGCAGGTCCTGCACGCGCTTGTCGAGGTCGCGACCCTTGGCCTCCCCCGCCAGCAGCATCGGCTCGCCGATCGACGCACCGATGGGAAGGCGCGGGTTGAGCGATGACGACGGGTCCTGGAAGACGATGCCGACGTCCTTGTGCACCTTGTGCAGCAGGCGGCGATCGGCCCTCGAGATGTCGATGCCGACGACGGTCGCGCGGCCGTCCGCGATCGGCAGCAGCCCGATGGCGGCGCGCCCGACGGTGGTTTTGCCCGAACCCGACTCGCCCACGAGGCCGGTGACCTCGCCCGGGTAGATCGAGAACGTGGCGTGCTCCACGGCGCGGAAGGCGGGCACGCGCCCGCGCTTCGGGTAGTCGATCGCCACATCCTCGAACGAGAGCACGGGATTCGTGAGCGCGTCGCGGCGCTCGGCATCCTCCCGCGCCGCGACCTCCGCGAGCCGCAGCTGGGTGGTGTCGCCGGTGAGCGCGGCGGTCGTGTCGATCGACTCGTCGCCGCTGACCTGGCCGATGCGGGGCACGGCGGCGAGCAGCTGGCGCGTATACGGATGCTGCGGATCGGCGAAAACGCCCTCGACCGTGCCGCGCTCGACGATCTCGCCCTTGCGCATCACGACGATGTCGTCGGCCAGGTCGGCGACGACGCCCATGTCGTGCGTGATGAGCAGGATGGCCGAGTCGAGCCGGTGGCGGAGATCCCGCATCAGGTCGAGGATCTCGGCCTGAACGGTGACATCGAGCGCCGTCG
>NZ_DATMIO010000036.1:0-3065 GCF_035554235.1 Microbacterium sp. | reverse complement strand
GACCGCACTAGAGGCGGCCGCCTCCCTCGCCGAGCCCGTCCCGGACGAGTCAGAGGATGAGCCCCCCGAGGGCGCGAAGACCGACGGCGATGCGCTCGAGATCACCGCCGACCACGTCGCACACGCCGTGGACCGTGCACTGCTGCGCTACGACCGGCAGGGCGACGAGCACTACGACGTGATCAGCGCGTTCATCAAGTCGGTGCGCGGATCCGACGTGGATGCCTCCCTGCACTACCTCGCGCGCATGATCGAGGCGGGGGAGGATCCCCGCTTCATCGCGCGCCGGCTGGTCATCTCGGCGGCGGAGGACATCGGGCTCGCCGACCCGCAGGCACTGCAGATCGCGGTGGCGGCTGCGGCCGTCGCGCTGTCGGATGCCGAAGACGGCACTGCTGCGGAGGTCTCCGCAGACGACGTCTCGCAGGCCGTCGACAAGGCGCTGCTGCGCTACGACCGCCAGGGCGACGAGCACTACGACGTCATCAGCGCCTTCATCAAATCGATCCGCGGTTCCGACGTGGATGCCGCGATCCACTACCTCGCACGCATGATCGAGGCGGGTGAGGATCCGCGCTTCATCGCGCGGCGGCTGGTCATCTCGGCCGCGGAGGACATCGGGCTGGCCGACCCGCAGGCGCTGCAGATCGCGATCGCCGCGGCCGACGCGGTGGCGTTCATCGGGATGCCGGAGGGCCGCATCCCGCTCGCGGAAGCCACCGCGTACCTCGCGACGACGGCAAAGTCCAACGCCGCGTACCTCGCCGTCGACAAGGCCATCGCCGACGTGCGCGCGGGCAGGATCGGCCGCGTGCCGCTGCACCTCCGCGACGCGCATTACGCCGGCGCGAAGAGACTCGGGCACGGCAAGGGCTACAAGTACCCCCACGACAGCGAGATCGGCGTGGTCGCCCAGCAGTACCTGCCCGATGATCTGCGCGGCACCCGGTACTACGAGCCCACGAACCACGGCGCCGAACGCGATGTGCAGGCCCGCCTCGACAAGATCCGCCGCATCCTGGGAGCGGACGCCGACTGACAGGGGACCGTGGGGCCGCCGTGCTAATATTGACCCGCCCACGGCCTGATTCCTGCGCGCGGCTGCAACGGAATCGAGACGCCGAGGACCGCAGCCTGTAGCCGGCAGCGTTCCGCAGGGCGCATCCCTCTGATTTCACCGGTGCAGTTCTGCGCGCCCATGCGTGGGCGCGAGCGGCCGGTCCACACTTCGATCAAGAGTTAGGAAACCGTGTCTACCAAGTCACGCACCCGCAGCAAGACGCGCCTCTCCCGTGCGCTCGGCATCGCCCTCACCCCGAAGGCCGCCAAGTACCTCGAGAAGCGCCCGTACGCTCCCGGCGAGCACGGCCGCACCAAGCGCAAGCAGGACAGCGACTACGCCGTCCGTCTGCGTGAGAAGCAGCGCCTCCGCGCCCAGTACGGCATCCGCGAGAAGCAGCTGCGCAACACGTTCAACGAGGCCCGCCGCACCGAGGGGCTGACCGGTGAGAACCTGGTCGAGCTGCTCGAGATGCGTCTCGACGCCCTCATCCTCCGCGCCGGTTTCGCCCGCAGCACCTCGCAGGCCCGCCAGCTCGTCGTGCACCGTCACATCCTCGTCGACGGCCAGCTCGTCGACCGCCCGTCGTTCCGCGTGAAGCCGGGTCAGCTCATCCACGTCAAGGCCAAGAGCGAGGGCACCGAGCCCTTCCAGGTCGCCGCCGCCGGCGCTCACGCCGACGTGCTGCCCCCGCTCCCCAGCTACCTCGAGGTCGACCTGTCGACGCTCCAGGCGCGTCTCGTGCGTCGCCCCAAGCGCGCCGAGGTTCCCGTGACCTGTGAAGTGCAGCTCGTCGTCGAGTACTACGCCGCGCGCTAGTACCGCAGACAATGCGAGAGGCGCCGGGGGATTCCCCGGCGCCTCTCGTCGTTCCCGCCCTGAGCGAGGCGCCCTGCGCCGAGACGAAGGGTCGCCTACGATGGACGGATGCCGCAGTGCACGCGGCTCAAGGTTCCGAGGATGGGTGACATGAAGAACGCACTCTGGTTTCTGGTCGGTGTCATCGCAGGTCTGGCCGCGGGGCATCTGGTGAGCAAGGACCCGCGCGGCCACGAGCTGCTCGCCGACATCGACGCGCGCGTCTCGGAATTCACCGACCGGGTGACCGAGGCCTACCGCTCGCAGGAGGCGCGCTTCGGCGGTGCCCTCGAAGACGCCAAGGGCGCAGCGGCCGACGTGCTGGAAACGGCGAAGGATGCGGCATCCGACGCTCTCGACGCCGCGAAGAAGCTCACCGACTGACACCCGCGCATCTTCCGCCCCGCCGGGGCGGGTTGCACCCGCATGCAAGGAAACCGCACCGATGAAGACCGCCGAGATCGCGAAGCGCTACCTCGACTACTTCGAGAAGAACGGCCACGTGATCGTGCCGAGCGCCTCGCTCGTGAGCGATGACCCGACACTCCTGTTCACGGTGGCGGGGATGGTGCCGTTCATCCCGTACCTGAGCGGCGTCGTGCCGGCGCCGTACGCCCGCGCGGCCGATGTTCAGAAGTGCATCCGCACGAACGACATCGAAGAGGTCGGCAAGACCCCCCGGCACGGGACGTTCTTCCAGATGCTCGGCAACTGGTCGTTCGGCGACTACTTCAAGGAGGGCGCGATCACGTACGCGTGGGACCTCCTGACCGGGCCGGAGGACGACGGCAAGCTCGGCTTCGATGCCAAGGACCTCTGGGTCACCGTCTACGAAGACGACGACGAAGCGTTCGGACTGTGGCAGAAGATCGCCGGGCTTCCGGAGGAGCGGATCCAGCGGCTCGGCAAGGACACGAACTACTGGAGCACCGGCGTCCCCGGTCCCGCCGGGCCGTGCTCCGAGATCTTCTTCGACCGCGGGCCCGCGTACGGCATCGACGGGGGACCGGCGACCGACGATGACCGCTACGTGGAGATCTGGAACCTCGTCTTCATGCAGTACGCGATCGACAACGTGCGCACGAAGATCGACTTCGACATCCTCGGCGAGCTTCCGGACAAGAACATCGACACCGGGATGGGCCTG
>NZ_DATMIO010000035.1:0-2155 GCF_035554235.1 Microbacterium sp. | reverse complement strand
CACGCTCCGTGGCACTCCCTTGAGACCTACGCCGAAGAGGGCCTGGCCGTCGACCCCGACGATGTCGAAGTGCCGCCCTACTACCCCGACACGCCCGAGGTGCGGACGGTGTGGGCCCAGTACCTCTCGTCCGTGCAGGTCTTCGACGCGAAGGTCGGCAAGGTGCGCGAGATGCTCGAGAAGGAGGGGCTGCTGGAGGACACGATGATCGTCGTCTTGACCGATCACGGCCGCGACCTGGTGCGCGGGAAGTTCAACCTCTACGACGCCGGCATCCACCTGCCGCTGGTCGTGTGGATCCCCGAGCAGCACCGACCGGCCGGTTATCAGCCCGGAGCCGTGTCTGACCGGCTGACCAGTGGCGTGGACATCTTGCCGACGATGCTCTCGCTGGCGGGCGTCGAGCTTCCGGCGAACCTGCATGGCGCACCGTTTCTCGGCCCGGAGGCAGGGGAGCGCGAGTACGCCTTCGCGCACCGCGACCGCGTGATCACACACATCGACCGCAGCCGTGCCGTGGTCGACACGCACTTTCACTACATCCGCAACTACATGCCCGATCAGCCCGCGTTCTTCCCACCCAGCCTCTACGAGCAGCTCGACATCGGCTACGACGAGGTGCTGGCCGAGATGCTCCGCCTGCGCGCGGAAGGAAAGCTCACTCCCGAGCAGGAGCAGATCCTTGCCGAGACTCGGCCGATCGAGGAACTCTTCGACATCGAGCAAGACCCCCACCAACTGCGAAACCTCGCGGAGGACCCTGACCTCCTGCCCGTGCTGCGCCGGATGCGGACCGCCCTCGAGCTCTGGAGAGCGCAGACCCAGGACAAGGGTTTCCTGCCCGAGCCGCCTGAGGGCGCGCAGTCGGGTGCCTTCCTGGTCGACTTCTGGGTCCAGACCACCGGCGGCAAGTACAACGTCGATGACTACGGCGTATACGACCTCCCAGTTTCACCTGAGTTCGCCAAACTGATCCAGTAACCGGGCATACGCAGACCTGCGAGCGTCGCAGCGGCGACCACGCTACCCGGCGCGTACCAGAAGGGTGAGTACGTGCCGACACGAGGGGCGATGCGAAGCCAACACGACCTAGACGCAGATCAGCGGCCGGAAGAGCCGTTGCGCTGATGGGCGAGGCGTTCCTTTGGGGGCTCGTCGCCGGTTCGTCCCTGGTCATCGGCGGGATTCTCGCGCTCCGCTTCCGCTTCTCTGCGCGCACGATAGCGACACCGCGGCGGCAGCCGGCGATGGACCATCGCCGGTTCGCACCGCAGCAGCCGCACGCGCCGCGGACACGCTCAGGCTAGGGCCGCATCAGTGCGGACGCCGATCAAGCACTCGCCGGACCCGATGTACGCGGAGTTCGAGGTACACCGTTCGATGATTCGCGACCGCGTTCGCACCGAGGCTTTCCAGCATGCGATCGACTCGGTGGTGCGCTCTGGCGACACCGTGCTCGATGTCGGGGCGGGAAGCGGCATCCTGAGCGTGTTCGCGGCGCGGGCAGGGGCTGCGCGCGTCTACGCGGTGGAAGAGACGTCGGTCGCCGTCCTGGCGCAGGATCTGGCCGTCGCCAACGGGGTCGCGGACATCGTCAATGTGATCCACGGCGACATCATGGACGTCGAGCCGCCGGAACGAGTTGACGTGATCGTCTCGGAGTGGCTCGGAGGGTTCGGGATTGACGAAGGGATGCTCGTTCCGGTCATCGTCTCCCGTGATCGCTGGCTCAAGCCGGGCGGGGTCATGATCCCCCGCTCGGTCACGGCGTGGGCCGCGCTGGTGCACGACCGCTACCTCGGGGAGACGGTGGAGTTCCTACGGGACAACCCGTACGGCCTCAAGCTCGAGGACCTGGTCGAGAAGACCGTCAACGAGGTCTCCTATTCCGGCGGCTCCCGCCACCTTGCGGTCGGCGACAGGCGCTCCGAGCCGAGCCGGTTGTGGACGACGAACGTGGCCCTGATCCCGCTCGAGCAGGCGCGGGCGCCGCACCAAGCCGACAGGATGCTGCGGGTCCGCGACCACGGAATGGCCAATGCGCTCGCACTCTGGTTCAGCGCCGAGCTCGCACCCGGAATCTCACTCTCCGTCGGGCCCGGTGATCCACCGACGCACTGGGGGATGACGACGGCCCCGCTGTACCGGTCCGTGG
>NZ_DATMIO010000034.1:0-5790 GCF_035554235.1 Microbacterium sp. | reverse complement strand
TCCGAAGCTCCTCGTAGTAGCTCTGCCACTTCCCCGCTCGCCGCTCGACCGTCTCCGATCGAGCCCCGGGTCGCATCAACAGCGCCGGCGGTGAACCAGGCGGTCGGCGACCCCAACGCTCGGATCGCGGCGAGAGGCCGTCGCGAAGCTGAACGTCCTGCGGATCGGAACCATGGCTGACGAACGCCGCATCCCGTCCTTGCACTTCCAAACGCGGCCCGTGCAGCGGCCGGGCGCTTGACGCGAGCAGCTCACCCCGCACTCCCGACGCATGTGAGAGGAGCAGCATGCAGTCGTCGTTCACCCTGGACCCCGGACGCATCGTGGTCACGTGCGCGAAGACATCGGAGACCGGCCCGAACAGCTGAACGGCTTGGTCGACCAGGTGGCTGCCGAGGTCACCGAGCCGGCCATCCACGCCACCGGGACGCGGCCGGTCTCGCCACCCTGAACCCACATCGGGGTTCCACGCACCCAGCGTGGCCGAGTATCGCTCGATAGCGCCGAGCTCGCCGGTCGCGACGAGATCGGCTGCGGTCAGCACGTCATCATCCCAGCGACGATTGTGGAAGACGGATGCGATGCGCCGCCGATCCCGCGCAAGCCGATCGATGCGGGCCACCGCGGCGCTCGTGGGCGCTGCGGGCTTCTCCAGGGAGATGTGCATGCCCGCTTTCAGCGCCTCGAGCGCGGCGTCTTCATGCATCGAGTCGGGAAGACAGATCACAGCGAGCGTGGCGCCCGCGCGCGCAGCCTCCTGGATCGATGCCACGACGGAAAGTCCGGCCCGGCGCGAAGCGTCGCGAGCAGCGGGCCGCGTCGTGACCACGGCCGTGATCTCGAAGCCGCTTTGTGACTCGAGCAGGGCGCGATGGATGATTCGAGCCGAGTTGCCGTATCCGACCACGGCGGTGCGGATCGGATCGGACGCCGTCGGGGTCAACTCTTGATTCCTCCGGCGAATCCCTGCATGAACCGCTTCTGGGCGACCAGGTAGAAGACGAGCGCCGGGATCATCGAGAGGATGACGCCGGCGAAGATCACGTTCCACCGAGAGACCTGATCACCCACGAAGCCGTAAACCACGAGGGGAAGCGTGGCCGTCTCCGTGCCGCTCAAGAAGATGAGGGCGTTGAAGAAGTCGTTCCAGACGATAAGGCCGCTCATGATCGCGACGGTTCCCGTCGCGGGCGCGAGCAGCGGAAAGACCACCTTCACGAACATCTGGACGGGTCCGGCCCCGTCGAGCTGCGCGGCCTCCTCGTAGTCACGCGGAACCGTCCGCACGAATCCGGAGTAGAGGAAGACGGAGAGCGGCATGAGCAGACCCGCGTAGAGCAGGATCATCCCCAGGTGGGTTCCGACGAGGCCGACGTTGCGGAGCGCGACGTAGGTGGGCACGACGCCGAGCTGGGTCGGCAGGATCACCGCGGCGACGAAGCCCCAATATGCGATCCGGGTAAATCCATTCGTCACCCGGTGGAGGATGTAGGCGGCACTCGATCCGAACACGACGAGCAGGATCAGCGTGCCCGCGGTGATGATCGTGCTGTTGAGGGCCCCGAGGGGAATGCTGCGCGTCTCAGACCCGACGAATGCCGTGATGAACGAATCCAGGGTGGGCGGGCTGGGGAAGGCAGCCGGGCTGGAGACGAGCGCATCGCCATTCGATTTGAATGACATGTTGACCAGGAAATAGAACGGGATCATCGCGAGGATGATGGCGGCGAAGACGAGCGCTTCCCGCACGAACGTCCGCGGACGGTAGGTGTTCATCAGTCGTCCTCTCTCGGCCGCACCAACACGATCTGGACGACCGCGAAGATCAGGATCAGCACGGTGAGGATGAGGGCGATCGCCGCCCCGTATCCGTACTGCCCGTTTGCAAAGGTCTCCTTGTAGACGAGCGTGGCGAGCGTCTCGGTGGCCCCGTACGGGCCGCCGCCGGTCAGGGCGAAGACCTGGTCGAAGACGGAGAGCCCGCGGACGAGCATCAGCGTCGATGCGACGACGATCGCGGGCCGCAGCAGCGGCAACGAGATATGGGCGAATCGACGCCATGCCCCCGCGCCGTCGACCGATGCCGCTTCGTCGAGCTCGGGCGGAATCGTGGCGAGCGCCGCGAGGTAGATCACCATGGTCAACCCGACGTGCTGCCACACCAGGACCACGATGACCGCGGTGAGGGCCCAGTCGGGATCGCCCAGCCAGGTATGCGTCCACGACTCGAGACCGATGAGTTGCAGAAATCCGTTGAGGGGTCCGTTCTGCGCGAAGATGAAGCTCCAGACGTAGCTCACCGCGATCGGGCTGAGGACGACCGGGAGGAAGACCAGGGCCCGAAGGAAGTGCCGCGTCTTCAGGGTGCGGTGCAGAGCGAGAGCGAGCGCCATTCCGAGCACATTGGTGAGGATGAGGAAGGCCGCGGCGATGATCAGGGTGTGGATCAGGCCCCCGAGCGCGTCGGGGTCCTGGAACAGCCGCACGAAGTTGTCGAAGCCGACGAAGTCGAACTCCCCAATGCCGCGCCAGTCCGTGAAGGCGAAGAATCCGCCGGCGACGAACGCGCCGTAGATGAAGAGTCCTACGAGGATCACGGCAGGCAGAGCCCACCACCATTGCAGATGAGCGGATGGCCGGTTGCTTCGCGGGCTGGGCGTCGCCGGCCGGGGGTCGACGGCCATGCCGCCGACCCCCTTGAGCCGCTTTCCCGTGACCACCGTGCGGGTGATTGCCATGGTTCTGCCGATCGATTGTGTGGGGATGCCGGTGAGCGTCAGCCCCAGGACTTGTCGAGTTCCTCGAGAAGGGCGTCGACCGTGACCTGCCCGGTGAGCAGGCCCTGAACGCCGGTTCCGAGCGTCGAGTACACCTCTCCGTTGGGCCAGAAGAGGTTTGCCAGCGGGCCGTTGCGGTCCGGGTCGCTCAGGAGATCGTTCAGGCTCTCGAAGTCGCCGGTCGCCGGCTGGCCGTTGAGGGCTGTCTCCATCGAGACGTTGCCGGTGAGTTCGGCCAGCGCGTCGCGAATCTCCGGCGTCGCGAATGCCTCGAGCACCTGCATCGCTTCCTCGGGGTGCGTCGAGGCGGCGTTCAGTCCGAACGCATCGGTCGGCGAAGCGAACAGATAGGCGTCGTCCTCGGTCTCGCCCGGGAAGAGCGCGAGGGCGAACTCGGCGCCGGTCTCCTGCGAACGGAGGTCGTTGATCGCGCCCGCCGGCACGAACGTGCCGAGCGACTGCCCCGAAGCGACGCTCCCGAACAGCTGAGGACCGTCGGCGCCTTCCACGCCATCCTGGAAGCACTGGTTCTCGTGGAGGGTGATGAAGGCGTTGAGGGTGTCCTTCCAGCCCTTCGTCTCTGCGAACGTCGTCTTGCCGTCGGCGCGGTCCTGGTTCCAGTTCGGGTTCTCCCTGTAGACCCGGGTTGCCGCGAGCTCGAGCGCGGTGATGCCCGCCTGCGGCGCGAAGGCGCCCGCGACGTTCAGCAGGGATGCGCCGCTCTCGCGTGCCACCGCGCAGTCCTCGAGCACACCGTCGAACGTCGTTGCCGGCGTCAAGCCCGCGGCTTCGTAGGCCGTGGAGTTGATGATCATCGGAATCGGTGCCAGGTCGAGGGGCAGGGCGAAGAGCTCGTCGCCGTTGTAGAAGAGCGGCTTGGCTGACTCGGTGATCGACTCCACCGCCCAGTCCTGGTCGCTCAGGTCGACCAGGTAGCCGGCCTGCGCGTAGAGCCCGAGGGAGTTGGTGTTTCCGGTACCCGGTGATCCCCAGATCAGGTCGGGTGCATTGCCGGCCTGGAGCTGCGTCGTCATGACGGTTCCGAGTTGGTCGGCTGCGTACTGGCTAGCCTGGATGTCGATGTTGGGATACATGTCCTCGATCTGTGCGAAGACGGTCTCATAGGGCTTCTGGGCGCCGGTTTCCTGCTGAATCGCGACCTTGATGACCACCGTCTCCTCACCTCCGCCGGAGGACGAGCATCCGGCGAGCGCGCCCGCCGTCACGACGAGGGCTGCCGCGGCGGCGGCGAGTCGTGCAGAGCGCCGATGTACGTGCTTCATGCTGTGTACCTGACTTCCTTGTCTTCGGGTGCCCGCCGGGGCGGGGCTGCTTCCAGCGCGACGCTAAGCCCACTTCAGGACGGCCGTCTCGCCGCCGTCTCACATGGCGAGACGGCTATTTCTCGGCACCGGCGAGCCAGACAGACCTCGCCAGATCGAGATGCTTCTCGGTCATCTCGAGACCGGTGGCGTCTTCGATCCATTCGTGTCCGCCCCATTCGCTCGTCACGGCGCCGTCGTACGCGACGAGATCAAGCTCGCGTCGGAGGTCGCAAATGGGCTCCGAGACGATTCCCCCGGCGTCTTCGAGATCCCAGTACTTCAGGTGGATGTGCTCGACGCTGGTCAGGAACTCGCGAAAATCCTTCACCCTGCTGTTCCCGAACCGGGTGAACGGTGTCATCGCCTGACGGCGGGTGAGCGGATCGATGTCTGTGCGATCGAGAATCGCGACCACCGCGTCCTTCGTCGTATCAGTGTGATCGCCTGCCCAGTCCTCGGAGATGAGCCGGATCGCCTCGCGGGGAACCCCCCGTCGCCCGAGGAAGTCGAGGAAGGTGACCGGAACTCCGTGCATCGTGGCGCTGAGGTCGAAGACGAAGCCGAAGTGATCCGGTCTCGCGGCGGCGAATGATCGTTGCTCATCGAGCGCGGGCGACGACGGCGTGAGCTTTCCCTGCACTTCTTGAAGCAGGCGGATGCCCGTTTCATCGAGCACCCTCTCCAGGCGTCGCTGGAGCTCCGGGTCCAGGCCGAACATGACCTTCGTCCTCGTGAAGCCGAGGCGAGCCGCCGATCGAATCTGCGTTTCCAGAAAGGTCGCCTGCCAGTCGAGATCGCGCACCCGGCCCGAGGATTCGACGAGATCGTTGTAGACCCCCAGCTCGATGAGTTTCAGGCCGGTTTCGCTCACGAGCCGTCGAAACTCGTCGGCCTCCGCCTCATCGACATCCGGAAAGCTCCGGAAGTGCTGGAATCCGTCCAACTCCACTGCCTCGATGGCGGGCACGCCGCCGAGGCTCTCGACGATCTCGTTCGGCGAATGCTCACCCGTGACGAGTTCGGTCGTGAAAGAGAACGTCGTGGCCGCCCACGTCGGTTGCAGCGTCTTCGGCACAGCCGGTCCCATCTTTAGGAGTTTAACTCGTCCACATTCGCATTTTCTGACAGAAGTGTCTAGTGTTCTCTCAAAAGCAAGGAGGCTTCATGCCGTTTTCGTCGGGGTTGCTCAGAGACGATGGTTTCCGGTCTTCGGCCGACGGGCGCATCGCGATCGAGGCGCGCGTCCCATGGATGCGAAGCCTGCCCTGGGACTGCGTTCTCGACATAACGGTGACGCTCGACGACGAGGCGATCCCCATCGACGCGCTTCGCTTCACCACCGCGGACGGCGAATCGGGAAGTTTCGAGGAGCTGCGCGCCCTGGATGGGTACTGGGTGATCGGCGAGCCCCTCACAATCAGCTGGGGCACCGTGGCCGACGAGCCCCCGACCGACGCCGTCGTCACGCTCGCCGTCCGGATTCTCATCCCGTACATGGTGCTGCCTGGCGGTGCCGCTGCACGCGAGACATTCACCGTCGAGCGCAGACTCCATCGATCTGCCGCAGATTGAGCGGCCAAGAGAAGGACACGAATCAATGCACACGATAAGGCCGGTGCATCGCATCCAGCGCGGTGTGAGCTTGTATTCCTATCAGGAGGAGTATTTTCTCCGCACATTGTCGCTCG
>NZ_DATMIO010000033.1:0-6600 GCF_035554235.1 Microbacterium sp. | reverse complement strand
CCCCGTTGAGCGCGGCGTTCAGCGCGGTGAACCGCAGCGCCCGGGCCGAGATGTCGGTCGCGACGACCCGCGCCGCGCTGCGACTGAGATGCAGGGCCAGGATGCCGCAGCCGCAGCCCAGATCGAGGGCCGACGCGACCGGCTCCTCGCCGAGCAGCGCCGCGAGCGTGCGACCCGCGCCTCCCACGCCGAGTACGTGGTCATCGCGCAGGGGCGAGACGCCTGCAAGCTCGTCACGATCGCTCGCGATCCACCACTCGCCGACGCCGAGCCCGTCGGAGAACGCGTGCGGCCGGATCACGGCCGCGGGCTCGACCGTGTCGCCGGTCAGGGTCACGAGTCCCAGCCGCGCCGCGCCCGCAACGCCGACGCCCCCGAGCGCGATGGCGGCGGCATCCACCCCCACCGCATGGCCGAGGAAGAAGAGCGCCGCGAGCGTCGCGAGGGGCGAGGACGGATGCCGCGAGAGCGCCCGCCGGGCCGGCACCGCGTCGCCGCGCTCGAGCGCGTTCGCGGCCACTTCGCCCCACAGCGCACGCAGGTCCGCAGTGCGGTAGTCGGCGTCGGCGAGGTCGCGGGCGAGGGAGGCGGCAAGGGCGCGCTCGCTCTCGGAGAGGTCGTGCATGTGCCCATTCAACCGTCACCCCGTGCGGCGCACGGGTCTCTCGGAGGCACGGACTCTAGACTCGAGGCTGATCGTGCGGCCGTGATCGCACTCGAGTAGAACGCCAGCATGACCGTGACCCTTCCCTCTTCTGGCACGACCTCGCGCCGGTGGCGACACGTGTTCGCGCGTGCCACGGCGGCGGTGGCCGTGATCGTGGCGACCGCCGTGGGCGCTCCCGCGGCCTGGGGCACGCCGGCGACGGCCGCCGAGCGCGCGGTCGTGGCGCCCGACGACGAGGCCGCGCCCGCCGTCGGGGTCGTCCTGGCGCCCGTCGGCCGAGGCATCGTCGCACCGGGCCAGGGCCTCACGGTCTCGGTGACGATCACGAACGAGACCGCGGTGGCGCTCACGCCCGCCGCGGTCACGCTGGCGATCGGGACGCAGCCGCTGTCCGGACGCGCCGCCCTGCGGGAATGGCTCGACACCGGCACCTCCGCGCAGGTGACGGATGTCGCGACCGCGACCGCCGAGGGCACTCCTGCGGGATCGTCCTCCATCTCGGCCCTGATGGTCGCCGGCACCGACCCCGCACTCGCGGGCCGGGCGCCCGGCGTCTACCCGCTGCGCGCCGCCTACGCCGGACCGACCGGCCCCGTCATGTCGGCCAGTGCGATGATCGTGCCCGATCCGGCGGCACCGGCGGCGCCGGTCGGGGTCGTCGTGCCCATCACCGCGACGCCCATCGGGACGGGTGTGCTCACCCTCGACGAGATCGTCGCGCTCACCGCTCCGGATGGTTCGTTGACGGCGCAGCTGGACGCCGTCGAGGGCACCTCCGCGATCCTCGGTGTGGATCCGGCGATCGCGGCGGCCATCCGCGTGCTCGGTTCGTCGGCCCCCGCCGAGGCGACGGAATGGCTCGCCCGCCTCGATGCCCTGCCGAACCCGCGCTTCGCCCTCCAGTTCGGCGACGCCGATGTCTCGGCGCAGCTCGGGGCGGGTCTCGCGGCACCGATGGCGCCCGAGACGCTGCAGTACCTGCTCGATCCGGCCCTGTTCGTGCCCGAGCCGGAGGCGACGCCCACGCCCGGGCCCACCCCGACCGAGACGCCGACGGCCTCGCCCACCGAGCCGGTGCTGCCCGACCTCGAGACGCTGCTCGATATCGGGAGCGCGCGGAGCAATGTGTTCTGGCCGCTGCCCGGCTCCGCGAGCCCCGCGATCGTCGACACGCTCGGCGGTCTCGGCACCGATGCGGTCCCCTCCCTCAGCCTCATCCCCTCGGCCACGACGTCACAAGGCTCCACGGGCGCGACCGTGCCCGCCCACGGCGTCACCGCCGAGGGTGCGGGGGTGCTCGTGTACGACTCCGATATCTCGCAGGCGCTCGGCGAGGCCGCGTCGGTCGAGGACTCCGTCGTGCGCGGCGCCCCGCTGACCGAGGCGACCGCGCTGCTGACGTTCGCCGGCCGGGATGCCGACGGCGCCCCGGTGCTCGTGACACCCGACCGCGGGCAGGACCGCTCGCGGGTGGCCCTGCGCACCGCGATCTCCGCCGTCACCGACACCCCAGGAGTCCAGCTCGCGAGCCTCGCCGCACTTGCCGCGGGCGAAGGCGCGCCGGTGCAGGTCGCGGATGTCGCGCCCGAAGCCGCGCGGGTGGATGCGGCATCCGCCCTCATGGCCGATGAAGGCCTGCTCACCTCGTTCGCCAGCATCCTCGATCAGCCGAGCCTTCTCACCGGCCCCGAACGCACCTCGATCCTCCAGCTGCTGGGCGTCGGCTGGTCGGCGCAGCCGGCCGAGTGGACCGCAGCGCTGGCCGCCCACCGCGAACAGACCGTCGCCACCCTCGGAGCCGTCGGCATCCAGCCGCCCAGCACCATCCAGCTGCTGAGCCCCTAGGCGCCCCTGCCGGTGTGGGTGCGCAACGACCTCCCCTTCCCGGTGAATGTCGTGCTCTTCGCCGAACCCGACTCCGCGATCCTCGTCGTCGAAGGCCAGACCGTCGTCACCGCGCAGCCCGCCAGCAACTCGCGCGTGCAGGTACCGGTGCAGGCCCGCGTGGGCAGCGGCGACGTGACCATCGACCTGCAGCTGCGCAGCCGCACGGGCGTGTCGATCGGCGACACGCAGTCCGCCGACGTGACGGTGCGGGCGGACTGGGAGGCCATCGGGCTGGTCATCCTTGCCATCCTCGTGGCCGGATTCGTCACGCTCGGCGTGGTGCGCACGGTGCTTCGCCGGCGGTCCGCCAAGAGAGCGGATGCCGCGGGCGCCGGCTCGGCCGACGAGACCGGGGCGGATGCCGGGGGCGCCGGTGAGTAACCTCGGCCGGGCGAGCCTCGTGATCGGCGCGGGCACGATGGTCTCGCGCGTGACCGGGGTGCTGCGCAACATCGTGCTCGTCGCCGCGATCGGATCGGTGAGCAGCCGGGCCGGCGACGCCTTCGCCGTGGCGAACCAGCTGCCGAACAACATCTACGCGATCATCTCGACCGGTATCCTGACCGCGGTCATCGTGCCGCAGATCGTGAAGGTCAGCGCCGATCCCGACGGCGGCCGCGCGTTCATCTCCAAGCTGTTCACGCTCGGCACGGTGGTGCTCCTGAGCACGACCGCGCTGGCGATGGTGCTCGCGCCGTTCCTCGTGCAGCTGTACGCCGACCGGTTCGACGCCGACCAGCTGGCGTTGGCCACGGCGTTCGCGTACTGGTGCCTGCCCCAGATCTTCTTCTACGGGCTCTACGCGCTCGTCGGCGAGACGCTCAACGCGCGCCGCGTCTATGGGCCGTTCACGTGGGCTCCGATCGTCAACAACGTCGTCTCGATCGCCGGCTTCCTGCTGTTCATCCTGCTGTTCGGGTCCGACCTCGGCGCCGTCGCCGAATGGACCACCGAGTCGATCGCGTGGCTCGGCGCGACCGCGACCCTCGGCATCATCGTGCAGGCCGGGGTGCTGCTGCTCTTCTGGCGCCGCACCGGAATCGTCATCCGCCCGGACTTCCGCTGGCGCGGCGTCGGGCTGAACCACATCGGCCGCCTCGCGGGGTGGACGTTCCTGATGGTGGTGGCCGGCCAGCTCGCCGGCCTCATGCAGACGCGGATCGTGTCCGCCGCGTCCGGCGAGGGGGCCTCCGTCTTCGCGATGCAGAACGCGTGGCTGATCTTCATGCTCCCCTACTCGATCATCGTGCTCTCGATCGGGACCCCCTACTTCACCCAGCTCAGCGAGCACGCCGTCGCGGGCCGAGACGACGAGGTGCGCGCCGACATCGGGCGCAGCATCCGCATCCTGGGCCTCTTCATCGTGATCGCGACCTTCGCGCTCGCGGTGGCGTCGGTGCCGGCATCCCGGATCTTCACCAACTCCGCCGAGCACGCCGTCGAAGCGGCCACGGTGCTCGTGTGCTTCCTCGTCGGCCTCATCCCGCTCGCCGTGCTGTTCGTCGTGCAGCGCTCGTTCTATGCCTACGGCGACACGCGCACGCCCTTCTTCTTCACGCTGTTCCAGTGCGTCCTCGTCGTGCTCACGGCCCTGATCGCCGCCTGGACGCTTCCCGTAGAGCAGCTGACCGCGGGCGTCGCGCTCGGCCAGTCCATCGCGAGCCTGCTGCAGGCGATCGTCGCCTCGTGGCTGCTGCACCGCCGGCTCGGTGACCTCGGAATGCGGCAGTCGCTCTTCGCCCTCGGCCGCTTCACCCTCGCGGCGATCCCCGCCGGGGCGGCGGGGTGGCTGACGTTCCTGCTCATGGGCGGGGCGGACGGGTGGGCGGTGGCCGACAAGCTCACCGGCGCCGTCGGCACGGTGATCATCGGCGGCGTGAGCCTGCTCGTCTACGCGGCGGTGCTGGCGCTGCTGCGGGCCCCGGAGCTGCAGGTCGCGACCGATCTGGTGCGACGGGTGCTCAAGCGGGGCTGACCTTCCCTGGGAAGCGCCCGCACGGCTGTGACACGGGGGCGCGACGCGGAATGCCTCGCCGTTACCATGTGTTGAGTCACTTGCACTGAGCGAAGTCGAAGTCTTGCACTGAGCCGAGTCGAAGTGTGCGTCAGTTGATCCCAGGAGGTTTCGCGTGCGTCAGGTCATCATCGTCGGTTCGGGTCCGGCCGGATTCACGGCCGCGATCTACGCGGCCCGTGCCAACCTCGAGCCGCTCGTCGTGGCCAGCTCGGTCGAGGTCGGCGGCGAGCTGATGAACACGACCGATGTCGAGAACTTCCCCGGCTTCCCTGAGGGCATCCAAGGCCCCGAGCTCATGCAGAAGATGCAGGACCAGGCCGAGCGCTTCGGTGCGGAGATCCTGTACGACGACGTCGTCGAGCTCGACGTGACGGGTCCCGTCAAGCGCGTGAAGCTCGGCAGCGGAGCCGAGTACGAGGCCTCCAGCCTCATCTACGCGACCGGATCGGCGTATCGCAAGATCGGCCTCGAGGGCGAAGAGCGCCTGTCGGGCCGCGGCGTCTCGTGGTGCGCGACCTGCGACGGCTTCTTCTTCCGCGACCGCGTGATCGCGGTCGTCGGCGGCGGCGACTCCGCGATGGAGGAGGCGACGTTCCTCACGCGCTTCGCGTCGAAGGTGTACGTCATTCACCGCAAAGACACGCTGCGCGCCTCGAAGATCATGCAGGAGCGCGCCTTCGCGAACGAGAAGATCGAGTTCGTCTGGAACACCGAGGTCATCGACATCCTGGGCGAGGAGGCCGTGAACGGCGTCGCCCTGCGCTCCACCGTCGATGGATCGACCCGCGAGCTCGCCCTCGACGGCCTCTTCGTGGCGATCGGCAACGATCCCCGCACGCACCTCGTGCACGGCTCGCTCGACCTGACGCCCGAGGGCACCATCTGGGTCGACGGGCGCTCTTCGCGCACATCGGTGCACGGTGTCTTCGCCGCGGGCGATGTCATCGACCCGACCTACCGCCAGGCGGTCACCGCGGCCGGCAGCGGCACGGTGGCGGCGCTCGACGCCGAGCACTTCCTGGCCGCCCTGGGCGAGGCGGGCGCCCCCGCCGCCGACGTCGACCAGATCGACGGGCTCCCCGAGGCCGACGCGGACGACGCGGCCGCCGCCTGAACCGCCTGAACCGCCTGGGGGAACAATCCCGCTCCCCGACAGGTTCTACGAATCAGTGACTTCCGAAAGAAGGAGAAAGCGCATGACCGCCAAGGCAACCAGCTCGAGCACGTGGGATCAGGACGTCCTGCAGGCCGAGGGGCCGGTGCTCGTCGACTTCTGGGCCGAATGGTGCGGACCGTGCCGCATGGTCTCGCCCGTGCTCGACCAGATCCAGTCGGAGCACCCCGACAAGATCACGGTGCTGAAGCTGAACGTCGACGAGAACCCCGATCTGGCCATGAAGTACCAGATCACCTCGATCCCCGCCATGAAGGTGTTCAGCGGCGGTGAGGTCGAAACGACCATCATCGGCGCGAAGCCCAAGTTCGCGCTCGAGAAGGACCTCGCGGCCTACCTCGGGTAGTCATCTCTCCTTGATGAGCCCCGGTTGTGATCGCTGACAGCCGGGGCTTTTCCGCGCCCCGCGGCGGGTCGAACGTGATCGGCGGCCGGCGGCGGCATCCTGATCTGGAAAATTCTCGGGCAGGATGTCGATATCCGCGGATCTCGTTCGACGTCCATGTTGAAGGGGTCGAACGAACCCCTCAGAAGGAGTTCGAAGATGCGTTACATGCTGATCATGCAGGTCGAGCCGGCGGCCGCGGCGATCGCGGCGGAGACCCTCGACATGGAGCAGGTGGTCGCCGTGATGGGCGCCTACAACGAAGACCTCCAGAAGGCCGGCGTCTTCCTCACCGCGGAAGGGCTGAGCGACGCGAGTGAGGGTTTCCGCGTCGACTTCTCATCCACGCCGCCGGTCGTCACCGACGGACCCTACGCCGAGGCCCGCGAGGTGTTCACGGGATTCTGGATCCTCGAGGTCGCGAGCCGCGAGGAGGCCGAGCACTGGGCGAAGAAGTGCCCCCTCGGCCC
>NZ_DATMIO010000032.1:0-3035 GCF_035554235.1 Microbacterium sp. | reverse complement strand
TTCTTTGGCTGTGTCAGCAGAAGCCGCGGGTGCCGACTAGGCTGTAACGGCGGCTCACGAGCCGAGCGAGACCATCACGACCAAGAATCGCGAGGAGGCGCCGTGAGCGAAGCGGGTACGCCCATTCCGGCCGAGACGGCCACGCTGCAGGTTGCCGGAAGAACGGCCGAGCTCCCCGTTCGTCGGGGAACCAACGGCGTCCCGAGCGTCGACATCTCGACGCTGACCCGCCAGACGGGGTTCACCACGCTCGACTACGGGTTCGTGAACACGTCGGCCACCAGGTCGTCGGTCACGTACATCGACGGCGATCAGGGAATCCTGCGCTATCGCGGCTATCCGATCGAGCAGCTCGCGCAGAACAGCACCTATCTCGAGGTCGCCTGGCTGCTCATCTACGGCGAGCTGCCGACGGCAGCCGAGCTCGAGGCGTTCGATGACCGCATCCGTCACCACACGCTGCTGCACGAAGACCTGAAGCGGTTCTTCTCGGCACTGCCGCACACCGCGCATCCGATGTCGGTGCTCTCGTCGGCCGTCTCGGCCCTGTCGACGTACTACGAGGGCGAGTCCGATCCCTCGAACCCCGAGCACATCGAACTGAACACGATCCGGATGCTGGCGAAGCTGCCCGTGATCGCCGCGTACGCGCACAAGAAGAGCATCGGCCAGGCATTCCTCTATCCGGATAACTCGCTGAGCTTCGTCGACAACTTCCTCAAGCTCAACTTCGGCGTGCTCGCCGAGGTCTACGACGTCAACCCGGTGATGTCCCGCGCGCTCGAGCGACTGCTCATCCTGCACGAGGACCACGAGCAGAACGCTTCGACGTCGACGGTGCGGCTCGTCGGCTCGACCGGTGCGAACCAGTTCTCGTCGATCTCCGCCGGCATCAATGCTCTCTACGGTCCTCTGCACGGCGGGGCCAACGAGGCGGTGCTCGACATGCTGAGCCGCATCCAGGAATCGGGCGAGGGCGTTCGCCGCTTCGTCGAGCGGGTCAAGAACAAAGAGGACGGTGTGAAGCTCATGGGCTTCGGGCACCGTGTCTACAAGAACTACGACCCGCGTGCGAAGCTCGTCAAGGAGTCGGCCGACGAGGTGCTGCGCGAGCTGGGCGTGCACGATCCGCTCCTCGACCTCGCCAAGGAGCTCGAGGAGATCGCGTTGGAAGACGACTACTTCAGGGAGCGCAGGCTCTACCCGAATGTCGACTTCTACACCGGAGTGATCTACAAGGCGATGGGCTTTCCCACCCGCATGTTCACCGTGCTGTTCGCGATCGGCCGCCTGCCCGGCTGGCTCGCGCACTGGCGCGAGATGCAGACCGATCCGCAGACGAAGATCGGACGCCCGCAGCAGCTGTACGTCGGTGCGCCCGAGCGGCAGTATCCCGGTCTCTGAGACCGGATCGCGCGCTCACTTCGACTTCTTCTCCTCCGACTTGGCGATCGCGGAGGCATCCTTCTCCTTCGCGCGCTTGCTCTTCTTGCCGTCTACGCGCTCTTCGTCGTGCCGCCGCTCCAGCTCGGCGGCATAGTCGGGCACCTGCGTGGACTCGTCCTGGGGCGGTCGTTCGTAGCCGCCCGACGGCGGTCGCTCGGGAATGACGATCTTCTCGCGCTCGACGATCTCGTAGGGGATCTTCGACAACAGGTGCGCGATCGTGTTGATCCGACCGCGGCGCTTGTCGTCGTTGTCTACCTCCCACCACCTCGCCTCGGGAATGTCGGTGTGCACGAACATCGTGTCCTTCGCGCGGGAGTAGTCCTCCCACTTGGTGATCGAGAGCGTGTCGTTCGGGCTGAGCTTCCAGCGTCGCATCGGATCGTCGGCGCGGTCGCGGAAGCGGCGCTCCTGCTCGTCGTCGGAGACGCTGAACCAGTACTTGAGCAGCATGATGCCGTCTTCCACCAGCAACCGCTCGAAGATCGGCGCCTGGTGCAGAAACCGGTGGTATTCCTCGGGGGTGCAGTACCCCATCACCTGCTCGACGCCCGCGCGGTTGTACCAGGACCGGTCCATCAGGACGATCTCGCCCGCCGCAGGCAGATGCGGCACGTAGCGCTGGAAGTACCAGCGGCTCTTGTCCCGCTCGCTCGGCGCCGGCAGGGCGACGACCTTGCTCACGCGGGGATTGAGGTATTGCGAGACGCGCTTGATCGTCGAGCCCTTGCCCGCGGCATCCCGCCCCTCGAAGATCACGACGACGCGGGCGCCGGTGTCCTGCACCCACGCCTGCATGTCCACGAGCTTGGCCTGCAGCACCATCAGCTCGGACTCGTAGAGCTTCTTCGGCATACGCTTCGACATGGGACTCCTTCGCCGGGTATGCGTGACTCTACGCGTGAAGCGCCTCGTTGAGGGTGATTCCCGCCCCGTGGCGCTCCACGGCCTCCACGGCCCCCGACAGCGAGTTGCGCCGGAACAGGATGCCGGGGGCACCGGAGAGCTCGGCGGCCTTGACGCTCTGCGGCGTGCCGTCGGGGCGCGGGGCGCGGCCGGGCAGCAGCACCTTCGTGCCGGCGGTGACGTAGAGCCCCGCTTCGACGACGCAGTCGTCGCCGATCGAGATGCCCACGCCGGAGTTGGCGCCCAGGAGCGCGCGCGCACCGATCGAGACGCGGTGCTCGCCGCCACCCGACAGGGTGCCCATGATGGATGCGCCGCCGCCGATGTCACTGCCGTCGCCCACGACGACGCCCTGGGAGATGCGTCCCTCGACCATGCTCTGGCCGAGCGTTCCGGCGTTGAAGTTCACGAACCCCTCGTGCATCACGGTCGTGCCCTCGGCAAGGTGCGCGCCCAGCCGCACGCGGTCGGCGTCGGCGATCCGGACGCCGCCGGGCGCGACGTAGTCGGTCATGCGCGGGAACTTGTCGATCGAGGTGACGTTGAACGGGAGGCCGGCGGCGCGGAAGCGCATCCGCACGGCTGCGAGCGCCGCGGGGTCGACGGGCCCGTGGCTGGTCCAGGCGACGTTCGCGAGCACGCCGAACAGCCCACTCAGGTCGGCCTCGTGCGGCCGGATCAGC
>NZ_DATMIO010000031.1:0-3206 GCF_035554235.1 Microbacterium sp. | reverse complement strand
TGGGCGCTCGTCCTCACGGATTCGATGACCGCGGTGGTGCCGGCGACTCCGATCCAGTACAAGACGATGAATCCGACGGCCGAAACAGGGCGCCGGAGGTAGAACCGATGAGCTGCCAGGCCACCCAACAGCAAGAAGAGCAGATACGCCACCCAGACGCGCTTGTCGCGAGGGATCTTGTACGTATGCGCCGTCCAGCCCGTGCCGTCCCAGTAGCGCAGGTATTTGGGATACCCAGGATCGGGGTGCCACCCAGGTTCCGCCGTAACGGCCGGGGCAGAGCGGGGAAGCTGCTCATACTGCGAGGTCATGCGCGAACACTAGCGGTACCCGTTAACACCGATGCGAACGCTGTTCCGGCAGACCTTCACTCCCACGCAGGCACAATCGGTCGTCATCGGAAACGAGAAAACCCCGGATGAACCGGGGTGTTTCTGTGTGCGCGATACTGGGATCGAACCAGTGACCTCTTCCGTGTCAGGGAAGCGCGCTACCGCTGCGCCAATCGCGCCCGTTCGGGCTATTGAGTTGGAGTGAAAGGTGACAGTGTTCTTGAGGTGGCGACGGGATTCGAACCCGTGTAAACGGCTTTGCAGGCCGGTGCCTAGCCGCTCGGCCACGCCACCGCGTGTGGTTTGACCCCACGTGCCTTGGCCTCCTCGAAAGGAGACCCCTGCACTCGAGCGGATGACGAGACTCGAACTCGCGACCCCAACCTTGGCAAGGTTGTGCGCTACCAACTGCGCTACATCCGCGTTTCCGGATCGCTCCGGGCACTCGTGCAACTTTAGCCGAGAAAATGGCGAGC
This sequence comes from Microbacterium sp., assembly GCF_035554235.1. Taxonomy (GTDB): domain Bacteria; phylum Actinomycetota; class Actinomycetes; order Actinomycetales; family Microbacteriaceae; genus Microbacterium. Next base: position 2,398 of record NZ_DATMIO010000031.1, on the reverse strand, counting down.
GCAAAACCATGACGCGCCGCACGTGCCGTGCGCCCGCGGGTTCGTTCCGGCCCGAGCCATCCGGTAGTATCGTGAACCGGCCCCGCACGGCCGATGGGCGATTGGCGCAGTTGGTAGCGCGCTTCCTTCACACGGAAGAGGTCATCAGTTCGAGTCTGGTATCGCCCACCACGATCAGCCCCCGACGGCCCAGCCGTAGCGCCGGTGCAGTGCGTCCGCGACGCGGGAGAAGCGCTCCCGATCCAGCGCGGCTGCCTCGCGCCGCATGCCCTCCGCGTGCACGCTGTAGAGCTGCTCGATGTCGATCCACGACGGGCGCTGCTGGGAGTCCCAGGGGCCCGCTCCGATCGCGAGGAAGTCCCGGTCGCCGTCGTGGGACCTGCTGGTCAGGCGCACCGCGTAGACCCGATCGCGTGACTGCCGGCCGATCACGAGCACGGGGCGATCCTTGCCGCGACCGTCGTTCTCGACGTACGGCACCCAGGTCCAGACGATCTCGCCCGCATCGGGATCGCCGTCGGGATCTGGCGCGTACGAGATGCGCAGACCGTTCCGCGCCGGAGGCGTCACCCCGGCGGTCGCGGTCGCACCCGTGCGGCCGGCCGCTTCACGAGTGGCGGTCGCCGCTCCCCCGGCCTTGCCGCCGAAGAGCCGCGCGATCGAGCTGAAGAGTCCGCGTCGTGCCATCACGGTGTCACCCTACCCACGCGCGCGGGGCGGGAACGCCGAAGGGGCGCCGCGATTGACCGCGACGCCCCTTCGGGCTGTGTGGATCGGTCAGGGCCGGGTGTCCGCGAGGACGTACCCTTCCTCGCCGTGCACGATGGTGTCGATGCCGGCGACCTCGTCCTCGTTCTTGACGCGGAAGCCCATGGTCTTCTGGATGAGGAATCCGATGATCCAGGCCAGGACGAACGAGTAGATCAGCACCGAGAAGGCCGCGATCGCCTGAACCAGGAGCTGCGTTCCGTCGCCGCCCATGAACAGGCCGGTGCCGTTGGCGAAGAAGCCCAGGTACAGCGTTCCGATCAGACCGCCGACGAGGTGGATGCCCACGACGTCGAGCGAGTCATCGAAGCCCCACTTGAACTTGAGCTCGATCGCCAGAGCGCAGACCGCACCGGCGATGACGCCGAGCACGATCGCCCAGATCGGGTGCAGCGAGGCGCATGCGGGGGTGATCGCGACGAGACCGGCGACGGCGCCCGAGGCGGCACCGACGGAGGTCGGCTTGCCGTCCTTGATCTTCTCGACGATCAGCCACGTCAGCAGTGCGGCTGCGGGCGCCGCGATGGTGTTGACGAAGGCCAGCGAGGCGGTGTTGTCGGCCGCGAGCTCGGAGCCCGCGTTGAAGCCGAACCAGCCGAACCACAGCAGACCGGCGCCGAGGAGCACGAACGGCGGGTTGTGCGGGACGGTGATGCCCTTCGAGAACCCGACGCGGCGGCCGAGGACGAGCGCGAGGGCGAGCGCGGCAGCACCGGCGTTGATGTGCACCGCGGTGCCACCGGCGAAGTCGATCGCACCGACGCCGAACCACGTCTGCATGCCATAGGTGATCCAACCGCCGTACGCGAAGCTGCCGTCCTCGGCGAGGCCGAAGTTGAACACCCAGCTGGCGACGGGGAAGTAGACGATGGTCGCCCAGAGGCCGGCGAAGACGAGCCACGCCCCGAACTTGGCTCGGTCGGCGATCGCTCCGGAGACCAGCGCGACGGTGATGATGGCGAACGTCGCCTGGAAGGCGACGAAGGCCAGCGGCGGGTAGGCCGCGTCCTCGGGTGTGGTGAGCAGGCTGTTGAGGCCGAGGGCAGACAGGTCGATCGACCACGGGAAGACGATGCCATCAGCCGAAGGGAAGGCGATGGCGTAGCCGTACAGCACCCAGAGGACGCCGATCAGGCCCATTGCGCCGAAGCTGAGCATCATCATGCTGATGACGCTCTTCGCTTTGACCAGACCGCCGTAGAAGAACGCCAGACCTGGCGTCATCAATAGGACGAGTGCGGCTGCGAGGAGAATGAATGCGGTATTGCCTTGATCCATCTCGAGTGGAACCTCTCTGCAGGGACGCAGGTGTAGCGTCGGGTCCGCCTAGTCTGACCACTTCGGGTTTCCCCTGGCGTGCGCGTCGTGTTTCGCGGAGGTTACGGCGACCCGCCCCATGTAAACATCAGATTTCGGGATGCCGCGAGGCGGCCATGGAAACGCCGCTCAGGAGTGCGTCGAGGCGTTGAGCCGTGAGATGGCACGCAGGTACTTCTTGCGGTACCCGCCGGCCAGCATCTCCTCGCCGAAGACGAGGTCGAGGGCGACCCCGGTGGCGCGGATCGGGATCTGCGCGTCGTAGACGCGGTCGACGAACGCGACGAATCTCAGAGCCTCCGACTGATCGGTG
>NZ_DATMIO010000030.1:0-37127 GCF_035554235.1 Microbacterium sp. | reverse complement strand
GGTGCACCATGGCTTCCGCCTGCCCGATCAGATCACTCGCGGCGGCTTCGGTGATCCCCAGCGCGGATGCAAGTTCCAATCGCACCGACCGCTCGATCACGTCAGTCAGCTCGAACCCGTGCACCCGGGCATCGGCGAGCGCCTGCACTCGCATCGCATCCACACGAACCAGCTGCTGCGCGGCGAACACCGAGATCATCGTCTGCGTCTCCACCACCAGATCCACCGCATCCGGAACCGGCGGCGCCCACCCCGCCCGCATATCCCACGCCGCGGGATCTTCCGAAACCGCGGCGTCTTCCGAAACCGCGGCATCCGCCGATTCCCCAGCATCCGCCGATTCCGCAGCATCCGCCGACCCCGCTGGGACATCCCACGCGGCGGCATCCGCCGAATCCGCAGCATCCACAGGATCCGCCGGATCGGGTGCGGGATCGGGTCCCATCTCGGGTTGGTTGAGCATGCTTCGACAGTAGAACATACCTCCGACACTCGAACCGCGCGCTGTCATCCCGGGCTCCAGGTCTCGCCATCCCGACCTCCCCATGCCCGGCACGCGCCGAACGCGGCCGCGGACGGCCTCCGGTATCCCCAGAAGCACCACAGCCGTGTCCGTTTTCCGCTAGAGGATGTCGGGGGCGCGTGTCAGGCTGAGGGCATGAGCCCCGCAGCCACGCGACCGTCGATGACCTTCGATGAGCGCTATCGTGTCATCGAGTCGCGCGATGTGCGCTTCGACGGGCAGTTCGTCACGGCGGTGCGCACCACCGGAATCTACTGCCGCCCGAGCTGCCCCGCCCGCACGCCGAAGCCCGGAAACGTCTCTTTCTACGCCACCTCGGCCGCCGCGCACGAGGCCGGCTACCGCGCGTGCAAGCGGTGCCTGCCCGAGGCGGCGCCCGGGTCGCCGCATTGGAACCTCCGGGGCGATGTCACCGCCCGCGCGATGCGCCTCATCGCCGACGGAGTGGTCGAACGCGAGGGCGTTCCGGGCCTCGCGGCGCGGCTCGGGTATTCGGCCCGGCATCTCACGCGCCTGCTCACCGCCGAACTCGGCGCCGGCCCGCTGGCACTCAGTCGTGCGCACCGCGCCCACACGGCCCGCATGCTCCTCGTCGGCACTGACCTGCCGGCGGCCGACGTCGCGTTCTCGGCCGGGTTCTCCAGCATCCGCCAGTTCAACGACACCGTGAGCGAGGTGTTCGGGATGCCGCCGATGCAGCTGCGGGCGCGCCGCCGCGGCATCCATCCCGCCGTCACCAGCCCCGGCACGATCGATCTCGCCCTGCCCTACCGCGCTCCCCTCGATACGGCCGGTCTCTTCGGCTGGATGTCGGCCCGCGCGGTTTCCGGGCTCGAGGCGGGCGGCGCCACATCCTTCGCGCGCACGCTGCGGCTGCCGGGCGGGCCCGCCACGATGCGGCTCACGCACGACCCCGCCGACCGCATCCGGCTGCGGGCCCGCCTCGCCTCATTGAGCGACCTCCCCATACTCGTCGCCCGCGCCCGGCGCCTCTTCGATCTGGATGCCGACCCGCTGGCGGTCGACGGCGCCCTGGCGCGGGAGCCCGAGATCGCGCCCCTCGTCGCCGCTGTTCCCGGCATCCGCGTTCCGGGCGCCGCCGACCCGCACGAGATGCTGATTCGCGCGATGATCGGGCAGCAGATCTCGGTGGCTGCGGCCCGCACCCACCTCACCCAGCTCGTCGACGCCCTCGGGGAGCGGCTGCCCGCCCCGATCGTGTCAGACGATGACGGCGAGCTCGACCGCCTGTTCCCGACCATGGCCGCGATCGCGGAACGCGGCTCGGAGGTGCTTCGCGGTCCCGCGGCGCGCATCCGCGCGATCACCGGTGCGGCTGCCGCGCTCGCGACGGGGGAGCTGCGACTCGGCACCGGTGACGAATGGTCCGAGCAGCGCGCCGCCCTCCTCGCCATGCCCGGCATCGGGCCGTGGACCGCCGACTATGTGCGCATGCGTGTGACCGGCGACCCCGATGTACTCCTCCCCGGCGATGTGGCGGTGCGCTCCGGCGCCCTGCGCGTCGGCATCCCCTCGGATGCCGCCGGTCTGACCGCCTGGTCGCGCCGGCTCGCGCCGTGGCGCAGCTATCTCACCGCGCACCTGTGGCGCGCCCTCGCATCGACCCCTTCGAAGGAGATCTCATGACCACTGGACTGATCCAGACGATCGACACCCCCGACGGCCCGTTCACGATCGTCGCCGATACGGACGGGCGCGTGCTCGCCTCAGGATGGACGGATGACGGGACCCGTGCGCTCGGACGCATCCACGCCTCCCTGCGGCCCGACACGCTCACGACCGCCGCACTGACGGCGGGCGACGCCGCCCTCTCCTACTACGCGGGCGATGTCGCGGGCATCGACGAGGTCGCGGTGCGCCAGCAGGGCACCGAGATGCAGCTGCTCGGGTGGGCCGCCCTGCGGCGCATCGAGCCGGGGGAACCCCTCACGTATACGGGGTTCGCCGAGGCCCTCGGCTCGCCGCGCGCGATTCGTGCCGCGGCATCCATCTGCGCCCGCAACGCGCCCGCGCTTTTCGTGCCGTGCCATCGCGTGCTCCGCGGCGACGGGTCGCTCGGCGGGTTCGCGTGGGGGCTCGAGGTCAAGCGGTCGCTGCTTGATCGTGAGGCGCGGGTCGGGCTCGTCTGAGCGCGGCCGGTCTGCGTGCCCGGCCCGAACTCGTGTTGCACTCAGGCTCCTCACAGCAATAGGCTGGAGGGCTGTTGCGCCGCTCGGCGCGCTCGCCCAGCCCAAGGAGGATGTCATGCTCTCGATCGCCGTCGCTATCTCGCCGGTCGCATTCGTCCTCCGTGGAGCCCCCGGGACGCTCGGCCGCGCAGCCTGAGCCGTTCGGCCTGATCGGCTGATCTCCGGCGGCATAATGCCGCCTCCCGTTTCGTTCCACCGGAAGACGAACTCTCCGGTCGACGCACGTTCGCGCGCGTCTTCAGTCCACCTGAATCGTTCCACCAGGCATCGCCACGTCACCCCACAAGGATCATGACCACCACCGCCGCACCTCCGCCCTCGCCCGCTCCCGCCCCCGCGAAGGAGAAACAGCTCTCGACGTTCGCCGCGCTCGCCCGCCTGCTGCCCTTCGCCAGGCCCGTGATGCCTCGCCTCCTGATGGGGTTCTTCAGCGCGCTTCTCGCCGCGCTCGTCGCACTGCTCATCCCGCTCGTGCTCGAGGCCGTCGTCGGCGGACCGATCGCCACCGGCGACATCTCGCAGATCGTCTGGGGCGCCGCGGCCGTGCTCGCCCTCGGATTGGCCGAGGCGGGTCTCGTGTGGCTGCGTCGCTGGTTCGTGCTCGGCCCCGCCACCAAGGTGGAGTACGAACTCCGTACCGACTTCTACGCGCGCCTGCAGAACCTCCCCGTCTCCTTCCACGACCGGTGGCAGTCCGGGCAGCTCCTCAGCCGCATGATGCAGGACATCAGCCTGATCCGCCGCTGGATGGCGTTCGGCATCGTGCTGCTCGTCGTGAACATCATCACGATCGCGGTGGGCTCCGTCATCCTGTTCCGCTGGCATTGGCTGCTCGGCACGATCTTCGTCGTCACCGCCGTTCCGCTGTGGATCCAGGGCTACCTCTTCGAGAAGCGCTACGGCGCCCTCACCCGGCAGAGTCAGGACCAGGCCGGCGACCTTGCCACCGCGGTCGAGGAGAGCGTGCACGGCATCCGCGTGCTCAAGGCATTCGGGCGCGGCAAGCACGCTCTGCGCAGGTTCGCGCGGCAGGCCGAGAGCCTGCGCGAGACCGAGCTCGATAAGGCGCGCGCGGTCGGCAGGATCTGGTTCTGGCTCGTGCTCATGCCCGACATCGCGTTCGCGCTGTGCCTGGCATCCGGCATCTGGCTCGCCGCCACGGGAGCGATCGATGTCGCCGAGCTCTTCGCGTTCTTCGCGATGGCGACCGTGCTGCGCTGGCCGATCGAGTCCATCGGGTTCCTGTTCTCCTTCCTGCTCGATGCCCGCACGGCGACCGATCGCATCTTCGAGGTCTTCGACGAGACCAACACGATCACCGACCCCGAGAACCCGCTCACGATCACCGAGCCGCGCGGCGAACTCGTCTTCGAAGGGGTGCACTTCCGGTATCAGGATGCCGGTGCCAGCGAGCGCGACCTGCTGGACGGCATCGACCTCGTGGTGAGGCCGGGCGAGACCATGGCCCTCGTGGGCCTCACCGGCTGCGGCAAGACGACCCTGACGACGCTGCCCACGCGCCTCTACGACGTGACCGGCGGGCGCCTGCTGCTCGACGGCGTCGACGTGCGCGACCTGCGGCTCGCGGAGCTGCGTCGCCACATCGCGATGGCGTTCGAGGACGCGACCCTCTTCTCGGCGACCGTGCGCGAGAACGTGCTGCTCGGGCGGGCCGATCTCGACATCCACAGTCCCGAAGCGGATCGCGCGCTGCAGGAGGCGCTCGACATCGCCCAAGCGGGCTTCGTTCACGAGCTGCCCGACGGGGTCGACACGATGATCGGCGAGGAAGGACTCAGCCTCTCGGGCGGACAGCGCCAGCGCCTCGCGCTCGCGCGGGCGGTCGCGGCGAAGCCGTCGGTGCTCGTGCTCGATGACCCCTTGTCGGCGCTGGATGTCGACACCGAGGCGTTGGTCGAGGAGGCGCTGCGGCGGGTGCTCGTCGGCACGACGGCGCTCGTGGTGGCGCATCGGCCGTCGACGGTGGCGCTCGCCGATCGGGTCGCCCTCATGCAGGACGGCCGCATCACGGCCGTCGGCACGCACTCCGAGCTGCTGCGCAGCAGCGAGCACTACCGACACGTGATCTCGAGCCTCGAGGTCGCCCTTCAGCAGGCTCAGGAACCGGCCCGCATGCGGGCCCTTCGAGAGGCCCAGGAATCAAGCGAGGTGAACCTGTGAGCAATTCGGTCACCGGCACGAGCGGCGAAGACCGCTCCGACTATTCGCGTGACGAGAGCAAGGTGATCCGTGCGCGGTCGCTGCGCCTGCTCGGGTCGCTCGTCAGCCCGCTGCGCTGGCAGGTCGTTCTCGCCGCGGTCGTACTCGTCGTCTCGACGGCGCTGCGCGTCGCCGGTCCCTGGCTGATCGGCGTCGGCATCGACCGCGCCCTTCCGCAGGTCATCGAGAACAACGATTGGATGCCGACGATCGTCGTCGTGCTGGTCTACCTCGTCGCCGCGATCGGGGGCGCCGCGCTCATCGGCTGGTACGTGGTCGTCGCGGCCCGCCTCACCCAGGCGGTCATGATCGACCTCCGCAAGCGGATCTTCCTGCACACGCAGCGCCTGAGCCTCGAGTTCCACGAGTCGTACACGTCGGGACGCATCATCTCTCGCCAGACGAGCGACCTCGACTCGATCCGCGAGTTGCTCGACGGTGGGCTGAACGAGCTGGTTTCGGGCGTGCTCTACGGCTCGTTCACGCTCGTGGCCCTCATGCTGGTCGACTGGCAGTCGGGCGTCGTGATCGTCGTCATGGGCCTGCCGCTCTACCTCCTGATGCGCTGGTTCTACACCCGGTCGCAGGTCGTGTACCGCGAGTCGCGTGTCATCAGCGCGAAGGTCATCGTGCAGTTCGTGGAGACGATGACCGGCATCCGCGCCGTGAAGGCGTTCCGCAAGGAGCCCCGCAACGACGAAGAGTTCGGTGCCGTCTCTGCGGACTACCGAGACGTGAACATGCGCTCGATCAGGCTCTACGGAACGTTCGAGCCCGGGCTGATGGCCGTGTCTTCGATGTCTCTCGCCCTCGTCATCCTGTGGGGCGGCATCCGCGTCTCCGATGGGGCGATCGAAGTCGGTGTGCTGCTGGCCGCGGTGCTCTACGTGCGCAACTTCTTCTCGCCGCTGCAGGAGGTCGCGTTCTTCCTGAACTCGTACCAGTCGGCGACGGCGGCGCTCGAGAAGGTCTCGGGCGTGCTCGAGGAGCAGCCGACCGTGCCCGACCCGACCGAGCCTGTGGACCTCTGGCGCGCGAAGGGTGCCGTGAGCTTCGACGGCGTGACGTTCGGGTATGGGGCGGACCGCAACGTGCTGCCCGATTTCTCCCTCGACATCCCCGCGGGGCAGACCGTCGCGCTCGTCGGCACGACCGGTGCCGGAAAGTCGACGCTCGCGAAGCTCATCTCGCGCTTCTACGACCCGACACGGGGCCGCGTCACGCTCGACGGCGTCGACCTGCGCCGGCTGCATCCGAAGGACCTGCGTCGCGCGATCGTCATGGTCACCCAGGAGGCCTACCTCTTCAGCGGCACCGTGGCCGACAACATCGCCCTCGGCAAGCCGGAGGCGACGTTGGACGAGATCCGCGCGGCGGCGCGCGCTGTGGGTGCGGACGGCTTCATCGAGGCCCTGCCCGACGGCTACAACACCGACGTCAACAAGCGCGGCGGTCGCGTGTCGGCGGGTCAGCGCCAGCTGATCTCGTTCGCGCGGGCCTTCCTCGCCGACCCCGCGGTGCTGATCCTCGATGAGGCCACGGCCTCGCTCGACATCCCGTCGGAGCGACTCATCCAGGATGCCCTGGAGACGCTGCTCTCCGACCGCACGGCCATCATCATCGCGCACCGCCTGTCCACCGTTGCAATCGCGGACCGTGTGCTCGTCATGGAGCACGGCCGCATCATCGAGGACGACCGCCCCGAGGTGCTGATCGGCGGCGACGGCCGGTTCGCCCAGCTGCACGCCGCGTGGCGGGAGTCGCTCGTCTAGGGGCCGAAGGGGCGCGGCCCGCGCTGGCGCCACCAACTTCGGAGAATGTCACCGAGCTCGGACGATTCACCGCGAGTCATCCGAAGTTTGCGACATTCTCCGAAGTTCGTTCACGCGAGAAATGGGCAGATGGGTGGATGCTGTGCGCTATGCGGCTCGGTGGGCTCCGGCGGCGACCGCACGGGCGATGGCGCGCTCGACTGCCGGCCAGTCGTGGAGCACCTGGGCGTAGCTGAAGCGCAGCACGACGTAGCCCCGGAGCACCAGCTCTGCATCATGCTCGAGGTCGCGGCGCCGGTCAGCCGGCTTCGAGTGGTAGGCGAACCCGTCGAGCTGCACGACCAGCCGCTCGCCGATCAGCAGGTCCACCGGCCGGCCGGCGAGCACCGTCTGCTGCCGCATTCGCAGTCCCCAAGGGCTGAGCCGCACCACCACGATCGTCTCGAGGCCCGAGTCGGAGAGGCCGGTGAGCCCGGCGGCGCAATCGCGCGCAGCGACGCTCGTCCATTCGACGCGCCGCAGCGCCTCCGGCGAGAGCCGCTCGATCCTGCTCGCGGACTCCCAGAGCACCATCGCGGTCTCCCGGGGCATGCACGACGCGATATGCGCGAGGGCGTCTTCGACCGACGCGGACAACGTACGCGGAGACACCGGCGCCAGGGGTGCGTTCCAGTGAACGATCGCGGACGTCGGCGGTGCGGCCGCGTTCGGGGCGCGATGCAGGTGGATGCCGCCGGCCGGCGCCTCCGGCATCCACCACTTCCGCCGCATCGCGAGCGAGACGCACGTCAATCGCCCGCCCGCCTCCGCGGCCGCGACGAGGTCATCGGGCGCGCGATCGCTCGCGAACCACGACCTGCGGATCAGCCTCGCCTCACCCGCGTGCACCGCCGCGCGCAAGGTCCGAGGCGCGAAGCCTGCATCGCGCAGATCGTGTCGGTGGACGATTCCGCCCCGGGCTGCGATGAAGGCACGCACAGACATCCGTCGATCGTGCCCGTGACGTCGGCAACCGTGTCGTCCCGTCGTCGCCTCGGGGGAGAGCGCCCGGTTCGACGCCGCTGTGCAGGAGAGGGCGTGGCGTTCACCTCGTTCGGAGAATGTGCCCTTTACCGGTCGATGTGGCCGAAATGATCCGAAGTTCGCGACATTCTCCGACGTTCGTATGCCCCGATCGCAGCGGAGCCCGGGCGAGCGCGCCGCCGTTCTCAGGCGTCAGAGGCGGATCTCGGCGATGACCTCGCCGTATTCCGTCTCTCCTACGGGGGTGAAGCCGACGCGGAGGAAGAACGCTTCGGGACCTTCGGGCCCGGCCTCGTAGATGACGTTGACGTGGTCGAATCCGAGCTCGCGGGCACGCTCGATCAAGCCTTCCACGGCGAACCGGCCCACTCCGCGCCCCTGGTCGTCGGCGTCGACGTTGATTCGCCACAGCACGGATCGGAAATGATCCTCCGGCGCCTCGGGGTCGAAGTTCGCGCTGACGAACCCGACCACCTCGTTGCGGTCGAGCACGACGCGCTGCCAGCTGGTCTGCGGGTTGACCACGGTCGCGGCGACGCCGTACGACACGGGTGCGAGGAACTGCTCCTGCCCGGGCTTGAGCGACAGGTTGTTCACCGCCACGATCGTCGCCGCGGACAGTTCGACAAGTCGAAGCTCAGCCATAGCGACAGGGTAACTTGTTCCGCGCGACGGCGGGCGATCGGGTTCGAGACGCCATACGGAATTCGCCGCGGATGCCGGGGAATTCCACACGAATTATCTCGATGTCAAGATACTTTGCGGGTGCGATAGTGTGGACGGACGACCCGAATGGAGACGACCCCGGTGACAGATTCGACCATCATCTACACGTATACAGATGAGGCTCCGGCGCTCGCAACGGCATCGTTTCTGCCGATCGTGCAGGCCGTCACCGGCCAGGCCGGGGTTGATATCGAAACGCGCGACATCTCGCTCGCGGGCCGCGTCCTGGCGGCGTTCCCGCAGAAGCTCACGCCCGAGCAGCAGGTCGGCGACGCGCTCGCCGAACTCGGCGGCCTCGCGACGCTTCCCGAGGCGAACATCATCAAGCTCCCGAACATCTCGGCCTCGATTCCGCAGCTGAAGGGCGTCATCGCCGAGCTCCAGGGCAAGGGCTTCGACATCCCCGACTACCCCGACGACGCGCAGTCGCTCGAGGAGAAGGACATCCGCGCGCGCTACGACCGCATCAAGGGCTCCGCGGTCAACCCCGTGCTGCGCGAGGGCAACAGCGACCGTCGCGCACCGCTGTCGGTGAAGAACTACGCCCGCAAGCACCCGCACCGCAACAAGCCCTTCGCGAGGGGGTCGAAGACCCGCGTCGCCACGATGGGCCACGACGACTTCAAATCCAATGAGAAGTCGTGGGTCGCCGCGCACGACGATGTGCTGACGGTCCGCCACGTCGCGACCGACGGCACGGTCACCGTGCTGAAGGACAACCTGAAGGTCCTCCCGCGCGAGATCATCGACGCGACCTTCCTCTCCGCGGCGGCGCTGGATGAATTCCTCGCCGAGACCCTCGCGGCCGCTGCCGAAGAGGGCGTGCTGTACTCGGTTCACCTCAAGGCGACGATGATGAAGGTCAGCGACCCGATCATCTTCGGCCACGTCGTGAAGGCCTACTTCTCGGACGTGTTCGATCGATACGGCGACCGCCTCGAGGCCGCGGGCCTGACCCCGAACAACGGGCTCGGTTCGATCCTGGCCGGGCTCGACGCGGTGGAGGGCGGCGATGAGATCGCCGCCGCCATCGCGGCCGACCTCGAGCGCGGCCCGCGCCTGTCGTACACGAACTCCGACAAGGGCATCACGAACCTGCATGTTCCCTCCGACGTCATCGTCGATGCGTCGATGCCCGCGCTCGTGCGCAACGGCGGAAAGCTGTGGGGCGCGGACGGCGGCGAGGAAGACACGCTCGCCGTGATTCCGGACTCGTCGTACGCGAGCATCTACCAGGCCACGATCGACGACGTCATCGCGAACGGCCCTCTCGATCCGGCCACGATCGGCACCGTGCCGAACGTCGGCCTCATGGCACAGGCCGCCGAGGAGTACGGCAGCCACGACAAGACGTTCGAGATCTCAGCCCCGGGCGTCGTGCAGATCGTCGATTCGGCGGGGGAGGTGCTCATCGCGCACGAAGTAGGCGTCGGTGACATCTGGCGTGCGACGCAGACCAAGCACATCGCCGTCATCGACTGGGTTCACCTCGCGGTGAGGCGCGCCCGCGCCACGGGGGATCCCGCCGTCTTCTGGCTCGATGTCAACCGGTCGCACGACGCCCAGCTGATCGCCAAGGTGCATCAGGCGCTGGCCCTGCTCGACACCCACGGCATTCAGATCACGATCCTCGCTCCCGAAGAGGCGACCCGGTACACGCTCGCCCGCATGCGGCACGGCCTCGACACCATCTCGGTGACCGGAAACGTGCTGCGCGACTATCTCACCGACCTGTTCCCGATCCTCGAGGTCGGCACGAGCGCCAAGATGCTCTCGATCGTTCCCCTGCTCGCCGGTGGGGGTCTGTTCGAGACGGGCGCGGGCGGGTCGGCGCCGAAGCACGTGCAGCAGCTGCTGGAGGAGAACTACCTGCGCTGGGATTCGCTCGGCGAGTTCTTCGCGCTCGCCGCATCGCTCGAGCATCTCGCGAACTACACCGGCAACCACAGGGCGCAGGTGCTTGCCGACACGCTGGATGCCGCGACCGGCGTGTTCCTCGAGAACGACAAGTCTCCCGGACGCGCGCTGGGCACGATCGACAACCGTGGCAGCCACTTCTACCTCGCTCTGTACTGGACGCGGGAGCTGGCGGCGCAGAAGGCCGATCCCGAGCTTGCCGCAGTCTTCGCTTCGATCGCCGACTCTCTCGAGGCGAACGAGGAAGCGATCGTCGGTGAGCTCCTCGCCGTCCAGGGCTCGCCCGCCGACATCGGAGGCTACTACCGCCCCGACGCGAAGCTCGTGGAGGCCATCATGCGGCCCTCGGCAACCCTCAACGAGATCATCGACGGCATCGGCTGACCGGCGTCGTCGAGACGCGACGCTATCCCGCCTGCGACACCCGTGAGAGCAGCGGATGCGTGGGCGCGAGCTGCGGCAGCGCGGCGGTGCCGTCGAGCCCCGATCCCCGCGGCTGTTCGAGGTGGGCGTCGGGGTTCGACTCGTGCAGCAGCTCGATGAAGCGGTCGTGGATCGTCCGCGAGTGGAACACCCCGCCGATCGCGCACACGGCGCGGGGGCCGTCGTCGGCCTCTGCGGTGCGATCCAGTGCCGTCGTGACGGTCGCGGCCAGCTCGCGGGCCGCCCGCAGGCAGATGCGCGCGGCGACGGTGTCGGTGTCGGCGAGCTCGGAGACGGGATGGGCGAACGAAGCGACGAGGCTCACGCGGTCCTCCGCGGCCTGCAGCGCGATGTAGGCGCTCTCGAGGTCGGGCCACTTCTCCCGCACGACGGAGGTCAGCGCGGTCCGCTCCCCGCGGCCGTCGTGGGCGCGCATGACGGCGTCGAGAGCCTCGCGGCCGATCCAGTACCCGCTGCCGGCGTCGCCCATGATGTGGCCCCAGCCGTCGACGCGCGCGACGCGGTGCCGGCCGACGCCGAGCGCGACGACGCCGGTGCCCGCAGCGACGACCGCACCGCTGACGTCGCCGAGGGCACCCAGGAACGACGTGACGGAGTCGTGGGCGAGCATCGTCTGACGTACGCCCGATGCACGCACGAGCTCGAGCAGCTGCCCCGCGTCGCTTTCGCGATCGGTCAGCCCCGACACGCCGGCTGCCAGCACGTCGGGACGAGTCCCGGTGCGCTCGACCATGAGCCGCGCCACCTCTGCGAGCTGCGGCTGCAGCGTCTCGTGCGTGCGGATCCCGGGAAAGACGGCATCGATGTCGGGCCGGGATGCGACGCTCAGCCGCACCTTTATGCCCGTCTGCCCGGCATCCATCGCCAGTACCCCGCTCATGCGATCGCGCTCGATGGGTTCGTTCCCATGCGTCATTCCCCTGTCCTCTGCAGGGGCGCGCCGTCCGGCCGCATCATGCTGCTGGAGGGCAACGCCAACCCGGCGAGGAACTCGGCCTGGGCGAGCCACTGGTGAGCCTGACCGCCTTCGTGCTCGTTGTGCGGGTACACGGAGATCGCGGCGTCGACGGCCGCCCCAAGCGAGCCACGTGACCCTAGAGAACCGTAGTGATTGCGGGCGGCGTACACCGTCGAGGGCGGGCACACCGGGTCGAGCAGGGCGACGGAGAAGAGCGCCGGGGCGGTGGCCCGCTTGGCGAAGTTGACGCCGTCGAAGTAAGAAAGCGTCTGGAACACACGCTCCTCGGCGCCGCGGTGCACCGCGAGGTAGCGGACAATCTCGTCGTAGGGGTCGCTGCCGGTCATCCCGACCGCGCGCTCGAAGTGGCAGAGGAACGGCACATCGGGCATGACGGCGACGAGGCCCTCGGCGAGGCCGGCTGCCGCGAGGGCGATGCCCCCGCCCTGGCTCACTCCGCAGACCGCGACGCGCGCGGCATCCACCCCATCGAGATCCCGGACGGCATCGATCGCCCGCACCGCGTCGGTGAAGACACGCCGGTAGTAGTAATCGGCGGCGTTCTCAATGCCGCGCGTCATGAAGCCCGGGACCGAGGGTCCCGTGCCGTGCGGGTCGGCGGTGCCGCCGCCGCTGCCCCATCCAGAGCCCTGGCCCCGGGTGTCCATGAAGAAGTACGCGTAGCCGGATGCCGCCCACCCGAGTCGCTCGTGCGGAAGGCCGCGGCCGCCCCCGTAGCCGTTGAACTCGACGACGGCGGGCAGCGGCCCGTCGGCGTCGTGGGGGAGGAGGAACCACCCCTTGACGGGGTCGCCGGCGAAACCGGGGAAGGTGACGTCGTACGCGTCGACCGCGCGGAGCGGGGTGTCGACCGCCGTGACGGTGACCTCGCCCCCGACCGCGCGGGATGCGGCCAGTGTGTCGGTCCAGAAGGCGTCGAAGTCGCCGGGCTCGAGCACATCGGGTCGGTACGTTTCGAGTTCGGCGAGGGGGAGATCGAATCGGGGCACCGATTCACGATACCGGCCGGCGGCGTGCGGTGCCGTCAGTCGTGGATCCAGACGTCCGTTCCGTTGGCCGACCACTCGTAGACCTGCTGGGCGCGGGGAATCGGCATCCCGACGCAACCATGGCTCATGCGGCGGCCCCAGTTGGAGTGCCAGTACACCCCGTGGAACGCCTGATCGCCGTTGAAGTAGGTGATCCAGGGGACGTTCGCCGTCTCGTAGAACACCCGGTTGCCCTGCGCGTCGAGGAGCGGGTTGCCGTTGGCGTCTCGCTCTGGTCCGCGCATCGTCTGGGTGCGCACGTGCGAATTGATCGTGTATCGCCCGGTGTACGTCGGTGTGACGGATTTTCCGCTCGAGATCGCCCAGCTGTCGACCACGGCGCCGTTCTCCTTGAGATACAGCCGCTGCTCGCTGAGGTCGACCTCGAGGAGGCGCACCACGGTGAGAGTCTGGAACGGCGTCTCGGCGACCGGCACCTGGAGCGCCGCGTTGCCCTGCGCGAGCTGGGTGGCGAACTGATCGGCCAGGCCGTCGGTGCCGGTGACGGCCCGACCGGCGACGCCATCGGTCGCGGTGCGCAGCACCCGTCCGGCGTTGTTCGCGATGGTGGCCGCGTTGACGGGGTCACGGTTGATGGCCGCAGGAAGCGCATCGATGAAGGGCTGAATCGCCGCCGCGTCGGCCGTGATGTCGGGCGCCCCGGCAGCGTCCAGCTTCACAGTGAGCCAGGATGCCGTCGTCGCGGCGTCGACCGGAACGGTCCGCTCCTCGCCGACGTAGAACCCCGAGGCCGCCACCATCGCGTTGACCTTTGCGGCGCCGGCCTCTGCCTCGGCCGTCGTGACGGTCGATTCGACCTCCTGCGACGGCGCGGGGATCTCGATCGAGGCGTCGCCCGCCGCGAGGGCCTCGGAGAGCGCCGCCCCGACGGCGTCGACGTCGATGCCCGTACCGGGCACCGCGGCGACCACGACGTACGCGCCGACGGCGGGGTCGAACGCGACCGTGGCGTCGACGGGATCGACGTACAGTGCGGGAGCGGCGTCGCGGATCGTGGCGGACGCCTCGTCGGCTTCGAGGGCGACGGTTGCCGGGATCGGTTCGGGGTTCCACGCGCCGATGTTCCACAGGGGGTGCTCACCGTAGGCCGTGGCGGCCAGCGCCTTGGCATCGACCACCGCGCCGAGTTCGGCGCCGGTGAGGACGACATCGCCCTCGGGGGTGGTCAGGACGACGGCTGTCTCATCGAGCGCCGACTGGATCGCGTCTGCGGCCGCGCCGGGGGTCATCCCCCCGATGGGGACTCCGCCCACCGTCACGCCGGGAGCGATGAGGATGGCGGAGGTCACGCCGACGCCGAGAAGGACGACCCCCACGGGAATGCCGATCCACAGGGCGAGGTGACGCTTCTTCGGCCGGGGCTCGGCGGGAGCCCACTCGAGGCCGGGCTCGTCGGGGTCGTCAGGAGACCCCGGGCCTTCAGGGCCTTCGGGCCCGTCAGGAACCGCGGGCCCGTCGCGAACCTCGGGCCCGTCGATGACCGTCGTCTGTGCCTGGGCCTCCGACGCGGCGTCGTCGGATTCCACGCCGACGGCGGCCTTATCGCCCTCGGCGGAGTCGGCTCGTGTGGCCAGATCGGTCACGACATCACCCCCGTGTTTGCCTCGTGCCCCTTGTACATAGTAAAGGACGCCCCGACATCCATGGCCGGAGTCGCGAATCGCCGCCGCGACGGGCGCGGCGCGGGCGGGGACGCGCGGGCTGGTTCAGCCCTGGACGCAGAGCTCCTGGAACGCCGTGAAGGACTCCTGGAACTGCGCGGTGCGCTCCTGCATCTCGGCGGCCTTCGAGACGTCGCCGTCGATGACGACCGCCTTCATGACCTCCCCCATGCCGGCGAAGGCATCCCGCAGTCCTTCCGCCGCGGTGCGCACCTCGTCGTTGTCGATGTCGCCGATCGCGGTGCCGATCGCCTCGGCCGCCGCCGTCATCCCGTCGATCACGAGCTGGGGATCGCTCGACGCATCGACGCCCTCGAACTCGCTCATCGCACCCGAAACCTGCTCCTGGATGACGGCGCAGGCGTCGGCTACCGAGGCGGATCCTTCAGGGGACCCCGACCCCTCCGACGCGGAACTGGTCGGCGTGGAGGAACTGCTCGGGGCGGCTCCGGCCGATCCGGTGCAGGCGGTGAGCCCGAACAGGGCGACGGCGGTGATGGTCAGGGCGGTCAAACGGCGGTTCATGGCTGCCTCTCGGTCGGTCCTCCCCATGCTACGCGGGCGCCGGGGTGCGCCGATCGCGCGCGCCTCGCCGTCGCTGGCGTCGACCGGTCCCGGGCGACGCAATGTAACGGTTTTGTAAACACGCTGTATTAATGCCGCGAACGGGTTGTGGACCCGATGTTCGTAAGGTGTACTAACAAACATGACTGGATCGAAGGCTCGGCGCGGCTCATCGACACTCGAGGCCGCGCAGTCCCCGGGTTCTCCGAGCGCCCACACGTTCGGTCCCGGCCGCACGCTGCGCTCTCGCGCCAAGGTCCTTCCCGAGCACGCGCGTGGCCACAACCGCGCTCTCGTGCTCCAGACGCTGTACCACGACGGGGCGATGAGCCGCGCCGACCTGTCCCGCGAGACGAGCCTCACGCGCGTCACGATCTCCGACCTCGTCGGCGAACTGATCTCCGACGGCATCGTCGTGGAGAAGGGCGTTCGCGAGGCCTCCGGCCCGGGAAAGCCGGCGATCCTGGTCGACATCGACCGCGAGGGTCACCAGATCATCGGCATCGACCTGTCGGGCCCCGACGCATTCCTCGGCGCCGTGCTCAGCCTCGACGGCGGCATCGTCGCCCGCCGCGAGGTGGCACGGCCCTCGAGCTTCGACGGAGCCGAAGCGCTCGAGGCCGTGCTCGCTCTCGCCCGGCAGCTCGTGGCCGAGACGACGTCGCCGATCCTCGGCGTGGGCGTCGGCACGCCCGGTGTCGTCACCCCCGATGGCGTCGTGCTGAAGGCGCCCAACTTCGGGTGGACCGAGCTGCCGCTCGAGCGCCTGCTCGGCGAGGCCCTCGCGCTCCCGGTGCTGGTCGCCAACGACGCCAATGCCGCGGTGCTCGCCGAGTACACGTTCGGCGGCGCCCAGGCCGACACCGTGCTCATCAAGGTCGGCCGCGGCGTCGGCTCGGGTGTGCTCTCGAGCGGGCAGCCGCTCCTCGGCAGCCACTACGCCGCCGGTGAGATCGGCCACGTCACGGTCGGCACGGATGGCGGACCCGGGTGCGTGTGCGGAAAGAGCGGATGCCTCGAGGCCTGGCTTTCCGTTCCCGCACTGACCGCGCGCCTCGCCGCGGCCCCGGCCGCCGAGGCCGGCGGCATCCTGCGCGACGCGGGGGAGCGCCTCGGCATCGCCCTCGCCCCCGTCGTGGGCGTGCTCGACGTGTCTGAGATCGTGCTCTCCGGCCCCATCGAACTTCTCGACGGACCACTCGCCACGGCGACCGTCGAGACCCTCCGTGCACGCACCCTGGCGCGATTCCACGACAGCGTGCGCGTGCGGATGACGGAGCAAGGCGAGGACATCGTCCTGCGCGGCGCGGCCGTCATGGTCCTCTCCGGCCAACTCGGGGTGTCATAGGCAACGTCGCACACCCCATTCCCCCCTGGAGGGTCGCCCTCCCTACAGAAGTGCCGCAGCACTTCACCAACAGAAAACAAAGGAACACACCATGAACAAGAAGCTCGGAGCCCTCGCCCTTCTCGGCGCGTCGGCTGTGGTGCTCGCCGGCTGCGCCGGCGGATCCGGTGGCACGGCCGACGAGGCGTCAGACGAGATCCGCGTCTGGCTGGTCGGGACAGACACGCCGCAGGATGCCCGGGACTACCTCGTCGAGACCTTCGAAGAGGACAACCCGGGCTCGACCCTGGTCATCGAAGAGCAGACCTGGGAGGGCCTCGTCGACAAGCTGACGACGAGCCTCTCGAGCTCGGACAGCCCCGACATCGTCGAGTTCGGCAACACGCAGGCGCCGGCATTCACCTCGGTCGGCGCGCTGCTCGACATCTCGGACATCTACGAGGATCTCGGTGGTGACGACCTGCTCCCGGGCTTCGTCGAGGCGGGCTCGTACGACGGCGCGTTCTACGCCGCGCCGCTCTATTCGGGCGCCCGCGTCGTGTTCGCCGACCCGGCATTCGTCCAGGCCGCTCCGGCGAGCCTCGACGCGTACGTCGCCTCGGCCAAGGAACTCGCCGCGGCGAACCCCGGCAAGTCGGGCATCTACTTCGCGGGCCAGGACTGGTACAACGCGCTCCCCTTCATATGGGAGAACGGCGGCGAGATCGCCGTCCAGGACGGCGACGAGTGGGACGCACAGCTGAGCTCGGCGGAATCGGTCAAGGGCCTGATGCAGGTCCAGGAGCTCATGACCACCGCGTCGCTCGCACCCAAGGACGGCGACAACGCAGAGCCGTGGACGCCGTACTGCGAGGGTGCGTCGATCCAGTTCTCGGCGCCCAACTGGGCGCTCGGCCTGGCGAGCGAGTGCGAGACGCCCGCTCCGCCGGCAGCCCCGTTCGTCTATGCCCTGCCGGGCATGACCGGCGGCCCCGCCCAGGTGTTCGCCGGTGGGTCGAACATCGGCATCTCCGCCAAATCGGCCAACCCCGAGCTGGCGAAGAGCGCCCTGGAGATCATCCTGAGCGACGAGTTCCAGACGATCTACGGCGAGAACGGCCTCATCCCGGCCAAGAAGTCGCTCGCCTCGACCCTCGGCGACACCCCGGAGGCGCAGGCCTTCACCGCGGCCGCCAGCAACGCGAAGCTCACCCCGGCATCACCGAAGTGGGCAGACGTCGAGGCCGCCCGTGTGCTGGAGGACTTCTTCGTGAAGATCGCCCAGGGCGGCGATGTCGCGGCGCTCGCCGCCGAGGTCGACACCAAGATCGAGGACATCCTCAACGGCTGAACCTCGGAAAGGGCCGGCGACGGACACCGCCGCCGGCCCGGACCCCGAGCAACCTGATCTGGAGAACTCATGTCCACGCTTCCCAGCGAGGCCAGGCCGGCGGTGAGTGCCATCGAGGGCGAGCGCCTGCTCGCCCCCTCGGCGCCCGAGCCGTCCGAGCGGCGCCGGCGGTCGGCGCTCGCGGGGGGATTCACCCCCTACGCCCTGCTGCTCCCGGCCCTTCTCGTGCTGGTCGCCATCACCGGCTGGCCACTCGTGCAGCTGCTGATCATGTCGTTCCAGGAGTTCGGGCGGGCGCAGGTCTTCGGGGCTCCCCCCGAGTACATCGGATTCGGCAACTACGCCGCCGTGCTCACCGACAGCGAGTTCTGGCAGGTGCTCGGCCGATCGGTCGTCCTGGCGGCCGTCTGCGTCGTCGCGACGATGGTGCTCGGCGTTCTCATCGCCCTGCTCATGAAGCGGCTCCACGCGGTGCTGCGCACGATCGTCTCCATCGGGCTCCTGCTGGCGTGGGCGATGCCGCCGCTGTCGGCGACGATCGTCTGGGGCTGGATCTTCGACACCCAGTACGGCGTGCTCAACTATGTGCTCACCAACTGGCTGGGGCTCGACTTCGCGGGGCACTCGTGGCTGATCGACCCGCTCAGCTTCTTCTTCGTGGCATCCATCATCATCATCTGGGGCGCCGTGCCCTTCGTCGCCTTCACGGTGTACGCCGGGCTGACCCAGATCCCCGACGAAGTGCTCGAGGCGGCTCAGCTCGACGGCGCGAACGGGGCGAAGAGCTTCGTTCTCGTCGTCGTGCCCTACATCCGCCCGATCCTGGTCATCGTGACGATCCTGCAGGTGATCTGGGATCTGCGGGTCTTCACCCAGATCTACGCCCTGCAGTCGATCGGCGGACTCGCCGAACAGACCAACACCCTCGGCGTGTACATCTACCGGGTCTCGCTCGGCGCAGGCGAGTTCGGCATCGGTGGCGCGATCTCGGTCATCGTCGTGCTGCTCCTGGCCGTCTGCTCCGTCTTCTACGTGCGCCGAAGCGTCAAGGAGGAATCGCTGTGACCGCCCTCGCCCCCGCCCGCCTCGCGCCACCCGCCCCGGTGCGCCCCCGCGGCCCGCGACTTCGTCGTCGCCTGGGGTCGGTTCTCCTCGGAGCGGCCGCGATCGTCGTCTTCGTGGCATCCGTCTTTCCGGTCTACTGGATGGTGAACACATCGCTGCAGCCGAACTCCGAGGTGCGCGGCAGCGAGCTGCACTTCTGGCCCGACAACGCGACGATCGAGAACTACGCGGCCGTCATCTTCGGCTCGGGGCGTGTGCCGTTCCTGCCTGCGCTCGGCAACTCGCTCATCATCACCCTGCTCACGGTGGCGGTGTCGCTGGTGTTCGCGTTCCTCGCGGCGCTCGCCGTCACCCGGTTCCGCTTCCGCACCCGCGCGGCGTTCATCATCACCATCCTGCTCGTGCAGATGATCCCGGCCGAGGCGATGATCATCTCCATCTTCCGGCTCGTCGACGGCTGGCATCTCCTCAACTCCATCATCGGGCTCACGGCCGTGTATGTCGCGACCGTCCTGCCCTTCACGATCTGGACGCTGCGGGGGTTCGTCAACGGGGTGCCCATCGAGCTCGAAGAGGCGGGGATGATCGACGGCCTGTCGCGCTCCCAGGCGTTCTGGCGCATCACCTTTCCCCTGCTGGCGCCGGGACTCGTCGCCACCGGCGTCTTCGGGTTCATCCAGGCGTGGAACGAGTTCGTGTTCGCGCTCGTGCTCAATCCGCGCCCCGAGGCGATGACGCTCCCCGTGTGGCTGCGCACGTTCCTCGATCCGAACGGCGGAATCAACTGGTCCGAGCTCATGGCCGGATCGACGCTCGTCGCGATCCCGGTCGTCATCTTCTTCCTGATCATCCAGGGGCGGATGACG
Source organism: Microbacterium sp. (assembly GCF_035554235.1). Lineage (GTDB taxonomy): Bacteria > Actinomycetota > Actinomycetes > Actinomycetales > Microbacteriaceae > Microbacterium. The sequence goes on along the minus strand of NZ_DATMIO010000030.1, from coordinate 17,430 downwards.
AGCGGCCTCGTCTCGGGGGCGGTCAAGGGCTGATGAACGCCGCAGCTGTCGCCGGGTCCCGCGGGGAGGTCGGCTCATGAGGGTGGGCCTGGATGTCGGGGGCACCAAGACCGACGCCGTCGCCGTCTCATCCTCGGGCGAGATCGTGGGCCGTGTCCGCCTGGTGACGGGCTGGGGATCCGACGCGGTCGTGTCGACCGTGCTCGGTGCCGTGGCCGCGCTCGAGCGGGAAGCCGGAATCGCCCGCGGGGCGATCTCATCGATCGGCGTGGGCATCCCGGGCCAGATCGAGCCGGGCTCGTCGCGAGTGCTGCACGCCGTCAACCTCGGAGTCGCCGCGCTCGACCTCGCGGCCGCCGTGGAGCCGCAGCTCGGGGTTCCCGTGCGGGTGGAGAACGACGTCAAGGCCGCGGCACTCGGCGCCGCCGCGCTGCGCACGCACACCCTGAACGGCACGAGCTCGATGGCGTTCCTGAATCTCGGCACCGGCGTCGCCGCGGGCATCGTCGCGGGGGGCGAGCTGTGGCGCGGTGCGCGCGGAACCGCCGGCGAGGTGGGCCACATCTCGATCGACCCGAACGGGCCGGAGTGCCGGTGCGGCCAGCGCGGCTGTATCGAGGCCCTGGCCGGCGGTGCCGCCGTGGCCGAGCGCTGGGGTCGCCCCGGGGCGCTGCCCGTCCGCGACGTCTTCGACGCGGCCGACGCGGGGGATGCGCGCGCGATCGCGCTGCGCGCGGGGATCGCGCACGGCATCGCGGCGGCGGTGCGCGTGCTCGTGCTGACGGCGGATGTCGATGCGGTCGTGCTGGGCGGCGGCCTGACCGCCCTCGGCGAGCGGCTCGCCGACGAGGTGGGCCGCGAGCTGCGTTCTCGCGCCGCGGCATCCGCGTTCATGCGCTCGCTCCGCATCGAGGAGCGCTTCGAACTGCTGCCGGCCGGATCGCCCGCGGCGGCCCTCGGCGCGGCCATCGTCGGCGCCACGCGCGACCCGGAGGGAGTGCTGGCGCATGGCTGAGGTTCTCATCGTCCCGGATGCTGCGGCCGGCGGCGCCCTCGTCGCCGGCGAGATCGCGCGGCTCGTGCGCGCCACCCCCGATGCCGTGGTGGGCCTTGCCACGGGGTCGACGCCGCTGCCGGTCTACGAGGCGCTCCGCGGCGCCCTGCAGGGCGTGGATGTCTCGCTCGTGCGCGGCTTCGCCCTGGACGAGTACGTAGGGCTCGACCCGGCGCACCCCCAGAGCTATCGCTCGGTGATCACCCGGGAGGTCGTCGAGCCCCTCGGCCTCGACCCGGCGCGGATCCGGACACCCGACGGCTCGCTCTCGGGCATCGAGCGCGCGGGCGAGAACTACGAGGCGGCGATCGCGGCGGCGGGCGGCGTCGACCTGCAGCTTCTCGGCATCGGCACCGACGGACACATCGGCTTCAACGAGCCCGGCTCGTCGTTCGCGTCGCTGACCCGCGTCAAGACGCTCACCGCGCAGACCCGCGAAGACAACGCGCGCTTCTTCGACTCCGTGCACGAGGTGCCGCGGCACTGCATCACCCAGGGGCTCGGCACGATCCTGCGCGCCCGCCACCTCGTGCTGCTCGCCTTCGGCGAGGGCAAGGCGGAGGCGGTCGCGGGCGCCGTCGAGGGGCCGCTGACCGCCTCCCTCCCGGGATCGGCGATCCAGCTGCATCCGCATGCGACCGTCGTCGTCGACGAGCCCGCCGCCGCACGGCTCCGCTTCGCGGACTACTACCGCTACACGTTCGAGAACAAGCCCGCCTGGCAAGGGCTGTAAGGGCCACCGGTCGCGCATCCCGTCGGGACGCAACCCCCTTGTCGCTGCTGGAGACCGGTGCCAGCATGGGCGTTCGAGTCGCTGTTCCGAGTCGCTGCTCCGAGGAGGCTTCCCGATGTGGTCGACCCTGCTGTTCGGTGCGATCGCGTCGAGCGCGCTCGTCATCGGGGCCGTCATCGGCGTGTGGTTCCAGCTGCCCAAGCGGCTGCTGGCCATCCTGCTCGCGTTCGCGGCGGGCGCGCTGATCACGGCGCTCGCATTCGAGCTGTTCGAGGACTCGTACGAGCGCGGCGGCATCTGGCTCGCGGCCATCGGGCTGTTCGCCGGAGCGATCGTCTTCACGGTGCTGAGCGCGCTCCTCGACCGGTGGGCCCAAGCGGGCGAGCGGGCGAGACCCGCAGACGAGTACGCGGGCAGTGCGAAGCTCGATACGGATGCCGCGGCAGCCGACCGCGCGCCGACCGCCGCGACGACCCGGGGCGCCGCGGGGCTCGCCCTCCTCGCCGCGGTCACGCTCGACGGGGTGCCCGAGAACCTGGCCCTCGGCATCTCGCTCACGGAGGGAACGGGGGGCATCGCGCTGCTCGCCGCGATCTTCGTCTCGAACCTCCCCGAGGCGCTCGTGGGCGCGGCGTCCATGCGCGAGCAGGGTCGCTCCGCCGCCCGGATCATCGGGCTCTGGTGCGCGTGCGCCGTGCTGCTCGTCGTCGCGGTCGTCGTGGGTGCTGTCTTCCTCTCGGGCAGTGATCCCGCGGTCGTCTCGCTCCCGCTCGCGTTCGCGGCCGGCGCGGTGCTCGCATCGCTCGCCGACACGCTGATGCCCGAGGCGTTCCACAACGGCGGCCCCGCGGTGGCGATCAGCACCGCTGCCGGCTTCGTGCTGTCGTTCGTCCTGTCTCTGGCGTGACGCCGGTGCTACGAGCCCCAGGCGATCGGGAGCAGGAACTCGGTGCTGAGCGGGGCGAGGGCGAGGGATGCCGCCTCGGCCGGTGTGATCCAGCGCAGCTCGGCGATCTCCGCCCGCGCCGAGACGGCATCCGCCTCGGCGGCGATGCGGAACACCTCCGCGACCACTCGGTGACCAGGCTCGTTGGCCGCGTCGGCTTCGAAAGAGCCGAGTGGATGCAGGGCGTCGGGCGCGACCTCGAGTCCGATCTCCTCGACCAGCTCCCGCGCGAGCGTCTCGGCCGCGCTCTCGCCGGGCTCGGGCTTGCCGCCGGGATTCATGAACACCGTCGTGCCGCGCTTGCGCACGACGAGGGCCCGACCCGCGGCATCCGTGATCACCGCCGCGCTCACCACGATGTGCCGGGCGGTCACGGCGCGAAGACCTTGCCGGGATTGAGTATGCCCTGCGGGTCGAACACGCGCGTGATCTCGCGCTGCAGGCGCCATTGGTCATCGCCCAGCTCTTCGGCGAGCCACCGGCGCTTGAGCAGTCCGACGCCGTGCTCACCGGTCAGCGTGCCACCGAGGCGCAATGCGGCGCGGAACAGGTCGTCGGCGGCTTCCCAGATCTTCGCCGGGACCTCTCCGTCGGCGGGGGCGTCGAAGACGAAGTTCGGATGCAGGTTGCCATCGCCGGCGTGCGCCACGGTCGGGATCTCCACGCCGTGGTCGCGCTCGATCCGGGCGATTTCGTCGAACATCTCCGCAAGCCCGCTGCGGGGCACCGCGACGTCCTCGATGAGGGTCGTGCCGAGCCGCTCCATTGCGGGGTGAAACGAGCGGCGAACGGCGAGGAGCCTCTCCCCCTCGACCGGGTCGTGCGTCAGCGAGACCGTGCCGCCGTTGGCGGCCAGCACGGCCGCGATGGCGTCGGCCTCGACATCCGCCGCCGGTCCGTCGGTCTGGATCGTGAGCTGCGCTGCCCCCGGGGTGGGCATGGGCAGGGCCAGGAGCCGGTGCACCGCCTCGAGCGAGGTGGCATCCATCAGCTCCATGATCGCGGGCTGCAGGCCGGCGGCCGTCACGGCGGAGGACGCCGCGGCGGCCGTGCGCACGTCGGGGAACGTGGCCGCGACCGTGCAGGGCGCGCCCGGCACGAGGCGGCGGAGCTTGAGGGTGGCGCGCACGATGACGCCGAGCGTTCCCTCCGAGCCGATCACGAGCGAGGTCAGATCGAGACCCGTGACGCCCTTGACACTCCGGTGCCCGAGCGAGAGCAGGCGCCCGTCCGCGAGCACGATGTCGACGCCCAGGACGGCATCGCGGACCACGCCGTACTTCGCGCACAGCAGGCCGCCCGCCCCGGTGGCGATGTTGCCGCCGACCGTCGAGATCGCGCGGCTCGCCGGGTCGGGGGCCCACCACAGGCCGCGCTCGGCGAGCACGGCGTTGAGGTCGGCGTTGACGATCCCGGGCTCGACGACCGCCAGCAGGTCGTCGGGGCGCACGTCGAGGATGCGCGTCATGCCGCGCACCGAAAGAGCGATCTCGCCCGGCCCCGCGTTCGCCCCGCCCGCGAGGCCGGTGCCGGCTCCGCGGGTGACGACCGGGGTCGCGGTCGCGCTCGCGATGCGCAGCGTCGCCTGCACGTCGGCCACGTCGGACGCGTGGACGACGGCCAGCGGCGCGCCCGGTGATCGCTGCCCGGACTTGTCTGCGCGGGCCTCTTCCAAGGCGGCGGGGTCGGTGTCGACGCGATCGCCGAGCTCGTTGCGCAGCCGCTCGAGCACCCCGACCGTCACGAGAGGCGTCGCCGCCCCGCGAGTACTCCCGACGTGATGGCGACGACGGCGAACGCCAGCCCGATCCAGGCCTGGCCCATGCTCCACCACGCGATCGTGGCCGACGCGAAGATCATCAGCTCGACGACGGCGCGGACGAACGGGTGCGTCGAGATCACGGCCTTCGGCGAGACGAAGAGGGCCCACAGCACGATCGCCGCGGCCGGCGCGGCGATGCCGGCGACGACGTTCCACGGGAACGGCCACGCGAGGAACCCCCAGAACGCGAACGTGAAGAATGCGAACAGCTCGGCGAGAAACCGCACCACGTCGACGCCGGTGACCGCCGGGCGCATACCCGGCTCGTTCGGCGGCTGTGGGGGCACGTTCGCGGACATGACCTCAGTCTAGGCGCGACCCCCACGGGGCTCAGGGGAGCCGGCTCCAAGGGGGGCTCACGGGGCTGGGGGTGGCCCGAGTACTGGCAGCTCGAAATCGACGAGATCGATGAGGGCGAGCGAGACGAGCGGCCCCGATTCGGTCTCTGTGACATAGCCGATGTCGACGGAGGACAGGATCACCTGCCACAGCTCGGCATCCAGCGCGAAGGCGCCCGCTCCCGACTCGTCCAAGACGACATCGGTCGCCACGCCATCCAGCAGCGCACGCACGGATGCTCCCGGGGTCCCGACGACGGCGATCTCGACGAGGAACGCGTCGCCCAGCGCCGTGAGCGTTGCCTGCCCGATGGTCGGCACCCCCTCCGGCAGGACCGGGTCGGTCGGGTCGGTGGGGTCGACGGGATCGGTCGGGTCGACGGGGTCGACGGGATCGGTCGGGTCGACAGGATCCACCGGAACCACCGGGTCGACAGGGGCGACAGGGGCGACGGGTGCGACCGGCGCCACCGGGGCGGCCGGGGCGATGGGAGCCGGCCGGGTCGGCGCCCGGGGCGCTGGGATCGGCTCGTCGATCGGCGCGACGACCGGGACGACGAGCTCGGGCTCCGGCGTGACCTCCACGATGGGTTCGATCTGGGTCCGGATCTTGGTCTCGGTGTCGCTCTCGGCGTCGCTCGAAGACTGCTGCTCGGCGATCGCGGCGGGCGTCCCGGCCTCGGCGGCGCGCATCCCCGGCACGATCGTTGCCGCGATGACGACACCCGCCACCAGCATGCCGGCCGCGGCGATTCCGACCGTCGCGCCGATGCCGCCGAAGATCCGGCCGCCGGCCCGGGCGCCGGCTGCGCCTGCCGCGCCGCGGGCACCCGATGTCGCACCGGCGCCTGTCGCTCCGGCCGCGGGTCCGACCGTGACGGCGCCCTGCACGACGGTCGAGGGCATCGCGGCGACGGCAACGATCGGCGCCCCGCCGCCCTGGATCGATGCGAGGTAGGCCGCGGTGCCCGCGATGCCTACGGTCAGGGGCAGCAGGACCAGGGCGAGGCGGTCCGAGACCTCTTTCGCCTCAGCCGCGACAATCGTGCAGCGAGCGCAGTCGGAGAGGTGCTTCTCGATCTTGCCGCGGTCGCGTGTGCCGAGGTTGTCGCGCGCATACGCGCCGAGCCGCTCGATCGTCCACTGGCAGTCCGAGCCGTCCTCGACGCTGCGCAGGTGGGCCTGGATCCACGCTTCGCGCAGCCCCTCGCGGGCGCGGAAGGTCAGCTGGGCGACGGCGGTGGGCTTCATCCCGAGCAGCGGTGCGATCTCGGCCGGCCTCATCTGCTCGATCTCGGAGTACCAGAGCACCTCCTGCCAGCGTGCGGGGAGGCTGCGGAACGCCTGGTGCGTGAGACCGCGATCGAGGGCCTCGCTCGTGGCCTGCTCGCCGCTGGCGGGATCCTCGAGCATGTCCAGCTCGTCGATCGCCGTCTCCTTGAGGGAGCGTCCCCACGCGGCGGCGGTGTTGCGGATGCTCGTGAACAGGTACGCGCGGAACGACCCGGTCGGACCGCCGCCCTTGAGGATGGACTGGTAGATGCGGGCGTACGCCTCCTGCACCAGGTCGTCGGGGTCCAGGCTCGACGTGACCGACCGCGCGACCGTCATCCCCGATCGGTAATGGCGACGCCAGAGTTCGCCGAACGCCGCGCCGTCGCCCGACCGGGAACGCAGAACGAGGTCGGCGTCCGCGGCGTCGCCGAGGGCGGCCGGCTCCCCGAGCTCGGGCGTTCCGTCGTGCTGCGTCATGATGCTCCAGGGTCGCGGGCGTGCGTAGTCGATGGATGGTTCTGCCTGAGAGACGCGCGGACCGGCTTTCCATAACGCGACGTGGCCTTCCATTCTCGCTCCTGACGCGGAGCCCCGGCGACCAGTGCAGCCGAAAAAAGAAAATCGGGAACTCGCGTAATAGATCCGGCACCCGGCCGTCTCATCAAGCAGGGGCCACTGCCTGCACTCGCTGGGGACGGGGAGCAGGCACCGGTGGTGGAACGGGGGGCGGACGCAGATCCGCACCACTGGATCAGCGGGGCTCGGAAGGACCTCGGGGGAGGGAATTCCGAGCCCCGGACTCGCACGGGGACCGGGGCTGTCGTATCCGAGATGCGGCGGCCTCGGGGCTCGCCAGGTCCGGATCACCGGCCCGCGAGCCCACCCGAGGCCCAGACCGCGCGCACGTCCAGGTCGCGCGTGAGCAGCACGGCATCCGCGGCGGCACCCGCCGCGAGCCCGCCGAGGTCTGCCCGGCCGACGGCCGCCGCCGGGGTCGCGGTGAGGGCGCGAACGGCGTCCGCCAGGGGAACGCCCCAGGCCGTGACGTTGCGCAGGGCCGCCGACTGCGTGAGCGTCGAGCCGGCGATCGTGTCGGTGCCCGCGAGCCGGGCGACGCCGCCGACCACATCGACGTGAAGCTCGCCGAGGCCGTACCGGCCGTCGCCGGCGCACGACGCGGCCATCGCATCGGTCACGAGGGCGATGCGCCCCGGCGCGGCCGCGAACAGCATGCGCACCACGTCGGGATGCACATGCACGCCGTCGGCGACGACCTCGAGCGTCACCCGCGGATCGCTCAGCGCGGCACCGACGGGGCCGGGATGCCGGTGGTGCAGGCCCGGCATCGCGTTGAACGCGTGCGTGAGGATCGTCGCGCCCGCGTCGAAGGCCGCACGGGCGACGTCGGCACCCGCGTCGGTGTGGCCCACGGCCGCCGCGGCACCCGCTGCCACGACCAGCCGGATCGCGTCCACGCCGGAATCCAGCTCGGGCGCGAGCGTGACCTGGCGCACCGTCCCGCGGCCCGCGCCGAGAAGCCTCCCGAGATCCACCGCGCTCGGGGCGCGCAGCAGGCGCTCGTCGTGGGCGCCCTTGTGCCCGGGGTCGAGGAAGGGGCCCTCGAGGTGCGAGCCGAGGATGCCGTCCGAGCCCACGAGATCGGCGACGGCGCGCACGCGGCTCTCGAGGTCGTCGAGCGATGCCGTCACGAGCGAGAGCACGGCGCTCGTCGTGCCCTGCGCCCGGTGCGCGGCCCTGGCGGCGCGGATCGCGTCGACCCCGTCGTCGTATGAGCCGCCGGCGCCGCCGTGCGAATGGATGTCCACGAATCCGGGGGCGAGCACCGCTCCCCGCCCGGCCGTCGCCGCGGCATCCCGCACGTCGTCGCTCGGCCGCGCATGCGCTCGCCATCCGTCGCCCGTTCCCAGCTGCGCGACCCGGCCCCCGGCGAAGCGCACCCAGGCGTCGTCGGTGATCCGCCCGCCGTCCACCAGCCGGACGGAGTGGATGAGGGTCGTCATTCTCGCGCCCAGGGGATCTCGGGCGACGCGAAGAACGCGATGCCCTGGCCGGTCCACAGCGGGCCGAGCCCGGCGACGCGGGCGCGGAACGAGTCCCACGTGCGGTGCGGTCCGGACGCGGGCGACCAGGCGATCTCGGCCGCCGAGGCCAGGCGCGGAAACGCCATCGTGTCGATCTCTTCGAGCGATGCGATCGTCTCGGTCCAGAGCGGCGCCTCCACGCCGAGGATCGCTGTCTCGTCGACACCGGGGATCACGGTCACCGGGTCCCACGCGTACGATCGCTCGACGCTCGTGGGACCGTTGGCCCAGGCCAGGCCGAGCGGAGTGCCGTCGTCGTACTTCATATCGAGGTACACCGCGTCGGCGGGGGAGAGGATGAGGCCGCCGCCGCGTTCCACGAACCCCCGGGCGTGCACGTCGTGGTCGTCTCGCGGGGTCGTGAACCCCCAGTATTGGCCGACCGTGCCGCGCGGCAGGTCCCCGGCTGAGCCGGCCTCGTGCCACGCGACGGGCGTCTTGCCCGTGTCGATGATGATCTGGGCGGTGCGCGCGACGAACGCGTCGAAATCGGTCTGCGCGATGCCGAGCGCCTCGTCGCCGCCGAAGTGCAGGTACGGGCCGGGAGTCAGTTCGGCGAGCTCGCCGAACACGTCGGTGAGAAATCCGTAGGTGCGCTCGTCGCGGGTCTTGAGCGCCGAGAAACCGACGGCCCATCCCTCGTACGGCTCTCCGAAGACCGGCAGGTCCTGGCCGAGCGCCGCCGACTGCGCGCGGATGCCGTCGGAGACGACGAGCGGTTCCGATAGTTCCGGGTATGCCACGGAGACGGCGTGCGAGTGGCTCGGGACATCGATCTCGGGTACCACGATCATGTGGCGGGAGGCCGCATACGCCACGATGTCGCGATAGTCGTGCTTCGTGTAGAAGCCGCCCGTGTCGCCGCCGGCAGACGTGCCCGATGCGGCGGCCGTGAGGCTCGGCCAGGAATCGATGTGGATGCGCCAGCCCTGGTCGTCGGAGAGGTGCAGGTGCAGCGCGTTGAGCTTGAGGCTCGCGGCGCGGTCGATGCAGGCCATGATCGTCTCGACGGGGAAGAAGTGCCGGGCGACATCGAGCATGATCCCGCGGTAGGCGAAGCGCGGCACGTCGACGATGGATGCCGCGGGCACGGCCCATCCCTCGCCCACGCGTGCGACGAGCTGGATGAGGCTCTGCCGCGCATAGAACAGGCCGGCCTCCGTCGTGGCCTCGGAGCGGGCGCCGCCGGCGGTCACCGAGAGCCGGTATCCCTCGGCGCCGAGCGCGGCATCCTCGACGAGCCGTTCGTCCACCGCGTCGAGCGCCGCCTCGATCGCCTCGTCGCGGTTCTCTCCCGGGAGCACGAAGGGCGCGGCCGAGGGGCCGAACTCGACGTTCGTCGGGGCGGGTACGAGGGTGGGCTGCGACACAGTGGCTCCATTCTCGGCCGTGGGGGAGCACGCCGCCAGCACGGCCCCGAGAGTCAGGCCGGCTGCGAGGAGTCCTCGGCGACGCGTCATGTAAAGAGTCCTAACAAACCAGGTGCCGTCAGCCTAGCAGTGGCCGATCCGGTATGCTCAGGGGGTCGCGACTGGCGTTGAGGTGGGACACCACCGGGAAGCGACCGACACGGCATTCGACCGCACGCCTGGGCCGATGGCACACCCATCACGGTTGTCGAGTGCCCGCGAAGCGGCGTATCGAAACACCGAGCCGTCGTCAAGGAGCACACGCTGTGACCGACCCGTTCTTCAACGCCCCCCTCTCCGAAGTCGATCCCGAGATCGCTCAGGTGCTCGAGCGCGAGCTCGACCGCCAGCGCGGGTTCCTCGAGATGATCGCCTCCGAGAACTTCGTGCCCGTCTCGGTGCTGCAGTCGCAGGGTTCGGTGCTCACCAACAAGTACGCGGAGGGCTACCCCGGCCGTCGCTACTACGGCGGCTGCGAAGAGGTGGATGTCGCGGAGGAACTGGCCATCGAGCGCGCCAAGGCGCTCTTCGGCGCGAAGTTCGCGAACGTGCAGCCGCACTCCGGCGCCACCGCGAACGCCGCCGTCCTCCACGCGATCGCACGCCCCGGCGACACCCTGCTCGGCCTCTCGCTCGACCAGGGAGGTCACCTCACGCACGGCATGAAGATCAACTTCTCCGGCCGGCTCTACAACATCGTCGCGTACGGGGTCGACCTCGAGACGTCGCTGATCGACATGGACGAGGTGCGCCGCCTCGCGCTCGAGCACAAGCCGAAGGTCATCATCGCCGGCTGGTCCGCGTATCCGCGCCAGCTCGATTTCGCGCGCTTCCGCGAGATCGCCGATGAGGTCGGCGCCCTGCTCTGGGTCGACATGGCCCACTTCGCCGGGCTCGTCGCCGCCGGTGTGCACCCCAGCCCGGTGCCGCACGCGCATGTCGTCTCCTCGACGGTGCACAAGACGATCGGCGGGCCCCGCTCGGGCTTCATCCTGACCAACGACGCCGACCTGGCCAAGAAGATCAACACCGCCGTCTTCCCGGGTCAGCAGGGCGGGCCGCTCATGCACGTCATCGCGGCCAAGGCCACGGCGTTCAAGCTCGCCGCCACGCCGGAGTTCAAAGACCGCCAGGAGCGCACGCTTCGCGGCGCGCACATCGTCGCGGAGCGGCTGACACAGCAGGATGTCGCCGACGCGGGCATCTCGATCCGCTCGGGCGGCACCGACGTGCACCTCGTGCTCGTCGATCTCCGCAACGCCGAGATCGACGGCAAGCAGGCCGAAGACCTGCTGCACGACATCCACATCACGGTCAACCGCAACGCCGTCCCCGACGACCCGCGTCCCCCGATGGTGACGTCGGGCCTGCGCATCGGCACGCCGGCGCTCGCGACGCGAGGCTTCGGCGACGAGGAGTTCACCGAGGTCGCCGACATCATCGCGCTCGCGCTGCTGCCGAACGTCGATGTCGAGGCGCTCCGCGCCCGCGTCGCCGCCCTTACGGCCCGTTTCCCCCTGTACCCCGACCTGGCCCAGTAGCCCCCGCGACCCGCCCCAGTCCCAGCCGGGCTCAGCCCGGCCGGGAGTGCCGATGGGCGGGCGATCACCCCGAGAGAAGGATCAACCATGACAGCGCAGAAGCTCGATGGCGTCGCGACCGCGACGGCGATCAAGACCGAACTGACCGAGAGGGTCGCGGCGCTCGCCGCCCGCGGCATCGTGCCCGGCCTTGGGACGCTCCTCGTAGGCGATGACCCGGGCTCGCGCTCGTATGTCACCGGCAAGCACCGCGATTGCGCCGAGGTGGGCGTCGCGTCGATCCAGGTCGAGCTGCCGGCATCGGCCACGTTCGACGAGATCGCGGATGCCGTGCGGGCCCTCAACGAGAACCCCGCGGTGACCGGCTTCATCGTGCAGCTGCCGCTGCCCAAGGGCATCGACGAGAACGCGATCCTCGAGCTGGTGGACCCCGCCAAAGACGCCGATGGTCTGCATCCGACGAACCTCGGACGCCTCGTGCTCGGGGTCGACCCGGCCGCCGCCGTCGAGGCACCGCTGCCGTGCACACCCGCCGGCATCATCGAGCTGCTCACGCGGCACGGAGTCGCGATCGCGGGCAAGCACGTGACCGTGATCGGTCGCGGCGTCACTGTCGGTCGCCCGCTCGGTCTGCTGCTGACCCGCAAGGGCACCGACGCGACCGTCACGCTGACGCACTCGCGCACCGTCGACCTCGCGGGCGAGGTCCGCCGGGCCGACATCGTGATCGCGGCCGTCGGTCAGCCGCACCTCGTGCAGGCCGACTGGATCAAGCCGGGTGCGGCCGTGCTCGATGTGGGTGTCACGCGCGTGGGAACCACCGAGTCGGGCCGGGCGAAGCTCGCGGGCGACGTCGATCCCGCGGTCGCCGAGGTGGCCGGATGGCTCTCGCCGAACCCCGGGGGAGTCGGGCCGATGACCCGGGCGCTGCTCGTCTCGAACGTGGTCGAGGCCGCGGAGCGCGCCGCCGGCTGAGGGATGGGGTCGGGGATCCTCCCGAACCGCTCATCCCGAACCGGGGTGCGCGCGCCTACCCGAGTTCGTCGAGCATCTTGCGCTGCTCGGCGGTGAGCCCGTCGTCGAGCTCGGCACGGGCCGCCGTCGCCTGGGGAGAATCGACCCGCGGGGCCGCGGCATCCGTCGACCCCTTCACCGACCCGGTGGCCTTGTCGTAGAGGGCGCCGGCATGCCCCTCGACCCGGTCGTCGATCGCCGCGTAGACCGCCCAGCCGATGAGCAGGATGAGCGGGGGCAGCACGTAGCCCCAGAAGAAGCCGCCCACGTTCACACCGGAGAGAAGGATCACGAGCACCCAGAGCACAAGCGCGACGACGTAGACGATCGCGAACTCGATGAGCTTCTCGCCGGCCCTGGTGCGCTGCGACGCGGACTTCGCCGCCGCCTTCGTGAACCAGGCGTGCACGACCGGCTTCACCCAGATCGTGGCCGCCGTCAGGACGACGCCCGCCCAGAGCGCCGACCAGCCGACGCGCGCGGGAGTGAGCCATCCGATCACGAGCAGCACGAGGATGTTGAACACCAGCAGCGAGAGGAACCGCACGACCCACGTCTTCATGCCTACTACGTTGCCACGCGGGTGGCTGCCTCGCCAGCCGGGCCCAGCTCTCCCGCCGGGGGGCGTCAGCCGAGCCTGACCAGCTGCGTCACGTCGTCGTAGGGCAGCGTGTCGGCGACCGCGGTGACCGTGATCTGCCCGAGGTCGACGCGGCCGGAGAGCACCGTCAGGAAGGCCGTGTCCGCGGCATCCCGGCCCGTCGCGATGCGCACGAGCGTCTGGCGTGGCGCGAGCGTCGTCGCATCCACGGCGTGCCATCCGCCCTCGACGTGGGCTTCGGCGACGGCATGGAAGTCCATCGGGTAGAGGCCGGGGGCGTACACCGAGGCGAGTCGGGCCGGAACGTTCAGCGCGCGCAGCAGACCGACCGTGAGGTGGGCGAAATCGCGGCACACGCCCTGGCGGGAGAGCAGGGTGCGCACCGCCCCATCGGTGGGCAGGCTCGATCCGCTGACGTAGGCCAGGCGCGTGCCGACCCAGGAGGAGACCGAGTGGAGCAGCTCGGCGGCATCCGTGATCCCGTCGAACTCGGCCGTGGCCGTGGGCCCGAGCGAATCGGACTCGGCGTAGCGGCTCGGGCGCAGGTAGCGGATGAGGTCGGTGGGGTCCTCGTCCTCGACCGGCGCCGCCCCGGGGATCGTCGCCGAGTAGTCGAATCGCAGCGCACCGGCGGGGGATGTGACGCGGTGCAGGCGCGTGCCGTGTGCGTCGATGAGTTCCGCGGCGTCGATCCGGCTGCCGTCGAGGCTCGCGTTCACCCACTCCTGCGACGGGGAGTAGCCCGCCCCGGCCGCGACCGAGAACACGAGCTCGGCGGGTTCAGTGACGTTGAGGGTGATCGTGCTGGCGACGCTGCGCTGGGGGAGCTCGATGGATGCCATGGTCCCAGCGTGCCATGCCGCGACGGCGGGTCGGTCAGTAGCTCTCGCGCTCGCCGTGACCGGTCGCGCCGAAACGGGCGGCGAGGGCCTCCGACCCCCGGGCCAGGAGGGAGACATCCGCCCCGACGAGGATGAACGACGCACCCGCCGCGAGGTACCGGTCTGCGACCGCCGGGTCGAAGGCGTTGACACCCACGGGCGTGCCGGTGACCCCCACATCGTCGAACGCGCGCAAGACGGCGGCCTCGACATCCGGATGCGTCTGCTGACCGAGCAGCCCCATCGATGCCGCGAGGTCGGAGGGGCCGACGAAGACCCCGTCGACGCCGTCCACCGCGGCGATCTCCCCGGCCGCCTCGACGCCGGCGACCGTCTCGATCTGCACGAACAGCGACACGTGCGAGTCGGCCTCGGACAGGTAGTCGCCGACGCGGTTCCAGCGGGCGGCTCGGGCCAGCGCGCTGCCCACACCCCGCACACCGTGTGGCGGGTATCGAACGGCGGCCACCATCTCACGCGCCTGTTCGGCCGATGACACCATCGGGATCAGCAGATTCTGCGCGCCCAGGTCGAGCAGCTGCTTGACCAGGACGACATCCCCGATCGGCGCCCGCACGAGCGGGGTGATCGGATAGGCGGCGACGGCCTGCAGCTGCGCGAGCGTCGATTCGAGCCCGTTGGGGGAGTGCTCCGTGTCGATGAGCAGCCAGTCGAGGCCCGAACCGGCCGCGATCTCGGCGACGAGAGGTGACCCCGAGCACACCCACATGCCCGCGAGGGGGCGGGATGCCTCGGCCAGGCGATCGCGGAACGTAGGGGCTAGACGAAGCGGCATTGTTGCCTTTCTGCGGAACGCCCGGCCGAGCCCGGGGCGTTCACACGAATCTGCACGAGATGGTTCCGAGCGGTCCGTAGTCGGCGTGCACGGTGTCGCCCTGCTCGACCCACATGGGCCGGGTGAACGAGCCGGCGAGGATCATCTCGCCCGCTTCGAGGCGCGTGCCGTGCGCCGCGAGCTTGTTCGCGAGCCACGCCACGCCGTTGGCCGGGTGGTTGAGCACCGCGGCGGCGACGCCGGAGTCCTCGATCGTCTCGTTGCGGTACAGCAGCGCCGAGACCCAGCGCAGGTCGACCTCGCCGATCGTCACCGGATTGCCCCCGTAGACCATGCCGCCCATCGCCGCGTTGTCGCTGATCGTGTCGACGATCGTGCGGCCCGGCATCTCGATGCGGGAGCTCAGGATCTCGAGCGCGGGGACGACGTACTCCGTCGCGCGCAGCACGTCGAACAGCGTCGCGTCGGGACCCTCGAGCGCCTCGCCGAGCACGAAAGCGAGTTCAACCTCGATGCGCACGTTCGAGAAGCGGCCGTGTTCGATGACCGCACCGCTCTCGAACACCATGTCGGCGAAGATCGCCCCGTAGTCGGGCTCGCTGATGCCGGTCGCGACCTGCATCACCTTCGAGGTGAGGCCGATCTTGCGGCCCACCGGATGCCGGCCGGCCGCGATGCCGCGCTCCCGCCACACCTTCTGCACGGCGTACGAGTCCTCGACCGTCATGCCCGGATACCGGGCGGTCAGCAGCGGGACCGTCTTCCGGTCCCGCTCGGCCGCGGCGAGCTCGTCGGCGATCGCGGCAATGGTGCCCTCATCCAGCATCCGTATTCCTTTCGGTCCTTCTCCCCTGCGCGAGACTTCACTTACGCACCTAAAACGCCCCCGGGAAGGTGCGTAAGTGAAGTCTCGCGCAGGGTGTGGGTCAGAGCTGGTTGCCCAGCTTGTACTCGCCCTGCTTCCAGGTCGGGAGGTCGTCCGGCGCGTCGCCGGCGCGGGTGTACGAGAACCCGTCGGCGCCGATCGTCACCGCCATCTCGCTGGTCTCGGTGCGGGCGGTGACGGGCTGCGGGTTGCCGTCGAGGTCGAGAACGGTGGATGCATCGGTGTACCACGACGGAACGACGGGGTTGCCCCACCAGTCGCGGCGCTGGTTGTCGTGCACATCCCAAGTGACGACCGGGTTGTCGGGGTCGCCGGTGTAGTAGTCCTGCGTGTAGATCTCGACGCGGTGCCCGTCGGGGTCGCGCAGGTACAGGTAGAACGCGTTCGAGACGCCGTGCCGGCCCGGGCCCCGCTCGATCGCGTCGGAACGGCGCAGGGCGCCGAGCTTGTCGCAGATCGCGATGATGTTGTGCTTCTCGTGCGTCGCGAACGCGATGTGGTGCATGCGGGGACCGTCACCGCCCGTCATCGCCGTGTCGTGCACGGTGGGCTTGCGCCGCATCCACGCCGCGTACACGGTGCCCTCATCGTCCTGGATGTCCTCCGTCACCCGGAACCCGAGGTCTTCCATGTACGCAACCGCGCGCGGCACATCGGGGGTGACCTGGTTGAAGTGGTCGAGGCGCACGAGCGCCCCCGGCGTGTAGAGGTCGTAGCGCCACGCGAGCCGCTCGACGTGCTCGACGTCGTAGAAGAACTCGTACGGGAAGCCGAGCGGGTCCTCGACGCGCACCGAGTCGCCGATGCCCTTCGTGAAGCCCGCGGCGCGGCGCTCGACGCGGCATCCGAGCTCTTCGTAGAACGCGACGGCCCTATCGAGGTCCTGCGGGCTGCGCACGCGGTACGAGAAGGCGGCGACCGCGGCGATCGGGCCCTTGCGCAGCACCAGGTTGTGGTGGATGAACTCCTCGAACGAGCGCAGGTAGACGGCGTTCTCGTCCTCTTCCGTGACGATCAGATCGAGCACGTCGACGTAGAAATCGCGGGATGCCTGGAGGTCGGTCACGACGATCTCCATGTACGCGCAGCGCAGGATGTCGGGGGCCGGGACGGTCGGGGTGGGGATGGGGTTGCTCATGGTCAGCGTCCTCGCTTGTTTCGATTCGGCACTGCGCGCCTAGGTGGTCCGGCGCCCGAAGGTGGGGTTGTGGGCCTCGCCGAGCGTGATGTGCACGGCCTGCTGGTCGGTGTAGAAGTCGATCGAGCGGTAACCGCCCTCATGGCCGAGCCCCGAGGCCTTCACCCCGCCGAACGGGGTGCGGAGGTCGCGCACGTTGTTCGAGTTGAGCCACACCATGCCCGCCTCGATCGCCTGCGAGAAGTTGTGCGCGCGCTTCAGGTCGCTCGTCCAGACGTAGGCCGCGAGGCCGTACTTCACGCCGTTCGCGAGGGCGAGCGCCTCTTCGTCGGTGTCGAACGGGGTTATCGCGACGACGGGTCCGAAGATCTCCTCCTGGAAGATCCGGGCGTCGGGGGCGACATCCGCGAAGACCGTCGGGGCCACGAAGTTGCCGGTCGGGAAGCCGTCGGGGCGCCCGCCGCCGGCCACGAGCCGGCCCTCGGTCTTGCCGAGTTCGACGTAGCTCATGACCTTCTCGAAGTGCTCGGGGTGAACGAGCGCACCGACCTCGGTGGCCTTCTCGTGCGGATAGCCGACGACGACACGGGAGGCCTGCGCGGCGTAGCGCTCCACGAACTCGTCGTACACGGAACGCTCGACGAGGATGCGGCTGCCCGCGGTGCAGCGCTCGCCGTTGAGGGAGAACACCCCGAAGATGGTCGCATCGACCGCCGCCTCGAGGTCTGCATCCGCGAAGACCACGGCGGGAGACTTGCCCCCGAGCTCCATCGAGAGCCCCTTGAGGAACGGAGCCGCGTTGCCGAAGATCAGCTGCCCGGTGCTGCTTTCGCCGGTGAAGGAGATGAGCGGAACATCCGGATGCTTCACCAGGGCGTCGCCGGCGTCCTCACC
>NZ_DATMIO010000029.1:0-10393 GCF_035554235.1 Microbacterium sp. | reverse complement strand
GACGCCTATGTTCTCTCTTAACGTACTCAAGTCTGCGCTTACCTAAGCGCAGACTTGGGTACCTGAATCGTGGGTAGCTAGGCCGGCGCCGGCGGGCGCTCAAGTCTGCGTGAACGCAAGCGCAGACTTGAGTACGTGAATCGTCGACAGCTGCGCCCGGCGAGCTAGCGAGGTCGCACGGCACATCGCCCATCCGGTCAGTGCCCGGTCACGACGCGCTCTGGGGCCGATTTGAGAATGATTATCAATAGACATACCCTGGGGGCATGAACTTCCGATCGACTCTTGCCGTGACCGCTTCACTCGCGACCGTGTTCGCTCTCGCCGGCTGCGCCCCGGGCGATGCTCCGGCGGGCGATGCCGCGGCCGGCGATCAGGTCAGCGTCGTCGCCTCGACCAACGTGTACGGCCAGATCGCGGAGGAGATCGGCGGCGACCTGATCGAGGTCACCTCGATCATCGACTCGGCATCTCAGGACCCGCACTCCTTCGAGCCGAGCGCGCAGGACCAGCTCACGGTCACGAACGCCGATCTGATCATCGAGAACGGCGGCGGCTACGACGCGTTCGTCGATGCGCTCATCGAATCGAGCGGAAGCGACGCGCACGTGCTCACCGCGGCGGAGTACTCGCACGACTACCCCGGCAACGAAGGCCACACCGACGACGCCGATTCCGCTGAGACCGAAGAGGGCCACGACGACCACGCCTCAGACGAGGGCGCGCCGCACGAGCACATCGAGGGGTTCAACGAGCACGTCTGGTACGACCCGCACACGATCGAGCACGCTGCCGAGGCCATCGCCGGCGAGCTCTCCGAGTTGCTGCCCGACGACGCCGCGACCATCCAGAAGAACGCCGAGGGCTTCATCGGCCAGATCGCCGAGCTCGAGGCATCCCTCGATGAGATCGATGCCGCCGACGGCGGCGCCAAGGTGTTCGCGACCGAGCCCGTCCCGGGGTACCTGCTCGCCGCCGCCGGACTCGAGAACGTGACCCCGGAGGATTTCAGCGAAGCGGTCGAGGAGGGCCAGGATGTCCCGCCCGCCACGCTGCTCGAGTCGCTCGGCCTGCTCGAGAGCGGCGACGTGCGCGTGGTGATCACGAACACGCAGACCGGCGGAGCCGAGACGACCCAGATCGTCGACGACGCCGAGGCCCGCGGCATCCCGGTCATCGCGTTCTCGGAAACGCTTCCCGAGGGGCAGACTTACATCTCGTGGATGCAGGAGAACATCGCGGCGCTGGCAGGCGCCCTGGCGGCGTGACGCCCGCAGTGCCGACGCCCGCAGTGCCGACGCTGCAGATCACGGACGCCGCGCTGCGACGCGCCGACCGAGAGCTGTGGTCCGGACTCGACCTGCGGGTCGAGCCCGGCGAGCTGATCGCGGTGCTGGGCCCGAGCGGCTCGGGCAAGACCACCCTGCTGCGGGCGATCCTCGGACTCGAGCAGCTGAGTGCCGGCTCGATCTCGGTGCTCGGCGAGGATGTGCGGGCGCACGGCAACCGCCGCATCGGCTACGTCCCGCAGTCCCGTCCACTTCCCCGCGAGACGGCGCTGCGCGGCCGAGATCTCGTGACGCTCGGCGTCAACGGCCACCGCTTCGGGCTTCCGTTCCCTCGTCGCGGCGACGCCGCCCGGGCCGAGGCGCTCATCGACGCGGTCGGCGCCCGGGAGTTCGCCGATCGCCCCGTCGGACTGCTCTCGGGCGGCGAGCAGCAGCGGCTGCGCATCGGCCAGGCGCTCGCCGACGAACCAGGGCTGCTGCTGTGCGACGAGCCGCTCACGAGCCTCGACCTCGCCAACCAGCAGGCCGTCGTCGGGCTCATCGACCGCCACCGCCGCGAGCAGAACGCGGCCGTGCTGCTGGTCACGCACGACATCAATCCCGTGCTGAGCAAGGTGGACCGCATCCTCTACCTCGCGAACGGCGCCTTCACACTGGGCACCCCCGACGAGGTGCTCAACTCCCGGACGCTCTCGGAGCTCTACGGTGCCCCCGTGTTCGTGCTGCGCGCCGGCGACCGCCTGGTGGTCGTGGGCGCGCCCGATGCCGAGGACTCCCACCACCATCACGACGAGGTGCACGAATGAACGACGCGGCGCACGAATGAACGACGAGGTGCACGGATGAATTGGGACGCCGTCTGGAACGCCATGTTCGGCGGCCTGCCCGTCTACGGCCAGATTCTCGCGCTCGTGGCGAACTCCGTCTGGGCCGGCGCGGTGCTCGGACTCGTCGGCGGTCTCGTCGGGGTCTTCGTCATGCAGCGCGACATGGCGTTCGCCGTGCACGGCATCAGCGAACTGTCGTTCGCCGGCGCCGCGGCCGCGCTGCTCATCGGCGTCGACGTCGTCACCGGCTCGATCATCGGTTCCCTGATCGCGGCGGCCCTCATCGGGTGGCTCGGCGCACGAGCCCGCGACCGCAACTCCATCATCGGCGTGCTCATGCCGTTCGGACTGGGCCTCGGCATCCTGTTCCTCTCGCTCTACAACGGCCGAAGCTCGAACCGGTTCAGCCTGCTCACCGGGCAGATCGTGTCGGTGCAGACCGGACAGCTGGGCTGGCTGATCGGCATCAGCGTCGTCGTGCTGCTGGGCATCTTCCTCATCTGGCGGCCGCTTCGCTTCGACTCGCTCGACCCCCAGTCCGCTGCCGCTCGCGGGGTGCCGACGACAGCCGTGTCGCTCGGCTTCATGTTGCTGCTCGGGCTCATCGTCGCCGTCGCGGTGCACATCATCGGTGCGCTGCTGGTGATGGCCCTGCTCGTCACGCCGGCGGCCGCGGCGATGCGCGTGGCCTCCGGACCGCTCTCAGTGCCCCTGCTGTCGGCGCTCTTCGGCTTCGTGTCGGCCGTGGGCGGCATCCTGATCGCCATCGCCGGCACGCTGCCCGTAAGTCCCTACATCACGACGATCTCGTTCCTCATCTACGTCGTGTGCCGCCTCATCGCCTGGCGCCGCGACCGGGTGCGACCCGGCGCCGCACCCGCCAAGGCTTCGCCCAGGCTCGCCGCCTAAACTGCACTCATGGCTCAGCGCAACACCTGGCAGCGCGAGCGAGTGCGCGACGCGCTCGCCGATGCGCGTGGCTTCGTGAGCGCCCAGAGCCTGCACGCGGCCCTGCGCGACGACAACACCGGAATCGGCCTCGCCACGGTGTACCGCACGCTTTCGGGTCTTGCCGCTGCGGGCGAGGCCGACTCACTCCAGAGCCCGGACGGCGAGGCGCTCTACCGCGCGTGCATCTCGCCCGGACACCACCATCACCTCATCTGCCGCTCGTGCGGGCTGACGGTCGAGATCGAGGCGACCGAGGTGGAGGCGTGGGCTCGCCGCACGGCCGCCGAGCACGGTTTCACCGCGGCCGAGCACGTCGTGGACATCTTCGGCCTGTGCGCCGCCTGCGCGAAGGCCGCCGAGGGAGCGTGACTCGGCAGAGCACGACGGCGCTGCCCGCCAACGATCGTCGCGCCGGCGCGCCGCGAGCGCCTCGGGGCGCGGCACCCGCGGCGATCGGCCTCGGCATCGGAGCCGTCGTGGTGGCGGCGCTCTTCCTGATCGATCGCTTCGCCCCCCAGCTCTTCCCCGCGTCGCTTCCGACTCGCGCACAGGACGGCATGACCCTCGCGATCAGCGTGCTGATCGAGTCGCTGCCCTTCGTCGTGCTCGGCGTACTGCTGTCGATCGTCGTGCAGGTGTGGGTGCCGCCGGGCGCCATCGAGCGATGGATGCCGCGCCGGGCATGGGCCCGCCGCATGGTGCTGTCGCTGCTCGGGATGCTGGTGCCTGTGTGCGAGTGCGGCAATGTGCCGTTCGCCCGTGGGCTGCTGATGCGCGGATTCAGCGTGCCCGAGACCTTGACATTCCTCATCGCCGCGCCGATCGTCAACCCCATCGTCATCCTCACCACGCACGCCGCCTTCGGGTGGGATAACGGCATCCTGATCGCACGCCTGCTCGGCGGCTACGCGATCGCGAACCTCATCGGGTGGCTCTACAGCCGGCACCCCGACCCGGACGGGCTGCTCACCGATCGCTTCCGTGCCACGTGCGACATCGTCCTTCGACAGGCTCAGGAACCAGGCGAGACCGGCGGGCGCGGGCGCCGCAGCCTCGCGCAGTTCATCATCGAACTGCGCGCGGTGATGCCCGCCCTCGTCATCGGCTCGGCGATCGCCGGGGCGGTGCAGGTGCTCATCCCCCGCGACACCCTGCTCGCGATCGGCTCCAACCCCGTGCTCTCGATCGCCACGATGACCGCGCTCGCGATGACGGTCGCGATCTGCTCCAACGTCGACGCGTTCTTCGCGCTGTCGTTCGGCTCGACGTTCTCGCCTGGATCGCTCGTCGTCTTCCTGCTCGTCGGCCCCCTGATCGACGTCAAGATGCTGGCGCTCATGCGCACGACGTTCACGACGCGCGCCCTCGCCGGCGTCGTGACGATCGTGCTGCTGGCGGCATTCGCGATCGGGATCGGGGTGAACCTCCTTGCGTAGGGCGGAATGGGTCGCCGCCCGATGGCTGGGGGTCGGGGTCACCGCGTGCCTCGCGGTGGTCACGATCGGACTCGCCCTGGGCGGGCAGCTCGCCCTGTACATCAACCCCGACTCGGCGTGGTTCGCCGTCAGCATGGCCGTGCTCGCGCTCGTCGGAACCGTCGCCACCTTTCTGGTTCCCCTCGGCGCCGAAGCCGACCATGGCCACGATCACGGCGATGTGCCGCACGGCATCGCCCACGCGCACGACCACCGTGAGCACGACCACGGCAGCGACCACGACCACGGCAGCGAGCACGTTGATCACGGCGACCTTGACCGCGAGGAGCTTGACCGCGAGGCCGAGACGGTGATGCTGGCGCCCCGGCGCGCGCTCGCGATCGTGGCCACGGTCACGGGCGGCGTGCTGGCCTCGGGCATCACGGTCGCCGCGCTCGTGCTGCCCCCGGCATCCCTCTCGGTCGAACTCGCCATGGCGCGCGACGTCGGCGCGCCGCCCCTGTTCGCGGGCATGGATTCCGTGACCCTCGCGACCTCGGGCGATACGAGCTCGTTCGGCATCGGCGAATGGGCCACGGTGTTCGCGACGTCGACCCACCCCGACACCTTCGAGGGCGAGTCGGTGAAGCTTACGGGATTCCTCACCCCCGATCCCGACGACCCCGACTCCGTGCGGCTGACCCGTCTCGTCATCACCCACTGCGTCATCGATGCCCAGCCCGCGGCCCTGCCCGTCCTGTCGCCGGGGTGGGAGTCCGAGCACGAGGTCGGCGACTGGGTCGAGCTCGACGGCACGGTGCGCACGGGCGCCGACGGCACCCTCGTGATCGAGCCGGCGACCGTCACCGCCGTCCCCGAGCCCGCGGATCCGTATGAATACTGAGTCGACCCCGATGCCTGCGGACGGGGCGCACTCGTGAGCGCCGATCCTTCCCGGCGCTCGCGCGCCCGGGCCCGCCGCAAGCGCGGATACGTCGGCGCCTTCGCGATCGTGATCGGCCTCCTCGCGGTGCTGAGCATCACCGGCGCCGCCCTGACGCTCGCGCAGGGTCCGCGGCTCACGGGAGTGCAGGTCGATGCCGCGGCGGCGGCCACGGCATCCGGTTCTCGCATGATCCTCACCGCGAATCAGGCGCTCGAGCCCGTCGCCGCCGACCAGGTGAGCGTCGAACCCGAGGTGCCGTTCACGGTGGATGCCTCGGGCCGAGGAGTCGGCATCCGCTTCACCGTGCCGCTCCGCGACGACACGGAGTACACGGTCACGGTCGCCGGGGTCGAGTCCGTCGGGGGTGGACCCGCCTCCACACTCACGACGGATTTCCGCACCCCTCCGGCCGAGGTGTTCCTGCTGCAGCGCAGCGCGACCGGCGACGACGCGATCTTCCGCTCCGACCTCACCGGCGAGCGGGCGGTGCCCGTGTACACGCACCCCGACATCGAGGACTTCAAGGTCAGCGGCGACCGGCTCGTCGTCTCGGTGCTCGAGGACGACACCTCCGCGATCCTGGTCACCGATCTCGAGGGCGGCGACGCCCGGAAACTCACCCTGCCCGGCGAGGGGTTCGTCACGAGCCTGCAGGTGTCGGGCCGGGGCGATCTCGTCGGCTACACGTACTCCGACCGCGACCTCGACGAGAACACGGGTCGCGAGAGCGTGGTGTTCACGCAGTCCCTCCGTGATCCGGATGCCGAGCCCGTGGCGCTCGAAATCGCCGGGGTGGAGCCGAGTGTCGTCGAGTGGCAGTTCGTTCCCGAGGCGACCGCGGTGCTGCTCATCGACTTCGCCGGCGACCTGATGCTCACCGATCCGACCACCGAGGGCGACCCCACGGCGCTCGGCGCCGCGCTCACGATCGACGGGATCACGGTCGGCACCTACCAGGCCGTCGTCGAGCGCCTCGACGGCCTGCGCGTCATCGACCTCACCGACGCGAGCGAGCAGCCCGTCGTTCCCGCCGAAGGCGAGGACGCGCTCGGCGTGCCGGGGTCGGTGGCCCCCGTTCCCGGGGGCGGCACCGTGCGGTTGTATTCCGCGCGGGATGCCGCCGGCCTGCCGATCGCGCAGTCCATCGTGCTCGTCGGCGACGATGGCGCCGTGTCGACGCTGCTCGACGTGCCGGTCTCCGACGGCGTGCTGCAGACGTGCGTTTCGCCGAGCGGGCGGTACGCGGCGGTGCTCGTCGCGCCCGATCTGGTCGAGAACCCCTACGACGGCTACCTGCAGCCGCTTCCCGGCCGGCTCGAGACGCACGTCGTCGAGCTCGGCACCGGCAAGGAGGTCGTCGCCCTGACGGGGTCGGGCATCTCGTGGTGCGCCGTGGGGCCGGTGTGAGCGGGGCACGTGTGAGCGGGGCCCGTGCGGGTGGGCGAGTATGAGCGCGCACCGGCCGGTCACGCGCGCGGACGTCGCGGGACTTCCGGTGCAGGTGGCGCCGCGGCTGCTGGGGGCCCACCTCACGACGGTGCTGCCCGACGGCACCGTCACGGTGCGGATCACCGAGGTCGAGGCCTACCACGGGCTCGGCACCGGCGACGTGGCCGACCCCGGCTCGCACGCCCGCATGGGCCCGACGGCCCGCAACGCCGTGATGTGGGGCGAGCCCGGTCATCTGTACGTCTACCTCAGTCACGGCATCCACTCGTGCGTCAACGTCGTCTGCGGGCCCGAGGGCGTCGCGGGCGGAATACTGCTCCGCGGCGGCGAGGTCGTCGAGGGGCGGGATGTCGCCGCCCGGCGGCGCGCCGAACGCGGGGTCGTTCGCACCCCCCGCGACCTGGCGCGCGGACCGGGCCGGCTCGGCGATGCGGTCGGCCTCCGCCACGGCATCCACAACGGCATCGACGCCGTCTCGGGGAACCCGCTCGCCGGTGCCGTGGCCTCGCTGGAGCTGCTCGACGAGCCGCTCGCTTCGGTCGCGAGCGGGCCGCGGGTGGGTGTCGCCGGCGTTGCCGGCACGGATGCCTACCCGTGGCGGTTCTGGATCGCCGGGGACCCGACGGTCTCGGCCTTCCGCCCGGGGCGTGGAGCCGGGGCGAGCCCGGTGGCGAGTGGCGCGTCCGGGCGGCGTCAGGGGCGTGGCGCCGGGTCAGGCGCGGCGGGCGGTGCCACCCCCGTGCTAGACTGACTCTTTGTCTGCGCGCCTTCCACGCGCGCAGTTCGCCTGCATACCCCCACCTCTCCCGCCCGAGCTTGTCGAAGGGCTGGATTTCTGCGGGGTGCGCGGACAGACAAGGGATCTTGGGTGAGGCCGTCCGGTCTCACGGTATTGAAGGAGAAATCACTATGGCAGCAGTGTGCCAGGTGACTGGAGCTGTTCCCGGCTTCGGTCACGCAATCAGCCACTCGCACCGCCGGACGAAGCGCCGCTTCGACCCGAACGTGCAGAAGAAGACGTACTTCGTGCCGTCGCTGGGCCGCAACATCAAGCTCAACGTGTCGGCCAAGGGCATCAAGGTCATCGACGCCCGGGGCATCGAGTCCGTCGTCCGTGACCTCAAGGCGAAGGGTGTGAAGCTCTAATGGCCAAGAAGGCTCAGGACGTACGTCCGATCATCAAGCTCCGTTCCACGGCGGGCACCGGGTACACCTACGTGACCCGCAAGAACCGTCGCAACAACCCCGACCGCATCGTGCTGAAGAAGTACGACCCCGTAGTGCGCAAGCACGTCGACTTCCGCGAGGAGCGCTAAGAATGGCCAAGAAGAGCAAGATCGCTCGCAACGAGCAGCGCAAGGTGATCGTCGACCGCTACGCCGCCAAGCGCGCGGAGCTGAAGAAGGCGCTCGTCGACCCGACCAGCACCGACGAGCAGCGCGAAGCCGCTCGCATCGGCCTGCAGAAGCTCCCCAAGAACGCGTCGCCCGTGCGCGTGCGTTCCCGCGACGTCATCGACGGCCGCCCCCGTGGTGTCCTCACGAAGTTCGGCATCTCGCGTGTGCGTTTCCGCGACATGGCCCACCGGGGCGAGCTGCCCGGTGTGACCAAGTCGTCCTGGTAGCAACCAGCGCAAGCATCGGAAGGCCCGGAGTTCGTCGGAACTCCGGGCCTTCCGCATCCCCGGCCCTTCTTGAAAGCCGCCCACGCCGTCCGGTGCCGCTCACTCGTCGCAAACTGCGGGTGCGCGCGCCAGAGCACCCGCACTTTGCGCCGAGTAAGCAGGGCCGGACATGCGTCACTTCTGTCACTCCATTCACACGGGCACTGGCGACACGCCGACCGAATCGGTCATAAGCCTCGAAAATCCGCGGAAATCCGGGGAAAGGTTGGTACATTCGAGGCGGTCGATCGACCAGCCGGGGGGCGTCCGTTCTCCGGTCCGCAAGAAACTGCGGCACCATCGTCGCCGCTGGAGGACCACCATGGCCGACAAGTCCATCACCAAGACCGAGCTGGTTGCGAGCATCGCGAGCGCCACGGGTCAGAGCCAGGCCGCTGTGTCGGGCGTTCTCGACTCCCTCTTCTCCACCGTCTCCGAGGCGGTCGCCAAGGGCAGCAAGGTCTCGATCCCGGGTTGGATCGCGTTCGAGCAGGTCGCCACATCGGCGCGCACGGGCCGCAACCCCCAGACCGGCGCGGAGATCAAGATCCCCGCGGGCAAGCGCGTCAAGGTCACCGCGGGCTCCAAGCTCAAGGCCGCCGTCAAGTAGCACGGCTGCCGAAGGGGGGATGTCGCGTCCGCGGCGTCCCCCTTTCGCACGCCCGGGCGCGACGCGCACCCACCGCGACGCCTCGACGGGCTACCCGCCCGGAAGCGGGAGCCTAGGCTTGAGGGGTGATCCCCACACCCGCCCCCCACGGCACCGGCGCCCCGCGCGGAGCCTCGGGGCTGGGCCCGCCGCGCGCGCTGCGGGCCGCCGGCCCCGCGCTCCTGGTCGCCGTGGCATTCGCGACCCTGATCTGGGGCCTCGCCATCGGAGGCGGGGCAGCGCCGCTCGTGATCGCCGACCCCGGGCCCGTGGTCCGATGGGGCCTCCCCGCCGCGCAGCTGGTCGTGAACCTCGCCGCCGCGGGCATGGTCGGCTCCCTGGTGCTCGCGCTGTTCGCGCTCAAGGCCGGCGAGCCCGAGTTCGACACGGCGCTGGACACGGCATCCATCGGCGCAGCCGTCTTCACGGTCGCGGCGGGGACGACGGGCTTCTTCACGTTCGTCAACGCCTTCAACGCCAACCCGAGCGCCGACGCCGTCTTCGGGGCGCAGCTCGGCCGGTTCCTGCTCGAATCGGAGCTGGGTCGCACCTGGCTTCTCACGACCATCGCCGGTGCCGTGCTCACCGTGCTCACCTTCGCCGTGCGCTCGTGGACGCCGACGCTGTTCATCGCGATCCTGGCGATCGCGGCGCTCGTTCCGATGGCGACGCAGGGCCACTCGGGCGCGGAGGAGAACCACACCGCCGCGGTCATGGCGCTCGTGCTGCACATCATCGCCGCCGCCGTGTGGCTGGGCGGCCTCATCCTGGTGATCGTGGTGCGCCCCGTCGTGTCGCGCGAGCGCATCGCCGTCATCCTCACCCGCTACTCGAGCATCGCCCTCGTCGCCTTCGTCGTCGTGGCGATCTCGGGCTTTGCGCGTGCCACGATCGGCGTCGGCGCGTGGTACCGCCTCCGGCTCATCGGCAAGCTGGGCCAGGATGCCGCGCCGGGGCTGGGCGCGCTTCGACCCTTCGACAAGCTCAGGACGACGCAGGCTCAGGAACCGCGAAGTGACGAGGCGTCCCGGCGTTTCTGGAGCCTCATCGCCCTCGAGCTGGCGTTCATGGGGATCGCCAGCGGCGCGGCGGCCGCACTCGCCCGCACCGCACCGCCCGGCACGTCGGCCCTCCCCGAGATCGGCTCGCCCGCCGAAGTGCTGACCGGAGCCCCGCTGCCGCCGGAGCTGACCTTCGAGCGCTG
>NZ_DATMIO010000028.1:0-17383 GCF_035554235.1 Microbacterium sp. | reverse complement strand
GACGGCCTCTTCGACCGCCTCGGCTGGACGGAACCCTGGGATGCGACTCGCGAGCTGCCGCTCGTGCTGCCGTGATTCGGGGAGCATCCTGGAGGCATGACTGACGCCAACCGGCGCTCCGGCCCTCCGAAGGCGCTCGTGCGGACGACCGAGGTGGTCGCGCTGGCGGTAGCCGGCCGCCGCTGGATCCCCTTGTGGGCCGTGATCCACCATCGCGGACGACGATCCGGCACCGCCTACGCGACGCCGATCGCGGTGATTCCCACGCTCGATCGCGGCGTCATCCTGATCGGACTGCCGTGGGGCGCGAAGACCAACTGGGCACTCAACGTCGTGGCGGCCGGGGGAGCTCGCATCAGATGGAGGGGCCGCGAACTCGCGGGTTCGGCGCCGCGGATCATCGAGCCCACGGATGCGGCGACGCTGGCGACGCGCCCGTTCCGGCCGATCGTGCGACGGATGCCGGCGGCCATTGTGCTGACCCGGGCAGGGTGAGCGGGTTACGGCCGCGTACCGACCCATCCGAGCGCCGGAGCGATGTGCTTCGCGAACGTCTCGACGACGCGCAGGTTGAACTCGACGCCCAGCTGGCTGGGGATCGTGAGCATCAGCGTGTCGGCGCTCTGGATGGCGGCATCCTGAAGCAGCTGTTCGACGAGCACGTCCGGCTCGGCCGCGTACGTCTTGCCGAACGTCGAGCGCATGCCATCGATGACGCCGATCTGGTCGCCGTCCTGGCGACCGCCGAAGTACATGTGATCCTCGGCCGTGACGAGCGGAAAGATCGAGCGGCTCACCGATGTCCGAGGCTCGCCGGCATGACCGGCGGCGCGCCATGCGGCACGGAACGCCTCGATCTGATCGGCCTGCAGCTCATCGAACGGGCGACCGTCGGCGGAGGTGAGCAGCGTCGATGACATCAGGTTCACGCCGATCGAGCCCGCCCATTCGGCGGACTCGCGGTTGCCCGCGCCCCACCAGATGCGCGAGCGCAGGCCGGGGGAGTGCGGCTCGATGCGCTGCATCCCCGCGACTGTCGAAGGGCCGCCGAACGGCGACGAGGCATCCCGCTCGGCCAGCCCCTCCCCCTCGATCGCCCGCAAGAACAGGTCGAAGTGCTCGCGGGCGATGTCGGCACCGCGCGGGTCCTGCGACCCCGTATAGCCGAAGGCCTCGTACCCCCGCACGACCGACTCGGGTGAGCCGCGGCTCACGCCGAGCGCCAGTCGTCCTTCGCTGATCAGATCGACGGCCGCGGCCTCTTCGGCGAGGTAGAGCGGGTTCTCGTAGCGCATGTCGATGACGCCGGTGCCGACCTCGATGTGCTGCGTGCGGGCCGCGATCGCAGCCAGGAGCGGCATGGGGGAGGCCTGCTGCCGCGCGAAGTGGTGCACGCGGAAATACGCACCGTCGACACCGAGGTCATCCATCCCCTGCGCGAGATCGATGGCCTGCAGAATCGAGTCGCCGGCGGTGAGCTGATGCCCTCCACCGAGGGGTCCGTAGTGGCCGAACGAGAGGGTTCCGAAGCGCTGCATGGTGGTTGCAACCGTAGTGCGCCCATATCCATTCCTGTGAATGGATGCCCCTCCGCTCGGCGTCGCCCTCCCGCTGGAGCGCCGAGCGTGCCTACCATGGCAGGACTCCTCGACCGGAAGGAATGCGCATGGTCCAGGTACGCGTGGCCGCAGTCGCCCTCGACGAGACGCGACAGCACGTACTGCTGGTGAAGCCGGTCGACGCGCTGCCGGGCGAAGGGAAGGTGCTGCCCGTCTGGATCGGCACGATGGAGGCGACCTCGATCCTCGTCGCGGTGCAGGGCGCTCCGGTGCCGCGCCCGCTCGCCCACGACCTCATGCGGTCGCTTCTCGAGAGCGTCGGGGCGAGCGTGGAGCGCATCGAGATCACCCGTCTCGAAGAAGGCACCTACTACGCCGAGATAACGTTGGCGACGGCTGCGGGCACGCGCGTCATCGACGCGCGGCCATCGGATGCCGTCGCCCTGGCCTCGCGCGTCGGCGCCCCGATGTGGGTGGCCGACGAGGTCATGGAGGAGGCCGGCGTCCCCGACATCACCGTGGACGAGGACGAAGAGCAGCGCGTCGACGAGTTCAAGCACTTTCTCGATGACGTGGATCCGGAGGACTTCCGAGGCTGAGGCCCGGAACACCACCCTTCCGACCCGGTGGTGCCATCGTGCTCGTCATCTCGCGTCATCGGGGAATATCCGAGTCCCTCTCTCGTTTGCGCTGTACATGACTCGTATCGGAATCAGTGACCTGGACATCTTTCCTCTCTCGCTGGGCGGCAACGTCTTCGGCTGGACCGCCGACCGCGAGACATCGTTCGCGATTCTCGATGCGTACCATTCCGGCGGCGGCGATTTCATCGACACGGCCGACGCGTACAGCGCCTGGGTGCCCGGGAACACGGGCGGCGACAGCGAGCGGATCATCGGCGAGTGGCTCGCCTCGCGCCGGCCCGAGAACGTCGTGGTCGCGACGAAGGTCAGCCAGCATCCGGAGTTCAAGGGACTGTCCGCGAAGAACGTCCGCGCCGCGGCCGAGGCCTCGCTTCAGCGGCTCGGGGTCGACACGCTCGACCTCTACTACGCGCACTTCGACGACGCGACCGTGCCGCTGGAGGAGACCGTCGCCGCGTTCGGTGACCTCGTCTCGGACGGCCTCGTGCGCTACACGGCCATCTCGAACTACAGCGCCGATCGCATCCGCGAGTGGGTCGGGCTCGCCCGCGCCGCGGGCAGCGCCCTGCCGGTCGCGATTCAGCCGCACTACAATTTGGTCCACCGCAACGAGGTCGAGGAGCAGATCGTTCCGATCGCCGAGGAGTTCGATCTGAGCCTCGTGCCGTACTACGCGCTGGCGGCGGGTTTCCTGACGGGCAAGTACCGGTCGACGGATGCCGCGGGCGAGACGTCCCCGCGCGCCGAGGGCGCGTCGAAGTACGCCACCGATCACGGCCTTCGGATCATCGACGCGCTCGAGGGCATCGGCCAGGCGCACGGGGTCTCGATCGCCGCGACCGCGCTCGCGTGGTTGCGGTCGCAGCCCGCGGTCGCCGCCCCGATCGCCAGCGCCTCCCGCGTGGAGCAGATCGCCGACCTGCTCGACGGCGCCCGCGTGCAGCTCACGGCCGAGGAGATCAGCGAGCTCACCGAGGTTTCGGCCTGGAGCCCCGCCCGGGTCTGAGGACGGGCACGTGAAGAGGTCGATCCTGGTCTTGCTCGCGGCATCCGCCCTGCTGCTTTCGGCATGCTCCCCGGTGACCGGCCCTTCGCCCACCGGATCGCACAGCACCGAATCGCCCGGCACCGAATCCCGCGACGACACGCCCCTCGTGGCGTTCTACGGCGACTCCTACACGCGGGGCACGGGCGTGTCCGATCTCTCGCGGCGCTGGTCTACGACGATCTCGGAGCAACGCGGGTGGCGGGAGTTCAACCCGAGTGTCGACGGACTCGGGTTCGTGAACAACCGCGACGCGCTCGGCGTGGACCTTCCCCGAGAGATCATCGAGGCCGACCCCGACATCGTGCTCGTCACGATGGGGCTGAACGATGCCTTCGCGTACGACCGCTTCGGCGACGGCATCCGCGACCGGATCGAGAGCGACTTCGAACGTTTGACGACCGCACTGCCGCATGCCCGCCTCATCGTCGTGGAGCCCTTCTGGTACACGGCCCAACGTCCCGAATCGATCGAGGCGATCATCGGATGGGTTCATGCCGCAGCCGACGAGGTCGGGGCCGACTACATTCCGGGGGCGTCACGCTGGATCCAGGGGCGCGCGGGCGAGATGGCCGCCGACGGACTCCACCCGAACGATGCGGGGCACGGGCTGATTGCAGAGCGAATGGATGCCGCGCTGCGCGAACTCGGGTTGTAAAGCGGGCACCCCTTCACTCGGGCACCCCTTCACTCGTACACCCCTTCACTCGGACACAGGGTCGTCGTAGGTTCGGTTCATGGTGGATCGCGCGGTGCCGAACCTTCCCTCTCGCGACTTCGATACGACGGTCTCGTTCTACGGCGGATTCGGCTTCGAGACGTCGTATCGCGACGGAGGGTGGCTGATCCTGGGACGCGACGGTGTCGTGCTCGAGTTCTTCCTCGCACCCGAGCACGACCCGTATGAGAGCTGGTTCATGGCGAGCATCCGGGTGGGCGATCTCGACGGGCTCTACGCCGCGGTCCGTGCCAGCGGAGTGCCCGAGATCGTCACCGGCATTCCGCGGCTCATCCCCGTCGCGCTGCAGGAGTGGGGACAGCGCGCCGGGTACCTGATCGATCCCGACGGGACCCAGCTGCATCTCATTGAGAACTCCGGGTGAGGAGGGGCGCTCCATCAGGCAGTTGTCAAGGGCCTCGTCGCGCAGCCACCCACGCCGCTAGCGTCAGTGACATGTGGGCGCGCGCACTGAGGCGCGGACCCGCCGCGACCCATCGGAGGGATCATCATGACTGGCACACAGCAACCCGCAGCCACAAGCAGATTCGCGGAAACGCCCATCCAGAAGACGGCGCTGATCGTCGGAATCGTCTTCCTCGTGGTGGGGATCGCCGGATTCATCCCCGGCCTCACGTCCGGACTCGATACCCTGCTGATCGCCGGGCACGAATCGCACGCGCTGCTGCTCGGCATCTTCCAGGTGTCGATCCTGCACAACGTCGTCCATCTGCTGTTCGGGATCGCGGGCATCGCGGTCGCGATGAGCGCCGTGGCGTCCCGGCGGTACCTGATCTGGGGCGGCGTGGTCTACCTCCTGCTCTGGGTCTACGGGCTCTTCACCACGGCGGAGATTCCGGCCAACTTCGTGCCGCTGAACTGGGCAGACAACTGGCTGCACCTCGTGCTCGGTGCAGGAATGGTGTTGCTCGGCGTCTTCGTCGGACGGGAATCGGGGACACGTCGCCGGTGATCCGGCACCCCCACATGTCGAGCCCCCGCCCTGAAAGGGCGGGGCTCACACCTACCTAGTTCGGGTCTTCCGCCGCCATCCCGCCGTACGAGACCTCGTTGCCGTCGGGGTCGCGGAAGATCACCCGCCGCATGCCTTCGAAGGTTTCGACGCGCGCGGGCTCGAGCCCCCGCTCGGAGATCGCGGCGGCGACGGCGCGGATGTCATCCACCATCACCATGTGCATCGAGCCGCCGGCCCGGTCCGGCACCTGCTCGATGTAGACGTAGCAGTGCCTGCCGAGTTCCCATACGGCCTCGATGTCGTGCGGGTAGAAACTCGGATCCGCACCGAAGAGCTTGCGATACCACGCCAATGCGGTATCGAAATCGGTGACCGGGAGACCCGCGAATAGATCGATGGCCATAACGGCAGGTTAGCCCCGCGATTGCCGGGAAACCAGGGGTGCAGTTCCCGGCGCCGGGCTAACATCACGGCATGGGCAACGCCGAGCCGGGCTGGTATGACGACGGAACCGGGCGCCAGCGCTGGTGGGACGGCACGCGCTGGTCGGGGCACGTCGCCGACCTGTCGGGACCGGAGGTGGAGCTCCTCTCGGAGGAGGCCCCGGCGGCGAAGCCGGGCTGGTACGACGACGAGCGTGGCCGGTGGCGCTGGTGGGACGGATCGGGGTGGACGACCAAGACCCGCTTCATCGGGGAGCATCACTCGCTCGCCGGCATCACGGTGAGCGGCGCATGGATCCATTTCGGCGATGCGAGTCAGCCCATCGCCGGAGTCGTCGCGACCTACAAGAGCTCGGGCGAGATCATTATCGACGGCGTGCAAGCGCGCTGGCACGCGCAGGCCGACGTGCAGCAGGAGTCACGCGCGCGAGCCTTCGTGGAGTGGGTCAACTCCGTCTCGCGGCACTACGACGAGCGCCGCTGACCCTCGGGATCGTCCTTCGCCGCCGACCTCGCCGTCGCCGACGTCGCCGATGCCGCCCGCTTCGCGGCGCGACGCCGGCGGACGAGCCGGACGATGCCCCACACGATCAGTGCGGCGAGGGCGACCACCACGATCCACGGGATCAGGAAGCCGAGGGCGATCACGACGCCGTTGAGCGTCGCGACGAGCGCGTTCCAGCCGGCGGTGATGCCGTCGCCGAAGCCCGCGGGATCGGCCTCGACGGGTTCGGTCGCGGTCGTCAGGCTCACCGAGAGCGTCGACATCGCGACCTGGCTCTCGAGCTGGGCGAGCTGCTGCTCGTAGCTCTCGAGCAGAGCCTGGCGGTCGGAGAGGGCGACCTCCGCGGCGATCAGGTCGCTGACCGATGCCGACTGCGCCATGAGCTGTGTCAGCCGGTCGACCGAGGCCTGCGTCGCTTCGACGCGGGCACGGAGGTCGATCGCCTGGTCGGTGACATCGCTGCGATTGATCGAGACGGACGTCACCTCGCCCACGTTGTCGAGGTCGTCGATCGCGGCGTTGAGGTCTTCGGCGGGTACCCGGATGGTGACCGAGCCGTATCCCGGTCCCGAAGGCTGCGGGTACATGATCGAGCCGTCCTCGACGAGCGGCGTCACGCCGTCGCCGTCGGTGCCGACGTTCATGCTCTCGACGTAGCCGGCATAGCCCTCCGCGAGGGCGGCGATCTCGTCGGCGGAGTCGGCGAGATCGCCGACGAGTACAGCGGCGGATGCCGACGCGATGATGTCGCGGTCGGCGTCCGGCGCCGCAGCCGCCTGGTCGGTGGCCGTGAGCCCGGTCGTGCTCGAGGCGTCGCCGCCGCCTTCGCGGGCCACCTCGGGCTCCGCCATCCCGCCCCCGACGGCCGGGTCGATGGCGGGTTGGTCCGCCGTGCTGCCTGCACTCGAGGGGTTCACGAGCCCGCCCACACTCGGGGCGATCACCGCGGCGATGGCGACGACCGCGGCGGCCGAGCCGAGCCCGATCCAGACGCCGGTGCGGCGCTTGCGGGAGCGCGAGGCGTCGCGGGTGCGGTCCTCGGCGATGCGGGCGAACACAGCGGATTCCATCCGGTCGACCGTGTCGTCGGTCAATTCGGGGAGCGTGTCGGTAGGAGACATCAGCCTTCCGTTTCTCTCAGAGCGGTCCGCATATGCGTGCGGATGCGCGAGAGACGATTGCGCACGACCCCGTGGGCGACGCCGAGCTCGTCGGCGGCGGCCTGGTAGGCGTAACCCTCGGTGGCGCAGAGGCGGAAGATCTGCTGATCGAGCGGACTCAGGCCCTCGACCTCGCGCAGGATGCGTCCCGCGAAGTCCGCATCGATGACCTGCTGCTCGACGTCCACCGTGCTGGGCACGGTCTCATCGGCCGCCCCGGCGGTGTTCGCGCGGTCGCGGATGCGGGCCCGGATGCGGTTCGCCGCCTGGAAGCGGCACACTGTTGCGAGCCACGGGAGGAGGGAATCTCCCGCGAGCTCGAATCCCGGCAGCTTGCGCCACGCGACCACGAAGGTCTCCTGGGTCACGTCCTCCGCGTCGGCGGGGTCGCCGAGCAGGCCGTGCGCCAGCCAGTACACCGGGCGCACATATGCGCGGTAGAGCTCGCGGAACGCGTGCTCACTGCCGCTCGCGGCCTGCGCCACGAGCGCAGCGTCATCCGTCGCCACCCGCTCGATCATGCCTCATCCGTCCTCCGGCCGTTCGTCGACGGGCCGGCGCCTCATTGTCTCTCACCCTGCAAGTGTCGACGCGGGCGGGATCGTCTCACGCCGATCAGCCCGGCGTGGCCGCGTCATCCTCCCTGTATCCTGTACAGGCGAGAGGGAGTATCCCGTCATCGCGCGTCCGTCACCACGGGAGCCATCGCCGCATCCCCGGGCGCGCACCGCCGCATCGAGATTCGGATGCCGCGGGGGAGAGACTTTCGGCTCTTCGACGTCCCTCCTTGAAAGGCCCTGAATGGACCTCCAACTCCCGCTGTGGTTCGAGATCGGCTCGCTGATCGTGCTGACGCTGATCCTTGTCGGCGACCTGCTGCTCATCCTGAAGCGCCCCCACATCCCCTCGACCCGCGAGTCGACGCTGTGGGTCGTGTTCTACGTGACGCTCGCGCTCCTCTTCGCAGGCCTGATGTGGGTGTTCTCCACACCCGAGTACGCGGGGCAGTTCATCGCCGGCTGGCTCACCGAGTACAGCCTCTCGATCGACAACCTCTTCGTCTTCGTGCTCATCATGAGCCAGTTCGCCGTCCCGCGCCGCTACCAGCAGGAAGTGCTGATGGTGGGCATCATCATCGCCCTCATCCTGCGCGGCGCGTTCATCCTCGTCGGCGCCGCGGTCATCGAGAACTTCAGTCCGATCTTCTACCTCTTCGGCGCGTTCCTCGTCTGGACGGCCTGGCGCCAGGCCTTCCCGGGTGGCGACCACGACGACGACGTCAAGCGCGAGAACTTCATCGTGCGGATGCTGCGTCGCACGATCGACATCAGCGACCACTACGACGGCGCGAAGCTTCGCACCGTCGTGGAAGGCAAGAAGATGTGGACGCCGATGATCATCGTCTTCGCGGCGATCGGTGTCACCGACCTGCTCTTCGCGATCGACTCGATCCCGGCGATCTTCGGCATCACGACGAGTCCGTTCATCGTCTTCACGGCGAACATCTTCGCCCTGATGGGCCTGCGCCAGCTGTACTTCCTCCTCGGCGACCTGCTCGACCGCCTGCGCTACCTGCACTACGGCATCGCGTTCATCCTGGCCTTCATCGGCCTGAAGCTGATCTTCCACGCCATGCACGTCAACGAGCTGCCGTTCATCAACAACGGCGAGCACATCGAGTGGGCTCCGGAGATCTCCACCTGGATGTCGCTCGCGGTCATCGTGCTGTCGATGGTCGTGGCGACGGTCGCGAGCCTCGTCGCGTCGGCGCGCGACAAGCGCTCCGGCACCGTGGCGTCGGCCGAGGCGGTGGCCGAGGAGAAGGGCACGCCCTCGACCGTGGATGACACGTCCTCCACGGTGGATGACACGTCCTCCACGCCCCCGGCTGCGCACTAGCGAGCCGCGGGCGGGGGCGGGTCTATGACCGGCTCGGGGCGGCGCAGGGCGGGCCGGTGGTATTCTGGGCAGGTGCGGATCGCCTGCCTTCTCCTTAGCGGCCGCGACGAGACCTCGTTCTAGGCCTCTCTCGTCGCGGAGTCTGTCGCGGGCCCTCATCCCGAACTTCAGGAGATTGAACGCATGAGCAGCACCCCGATTTCCGGCATTCCCGACCACCCGCGCACCCTCGCAGAGAAGGTGTGGGACGACCACCTCGTCGTCAAGGGCGAGAACGGCGAGCCCGATCTGATCTACATCGACCTGCACCTCGTGCACGAGGTCACCAGCCCGCAGGCCTTCGACGGCCTGCGAGCCGAGGGACGGCCGTTGCGCCGCCGCGACCTCACGATCGCGACTGAGGACCACAACACCCCCACGCTCGCGATCGACAAGCCCATCGCCGACCTGACCAGTCGCACCCAGATCGAGACGCTGCGTCGAAACGCGGCCGAGTTCGATGTGCGACTGCACTCGCTGGGCGACAAAGAGCAGGGCATCGTGCACGTCGTCGGTCCGCAGCTCGGGCTGACGATGCCCGGTATCACCGTGGTCTGCGGCGACAGCCATACGAGCACTCACGGCGCGTTCGGCGCGATGGCCTTCGGCATCGGGACGAGCGAAGTCGAGCACGTCATGGCGACCCAGACCCTTCCGCTCACGCCGTTCAAGACGATGGCGATCACGGTGGAGGGCACCCTCAAGCCGGGCGTCACCGCGAAGGACATCATCCTCGCGGTCATCGCGAAGATCGGCACCGGCGGGGGACAGGGGTACGTGCTCGAGTTCCGCGGCAGCGCGATCCGCGCGCTCTCGATGGAGGGCCGGATGACCGTCTGCAACATGTCGATCGAGGCCGGCGCGCGCGCGGGCATGGTCGCTCCGGACGAGACCACGTTCGCCTACGTCGAGGGCCGCCCGCACGCCCCGAAGGGGCAGGACTGGGATGACGCGGTCGCCTACTGGCGCACCCTGCCCACCGACGAGGGCGCCGTCTTCGACGCCGAGGTCTACCTCGACGCCGATGAGCTCGAGCCGTTCGTCACGTGGGGCACGAACCCCGGGCAGGGCGTCTCGCTCTCGGGCGTGGTGCCGACCCCGGCCGAGTTCGCCGATCCCAACGAGCGGGCAGCGGCCGAGCGGGCGCTCGAGTACATGGACCTGAAGGCGGGCACACCGCTGAAGGAAGTGCCGGTGGATGCCGTCTTCATGGGCTCCTGCACGAACAGTCGAATCGAGGACCTGCGCGCCTTCGCGTCGATCGTGAAGGGCCGCAAGAAGGCGGATGGCGTGCGCGTCATGGTGGTGCCGGGCTCCGCCCGTGTGCGCCTCGAGGCCGAGGCCGAGGGGCTCGACAAGGTCTTCATCGACTTCGGTGCCGAGTGGCGGTTCGCCGGCTGCTCGATGTGCCTCGGCATGAACCCCGACCAGCTCGCCCCCGGTGAGCGCTGCGCGTCGACCTCCAACCGCAACTTCGAGGGGCGTCAGGGGAAGGGCGGGCGTACGCACCTCGTCTCGCCGCTCGTCGCGGCGGCCACGGCCGTGCGAGGAACGCTGTCGAGCCCCAGCGACCTGGAACCGAGTGACCTGGAACCGAGTGACCTGGAACAGGGTGATCTCGAGGAGACGCCGATCTACGCGGCCGTCAAGGCGGGGGAGGCCTGACCATGGAGAAGTTCACCACCCACACCGGTGTCGCCGCCCCGCTCAAGCGCTCGAACGTCGACACCGATCAGATCATCCCGGCGGTATATCTCAAGCGCGTCACCAAGACCGGCTTCGAAGACGCGCTGTTCGCGGCGTGGCGTCAGGACCCGGACTTCGTCCTGAACCAGCCCGCGTTCCAGGGCGCCAGCATCCTGGTCGCCGGCTCCGATTTCGGCACCGGATCCAGCCGCGAGCACGCCGTCTGGGCCCTCCGCGACTTCGGTTTCAAGGTGGTGCTGAGCCCGCGTTTCGGCGACATATTCCGGGGCAACTCGGGGAAGCAGGGCCTGGTCACCGGCCTGATCTCCGATGATGACCTCGAGCGCATCTGGGCCGCCATCGAGGCGGATCCGGGTGTTCGGATGACGGTCGACCTCGAGGCTCGGACCGCCGCCGTCGCCCCGTCGGCGGGCTCAGCGACCGGCTTCACGGTTGCTTTCGACATCGATGATTACACTAGGTGGCGGCTCCTCGAAGGGCTCGATGACATCGGGCTCACTCTGCGGAACGAAGAAAAGATCGCAGAATTCGAGGCCCGCCGCGAGGCGTGGCGGCCACGGACGATACCCGTCCCGTGAGCCTGGTGCCCCCACCATCAGAGGGGACACCGGCCGAATCAGACCACGCCCTCGACCACCTAAGTGAGGCCCATCGCATGACGACCATCCTGAACGAGTCCGCAGTGTCCGCGTCGGGAGGGTTGGGCGAAGTCCTCGCCATCCGAGGCGGACGACCTCTGCGCGGGCGCGTCGAGGTCAAGGGGGCGAAGAACCTCGCCACGAAGGCGATGGTCGCATCGCTCCTGGGCGACACGCCGAGCGTGCTGCGCGATGTGCCCGACATCAGCGATGTCAAGGTCGTGCGATCCCTCCTCGAGGTGCACGGTGTCACGGTCGACGACGGCGACGAAGAGGGCGCGCTCAGCTTCGACCCCAGCGGCGCGGTCTCGGCGCACATGGAGGAGATCGACGCGCACGCGGGGGCCTCGCGCATCCCGATCCTGTTCTGCGGGCCGCTCCTGCACCTCCTCGGGGAGGCGCTGATCCCCGACCTCGGCGGATGCCGGATCGGCGACCGGCCCATCAACTTCCACATGGACGCGCTTCGCGCGTTCGGTGCGATCGTCGACAAGAGCTACGAGGGGATCCGCATCACGGCCCCGAACGGCCTCACCGGCGCGAACATCGAACTGCCGTACCCGAGCGTCGGGGCCACCGAGCAGGTGCTGCTCACGGCGGTGAAGGCCAAGGGGATCACCGAGCTCAAGAATGCGGCGATCGAGCCCGAGATCATGGATCTCATCGCCGTGCTCCAGAAGATGGGCGCGATCATCTCCTACGAGCCCAACCGAGTCATCCTGATCGAGGGCGTCGACCGGCTGGTCGGCTACGACCACCGCGCCATCTTCGACCGCAACGAGGCGGCATCCTGGGCCTGCGCGGCGCTGGCGACCGACGGCGAGATCTTCGTCGGCGGAGCGAAACAGCAGGAGATGCTGACGTTCCTCAACGTGTTCCGAAAGGTCGGCGGCTGGTTCGACGTCCGCGAGGACGGCATCCTGTTCCGCCGCGGCGGCGCCCTCAAGCCCGTCGTCGTAGAGACCGACGTGCACCCCGGCTTCATGACCGACTGGCAGCAGCCGCTGATCGTCGCGCTCACGCAGGCGGAGGGCGAGTCGATCGTGCACGAGACGGTCTACGAGAACCGCCTCGGCTTCACCGAAGCGCTCGTCAAGATGGGCGCCGACATCGTCGTGCACCCGCACGGGATCGAGGGCGGTCCGCGGCGCGTGCCGCGCCGCGAGCTCGAGCAGGCGGCGGTCATCCACGGCCCCACACCCCTGCACAGCGCCGACATCGTCGTGCCCGACCTGCGCGGCGGCTACAGCCATGTCATCGCCGCCCTCACCGCACAGGGCGAATCGATCGTTTCGGGTGTCGGTGTGATCAGCCGCGGATACGAGAAGTTCTTCGCCAAGCTCGAGGCGCTCGGCGCCGACTTCGACGTCATCGGCTGACCGACGTGGCCGCATCCCGCCCCGGCGCATCTCGCACCGCCGCGTCTCGCCCGCCTGCGTCGGCGGAAAAGACGCGCCCGTCGATCTTCTGGCCACTCGCCGCCATCGCCGTCCCCGCCATCGGCGTGCTCGCCGCGATCAAAGTCGAGGGCGCCGAGAACCTTCCCCGTGAAGGGGCGTACGTGCTGGCCCCCAACCACTACACCGAGATCGACCCGCTGATCGTGGCGGCCGCGGTGTGGCGGGCGGGACGTGCGCCGCGCTTCATGGCGAAGGAGAGCCTCTTCAAGGTCCCCGTGCTCGGGGCGGTGCTCCGCGCGACCGGAATGGTCCCAGTGGCGCGATCGAGCTCGAGCGCGTCGGCGCGCCGGACCCTCGACGCCTCGGAGCAGCTCGTCGAGCACGGCCGCGGCGTCATCGTGTACCCGGAGGGAACCCTCACCCGCGACCCCGACATGTGGCCGATGCGCGGCAAGACCGGTGCGGTGCGGCTCGCCCTGGAGGGCGATATCCCCCTGATCCCCATGGCGCAGTGGGGCACCCAGGAGATCATGGCGCGCTACGGCAAGAAGATCGACCTCTGGCCACCGCGAAAGCGCGTGCGCGTCGTGATCGGCACGCCGGTGAACATCGACGAGTACCGCGGCAAGCAGGCCTCGCCCGCCGCCCTGAACAGGGCGACGACCGTGCTCATGAACGACATCACGCGCCTCCTCGAGGGGCTCCGCGGCGAGACGGCTCCCGCCGAACGCTGGAATCCGGCGGCCCACGGGCAGAAGGAGACGGGTCGCCTTGAGTCGTAAAGGTCAGGCCCCCCGGGTCACCGTGATCGGCGCCGGCAGCTGGGGCACGACGTTCGGCAAGATCCTCGCCGACGGCGGCGCCCACGTCACCATGTGGGCGCGGCGCCCCGAGCTGGCGCACGAGATCGCCGAGGCCAAGCGCAACAGCCACTACCTTCCGGGCATCAACCTGCCGCGCGGGATGACCGCGACCCATCACTTGTCCGAGGCGCTCGAGGGCGCGGAACAGGTGTACCTGTCGATACCGAGTCAGGCGGTACGGCAGAACCTCAAGGCCGTGCGGCCCCTGATCGCCGGCACGGACGCGCCGATCGTGAGCCTCATGAAGGGCGTCGAGCGGCGCAGCGGACTGCGGATGAGTCAGATCATCGAGCAGGAGCTGCACATCGATCCCGATCGGATCGCCGTGGCATCCGGGCCGAACCTCGCCCTCGAGATCGCGCGCGAGCAGCCGACGGCGGCCGTCATCTCGTCGACGAGCCGCGACACGGCGGACGCCGTCGCCCGGCGCGCCCGCAACGGCTACTTCCGCACCTTCGTCAACACCGACGTGATCGGCACCGAGTTCGGCGGGGTGCTGAAGAACCTCATCGCGGTGGCAATCGGCATCGTCGACGGCGTCGGCTATGGCGAGAACACGAAGGCGTCGATCATCACGCGCGGGCTCGTCGAGATGACCGACTTCGCGATCGCGTACGGTGCGCAGCCCGAGACGCTGCAGGGCCTTGCGGGCCTCGGCGACCTGATCGCGACCTGCCAGTCACCGCTCAGCCGCAACAACACGGCCGGCCGCCTGCTCGGGCAGGGATACCGCTTCGACGACGTGGTCAAGCAGATGAACCAGACGGCAGAAGGCCTCGCCTCCGTGGCGCCCATCCTGCAACTGGCAAAAGAGGTCGGCGTGCAGATGCCCATCGTGGAGCAGGTGAAGATGGTGCTCGATGGCACCATGAACCCGCGCGACATCGCGCCCCACCTCACCACCGACGACGACACCCCGAAGGGTGAGAGGACGCAGAATGGACAAGCCGGCGGTGGCGGTGCTCTTTGGCGGTCGATCCAGCGAGCACTCGATCAGTTCCGCAACAGCGGGCGGGGTTCTGAGGGCGATCAACCGTGACCTGTACCGGGTGATCCCGATCGGCATCACCCGGGGCGGCGTCTTCGTGCTCGAAGACGATGACGCCGACAAGTTCGCGATGAACGCCGACGGCCTCCCGGAGGTCGTGGACAACGGCACCCGCGTTCTCTGGCCCGAGGGCGGCGGCGATCGCGCACTGCGGGTGCGCCGCGAGGACGGCAGGATCGACGAGCTCGGCGACGTGGATGTCGTGCTGCCGATCCTGCACGGGATGCACGGCGAGGACGGCACGATCCAGGGCTTCTTCGACACCCTCGAGCTGCCCTACGCCGGCGGCGGGGTGCTCGATTCCGCGCTGTGCATGGACAAGCACTTCATGAAGATCGCCCTCGAGGCCTCCGGTGTGCCCGTCTCACCGTGGGTGACCGTGCGCGCATCGCGCTGGGCGTCGGATCCCGAGGGCGTGCGGGCGGATGCCGCAGGCCTGGGACTTCCCGCGTTCGTCAAGCCGGCCCGCGCCGGATCGAGCGTCGGCGTGTCGAAGGTCGCGGACTGGTCGCAACTCGACGCCGCACTCGAGCTCGCCTTCGACGAGGACGACAAGGTGCTCATCGAGACCGGGATGATCGGCCGCGAGATCGAGGTGGCGATCCTCGACGGGCGACCCGGGCACCCCGCGCGTGCGTCGCTTCCGGGAGAGATCATTCTGACGACCCGGGAGTTCTACGACTTCGAGGGCAAGTACCTCGGCGGCGACGGTGTGGATGTCGTGTGCCCGGCGGAGCTGCCCGCCCACCTCATTCGCGACATCCAGCAACTCGGCATCCGTGCCTTCGAAGCGGTCGATGGCCAAGGCCTCGCCCGCGTCGACTTCTTCGCGACCGCGGACGGGCTCGTCGTGAACGAGCTCAACACGATGCCGGGCTTCACGCCGATCTCGATGTTCCCGAAGTGCTGGATCGCGTCGGGCATGACGTACCCGGAGCTCATCTCGGAGCTCATCGAAGGCGCCCTCGCCCGCGCCGCCGCGTAGCCGCCCCGCTGGCGGACGAAGGCGAATTCCCCAAACTGGGGCGAATTTCGCAAACGAGGGGTACAGTAGTGCACGGACCTGTTCTGGGGATAGGTCTGAGACGCCTGTTCTGGGGAATCGGCGTCGGGCACCTGTTCTGGGGAATGGGGGTCTTCGCACCTGTCGGGGGATAGGTGTGTGGTGAAGCACTTAAGGGGACAAACGTGCTTAAGAAAACCATCTCTGCTTTGGCGTTGGCTGGAGCACTCATTGCAACGCCGATGGCCGCGAACGCGGTCGACGAGCCGTATACGCCGGCTCCACCTTCGGGAGCGACCCTGGCGGGCTCCGTCGTCGTAAGCGATTGCGTCGGCGATGTGCCGTGGATCAGGTTCTCGCTCTCGCTCGATGATCCGGACAACGTCGCTACGGGCAACACCGCGACGCTCGTCATCACGAATGGCACGAACAACGTGAGCGTGCCGCTCGGCCAGCTGGTCGACGGCAAGCTCAAGGGCAGCGTGCTGTGGCCTGGCGCGAGCGTCGATTCTTCTGGCAACCCGACGGGCTGGCCCGGCTGGATGCAGCAGAACGGCGAGTGGGTCCAGACATCGGGCAACTTCGCGTGGACACGTGGCGGCATCAGCGCGGTGGTCCGGGTCAACCCGGATCTGTCCGTGCCGCTGTCATACCCGCGGTCGAGTCCGGAGTGCGCCACCGGACCGACGTTCGCCTCGATCTCGGGTAACCCCGCAGACCTGGCGGCGACCGGCATGAACGCGACGGCCGTGCCGATCGCGCTCGGTGTCGGCGGTGTGCTGCTCATCGGTGGCATCGTGCTCGTCGCTCGACGTCGCATCGCGCGACGCTAGGCGATCGTGGCGGCCGAGAAGCCGTCGCCTCGCCCCTCACATCGCCGCAGAACGGCGTGGATCGTCATCAGTGCGGTCCTTGCCGTGCTCGTGGCGTGGGGGGCGTGGGTCGGCGTGCGTGCGATACAGGCGAAGGACGAGCTCGAGGGCATGGTCCCCGCGGCCGCGGCCCTTCAGGGCGCCGTGGACGCGGGTGACCTGCCCGGGGCGATGGCGGAGGCGGACGCGCTCGCGGGGCATGCCGCCCGCGCGTCCGAATTGAGCGGCGACGTCCTCTGGCGCGCCGCCGAGGTGGTGCCCGTCGTGGGACCGAA
The DNA here is from genome assembly GCF_035554235.1 of Microbacterium sp. Classification (GTDB taxonomy): domain Bacteria; phylum Actinomycetota; class Actinomycetes; order Actinomycetales; family Microbacteriaceae; genus Microbacterium. The sequence continues at coordinate 589 of NZ_DATMIO010000028.1, read as the reverse complement.
TCTGGCGGCGGTGCGAGTCGCATCCGCCCAGATCGATGCGCTGAGCGCGCGTGCGATCCAGCCGCTGCTCGCCGTGTCGTCGAGCTTCTCGGCGATGAACGATCCGCAGTCGGGATCCTTCGATGTGGCAGCGATCGAGACGGCCCATCGGCCGTTGAGCGAAGCCGCCCGGGCGCTGTCGGCCGCATCGGACGAGCTGTCCGGCCTCTCGCTGGCATCGGTCGTCGGTCCCCTCGAAGACGGAGTCGCCGAATTGCAGACGCAGGTCGATCGGGCGCTCGTCGTCACGACGCAGCTTGCCGATGTGACGTCCGTGCTCCCGAGCATGCTGGGCTCCGAGGGACCGCGCAGCATCCTGCTCGCGTTCCAGAACAACGCCGAGCTCCGCACCGGAGGTGGCATCACGGCCGCGTTCGCGGAGGTGCGCGCCGAGGGCGGTGCGCTCACGCTCGTCGATCAGGCGAGTACGGGGGATTTCCCCGGGCTCGACGAGCCGATCATGACCCTTCCGGAGTCCACGACGACGCTGTATGGCGCCGCCGCGGGGGAGTGGGTGCAGAACATCACGATGCCCGCCGACTTCGAGGTG
>NZ_DATMIO010000027.1:0-14611 GCF_035554235.1 Microbacterium sp. | reverse complement strand
GCCACGAGAGCGAGCGCGATCAGGATGCCGCCGGCGCACAGCCCGCGAAGCCGGGCGTCGGTGTACCGCCACCAACGGAAGACGGTGGGATGCAGCATCCGCCCCGATCTCTTCGACGAGCGTGCCCATGCGAGCAGCTCCGGCGCGGGGAGGAGGCCCCTCTCGCCGAGCAGCGCCGGGAACTGGTTGAACGTCGAGACCAGGGCGATCGCGAACAGGGCCGCGATGCCGCGCTGCAGCACCTCCCGGGCGAACCCGAAATCGACCGCTGCCCAGCCGTCCACGGCGCCAAACTACGCCGCCGGCGGGCGCGGCCGCACGGGGTTGACGGGCCGCGGATTGACGGGCCGCGGGTTGACCGGACGCCCCAGCTCGAGGGGCGAGGAAATCTCCGAGGGTTTGGGGCGCAATCCTGCCCTCGGGGCGCGATTCGTGCGCCCCGAGGGAGTGGATGCGCCCCAAGCCCGTGAGGTTACGCGCGCGCCGCGATCTCGGCGGGTTTCGGGCGCGCCCATCGCGCGGGCGTATGCGGACCGTCCCACACCTGAACGGCGCCCCAGACCACCGCGGTGATCGGCACGGCCAGCACGGCCCCGACGATCCCGCCGAGCACGGTTCCGATGGTGAGCGCGATCAGGATGACGAGGGCGTGCAGCTTGAGCGATCGGCCCATCAGCACGGGCTGGAGGAAGTTGCCCTCGAGCTGGTTGACCAGCACGACGACCCCCACCACGATGAGGGCGATGACCGGCCCGTTGGCCACGAGGGCGACGAGGGCCGCGATGATGCCGGCGAGCGTCGCCCCGACGATCGGGATGAACGCGAGCAGGAAGACCAGCGCAGAGAGGGGCAGCGCGAGGGGCACCTGCAGGATGACGAGTCCGATGCCGATGCCCACGGCATCCACCAGCGCAACCGCCGCAGTGCCGCGGATGTAGCTGCCGAGCGTCGTCACGGCCTTGTCGCCGATGCGCTGGGCGCGCGCGTAGTGCTCACCGCGGAAGGGTCGCAGCAGGAATTCCCAGAGCTGCGGGCCGTCCTTGAGGAAGAAGAACAGCACCGTGATCATCAGGATGAGGCCGGTCACGAAGTTCGCCACGGCGCCGACGCCGGCGAGGGCCCCGGAGCCGAACTGCGCGCTGGTGATGAAGTCGGTGATCGTCGCCGTCCACTCGTCGAGCTCCGCCTGCGACGGCGCGAACGGCAGCGTGTCGACCCAGGCGATCAGCTTGTAGAAGCCCTCCTCGGCCTGCGCATAGAGCGCGGACCACTGATTGCGGACGGCCCACGCGATCAGCCAGCCCACGACCCCGAGGATGACCGTGATCGAGAGCAGGGCGATGATGGTGGCCAGAACCGACGGGATGCCACGCCGCTGCATCCACCGCATGAGCGGCGCGAAGGCGGAGGCGAGGATCAGGGCTATCACGACGGGAATGGTCACGAGGGTCAGCTGCAGGAGGCCCCAGATGATGCCGGCCGCGACGAGCACGACGAAGAGGATCTGAATGGCGCGGATGCCGAGCCGGCCGAAGCCGTCGGCCCACAGGCTCCACGGCGCCCGGGTCGGCGCGAGGTCGACCGTGGACTCGAGGCGCACGCGGCGCGGCTCGTCACTGAAGAATCCCATCCCCCGACGCTACCCCGCCCTCCAAACTGCACGAAACTTCACTTCGGCACCTTCGGTGGGCCCGGGAAGGTGCGGAAGTGAAGTTTCGCGCAGGGGGTTGGGGGGGGTTAGGCGAAGGCGCTGTGGCCCGTGATGTCGCGGCCGATCAGGAGGGCCTGCACGGATTCGGTGCCCTCGTACGTGTGGATCGCCTCGATGTCGGCCATGTGCTGCATGACGCGGTTCTCGAGCAGGATGCCGTTGCCGCCGAGCAGGTCGCGGGCGAGAGAGGCGATCCGCCGTGCTGCACGCGTGTTGTGGTACTTCGCGAGCGAGGCCTGGGTCGGGCGCAGCCCGCCCGTCGTCTCGAGGTCGGCGAGGTGGCGGCAGTAGAGCTGCATCGCCGTCAGCTCGGCGAGCATCTGGGTCAGCCGCTCCTGCACCATCTGGAACTTCGCGAGAGGCTTGCCGAACTGCACCCGCTGCTGCGAGTAGGCCAGCGCGGCCTCGTAGCAGGCGGTCGCGTGGCCCAGCGCCGACCACGCGACGCCGGAGCGGGTCGAATAGAGCACCGTCGAGGCATCCTTGAACGAATGCGTGCCCGGCAGCACGGCATCAAGCGGCACTCGTGCGTCGGTGAGCGTGATGTGGGCCTGGTGGATGGCGCGCAGCGACGCCTTGCCGAGGATCGGCCGGCCGTCGTACCCGGGCGTCTCCTGCGGCACGAGGAAGCCGCGCACCTTGCCGTCGTGCTCCGGGTCGGAGGGGTCGATGACCCGAGCCCACACGACCGCGACACCGCCGGATGACCCGTTGCCGATCCACTTCTTCGCGCCGTTCAGGATCCACCCACCGGTGCCTGAGCCCGTCGAAGGCTCGCGCACGGCCTCGGTCTCGAGCGAGACGGAGTCCGAGCCATGGTCGGGCTCGGTGAGCGCGAACGCCGCGAGCACCTGGCCCCGCGCGACGGGCACGAGCCAGCGCGACTTCTGCTCATCGCTGCCGAAGAGCGCGATCGAGCGCAGCGCGAGGCCGCCCTGCACGGCCACGACGGTGCCGAGGGAGCCGTCTCCGCGCGAGATCTCCATGTTCACGAGGCCGGCCGCCAGCGGAGAGGAGTATCCGAGACCGTCGTGCACGAGGCCGTCGTTGTAGAGGTCGAGCTCGCCCATGCGCCGCGTCAGGTCGAGGTCGTACTCCCCGCGATCCCAGAGCCCGTCCATGCGGGGGAGCGCCTCGTCGATGAAGCCCTTGGCGCGCTCCCACACCTCGCGGTCGGCGGGCGGGATGTCGGCGAACACGGCGTAGTAGTCGGTGTCTTGTCGGCTGGAGACGTCATAGCCGGCGACGCGCTCGCCGGGAACGGGGGTGTGGCTCATGCGCTGCTCCTGATTCGGGGACTCGCGCCAGGATAGCTGATACTCAGTCCCGCGCCTAGTGAGACGCAGTCCTACGCGCGCCGACCGGCTGTCTTGGCGTCTCCTGAGAGTGGGAGCGCACGTGTTCTCTCTTTCGGTAGTCAAGTCTGCGGTTGGGTTCGCGCAGACTTGAGAACGCGAATCGAGAACATCTCCGTCGCGCTCCCGGGATCGGGCCGGTGCCGCATCGGAGTCGCCCCCCCCCGCAGCATCGGGCTCGCACCCCCGCTACGGGGTTGCGAACGGCAGACGACGGGGCTCAGGCGCGCGGGCCGCCGGCCACGTACAGCACCTGACCCGATACGAAGCCCGCCTCCTCCGAGCAGAAGAACGAAGCCGCCGCGGCGATGTCCTCGGGATACCCGGCCCGGCCGACCGGAATCTCCTTCGCGTTCTGCGCGATGAAATCCTCGAACCCGACGCCCACCCGCTCGGCGGTCGCGCGGGTCATGTCCGTGACGATGAATCCGGGTGCGATCGCGTTCGCGGTCACGCCGAACCGGCCGAGCTCGATCGCGAGGGTCTTCGTGAAGCCCTGCATGCCGGCCTTCGCCGCCGCGTAGTTGGCCTGGCCGCGGTTGCCCAGCGCCGACGTGCTCGAGAGGTTGACGATCCGGCCCCATCCGGCCGCGACCTGGTGCGCCTGCACGGCCCGCGACATGAGGAAGGCGCCGCGCAGGTGCACCGAGAGCACCGAGTCCCAGTCATCCTCCGTCATCTTGAAGAGCAGGTTGTCGCGGATGATGCCGGCGTTGTTGACGAGGATCGTCGGCGCGCCGAGCTCGGCTTCGACGTGGGCGACGGCCTCGGTCACCGCGCGCGCGTCGGCGACGTTCGCGCCGACCGCGATCGCACGGCCACCGGCATCCGTGATCGCCGCCACGGTCGCGGCGCACTGGCCCGCCTCGAGGTCGAGCACGGCGACCGCATTCCCGTCGGCCGCGAGGCGCCTGGCGGTCGCGGCGCTGATGCCGCGGGCGGCGCCGGTGACGATGGCGGTTCGGGTCATCGGGTTCCCTTCAGGACGGTCAGTCGTCGAGCTGCACCCGCACGCGGCGCGCGACCTCGGCCACCGGCATCGACCGGGGGAAGACCGCGACCACGACATCGTCGGGGGTCGTCGGCTGCGCGTCCGGGTGCACGCCGAAACGTCGCATGACGTCATCCATCGCCTTGCGCAGCACCCCGACACGCACGCGCTTGCCGCGCAGCAGCTGCCGCAGCACGTGGTTGTGCGTCGCGGTCACAAGTGCGGCGAAACCCACGGCGTCGAGGGGGTCGAGGCCCGGGAGAGCCTGACGGAGGTACTCGTCGAACAGCCGCTCATAGCGGAACACCGTGATGATCTCTCGCTCGCGGAGCACGGGAACCTGCCGCACCACCTGGTAGCGCCGGCGCGCGACATCCGGGTTGGCGGCGAAGTGCATGAAGACGATATTGGATGCCTCGCACACGGCCGCCCACGGGTTCTCGTGCGGCTGCGCGAGGTAGCCGCGCAGCTGGGCGAGCAGGAGTTCGTGGTCGGCGAAGACGACGTCATCCTTGCCGCCGAACTGGCGGAAGAAGGTGGAACGCGACACGCCCGCCGCTTGCGCGATCTGCTCGACGGATGTCGCCTCGAACCCCTGCTCGAGGAACAGGTCGATCGCGGCCGCGACGACCGCGGTGCGGTCGGGGCCTGCGAGGGGGGCGGCTTCGCTCATGACACACAGAGCCTAGTCCGCGCGCCCGCCGCCCGCGCCGGGACTCTCGCTTGTCAACCCGCTTGAGACGCACGCGCATCGCGGATTGACTGGGCGCATGACATCCCTGTGGAAGTCCTCGTTCGACCCGCCGAGGGGCACCCCCTTCGCGGCGGGGGCGCGGCACGACGTAGTGGTCGTGGGGGCGGGGATCACGGGGCTCTCGACGGCTCTCATGCTCGCGCGCGGCGGAATGGATGTCGCGCTCGTGGAGGCCGGCGACCTCGCGCAGCTGGCCACCGGGTCGAACACGGGCAAGCTTTCGCTCCTGCAGGGGAGCGTGCTCTCGACCATGCGCCGCCGCCATCCCGCGAGCCTCGTGCGCGCGTATGTCGAGGCCAACCGCGCGGGCGCCGAGTGGCTCACCTCGTTTCTCGACTCGAGCGGGGTCTCGTACACGCGCAGCGCGGCGTACTCGTACGCCCAGGGCGACGGGGGGATGGGGACCGTCGACGCCGAGGTCGCCGCCGGGCGCGAGGCCGGGCTGCCGGTGCGTTTCGTCTCCGGCGTCGAGATGCCGCCTTCACCCTTCCCCGTCGTCGCGGCGGCCGCGCTCGACGACCAGGTCGCGGTCGACCCCGCCGCCGCGGCGGCGGCGCTGGCCTCTGAATTCCTGGCCGCCGGTGGCACGCTGCACACGAAAACCCGCGTGATGGGCGTGCACGCGACTCCGCACGCGCGCGTCGACACGACGGCGGGGCCTCTCTTCGGCACTCAGATCGTGCTGGCGACGGGAACCCCCATTGCCGATCGCGGCCTCTACTTCGCCAAGGTCCGTGCGCTTCGTTCGTACTGCGTTTCGTTCCGCACCGGCGTGGACGTTCCGGACGGCCTCTACATCTCGGTCGACGGCCCGACGCGCTCGATCCGCCGGGTGACCCCGGCCGACGGCCCGGCGGGGGCGCAGCTCGTTATCGGGGGTGCGGGCCATCCGGTCGGGCGCGCCATGTCGGAGCGCGGGCTCGTCGAGGAGCTCGTCGGGTGGGCGAAGAAGCAGTTCCCGGATGCTGAGGAGACGCACCGCTGGTCGGCCCAGGACTACGAATCGCACAACCTCGTTCCCTTCGTCGGCGCGCTGCCGCGGGGGCTCGGCCGCATCCGGTTCGCCACGGGGTATGCGAAGTGGGGCCTGTCGAACGGGCCTGCCGCCGCCCTCCGGCTGGCCGCCGAGATCCGGGGCGACGCGATGCCGGAGCGCCCACGATGGATGCTGATGCTGGGAACGCGGGTCACGGTGCCCGCCGATCTGGCCCGCGGTGCGATCGAGAACGCCCGGGTCGCGCGGGAGGCCGCCGGAGGGTGGCTGGGTGCCGAGTCCACGCCGGTGCCGGTGCCCCGGCCGCCCGAGGGCGAAGGCACGGTCGCCTCCAACGGCGGCCGGCCGGTCGCGATCTCGACGACGGGCGGCGAGACGCGGGCCGTCAGCGCGGTGTGCACGCATCTCGGCGGTGTGCTGTCGTGGAACGACGCCGAGTGCACGTGGGACTGCCCTCTGCACGGATCGCGTTTCGCACCGGACGGCGTGCGGCTCGAGGGGCCGGCGGACCGCGACCTGCGTCGCCTGCCGCGCTCGCCGGGCGGTGCGGGCGGTGCGGGCGCTGCGGACGCTCCGGACGGCGAATCGCGGTCAGGGGCACCCTTGCGCAAGGAGTAGGCTCGCTTGTTGGTCGATCTCTCGACATCAAGACGCTTTTCGGCGTCATTCCCCCTTTCGTCCCAGCGAAGGACTGCACGTGGATCTGTACGAGTACCAGGCACGAGACCTATTCGAGAAGTACGAGGTGCCGGTGCTCGCCGGCATCGTCGCGGACACGCCGGAGGAGGTGCGGGCCGCCGCCGAGAAGATCGGCGGAGTGGTCGTCGTCAAGGCGCAGGTGAAGGCGGGCGGCCGCGGCAAGGCCGGCGGCGTGAAGGTCGCCAAGACCCCCGATGAGGCGTACGAGGCGGCGAAGGCGATCTTCGGCCTCGACATCAAGGGCCACGTCGTCAAGCGCGTGATGGTCGCGCAGGGCGCGCGCATCGACAAGGAGTACTACTTCTCGGTGCTGCTCGACCGTGCGAACCGCGCGTACCTCTCGCTCTCGAGCGTCGAGGGCGGCATGGAGATCGAGGAGCTCGCGGTCGAGCGCCCCGAGGCCCTCGCCCGCATCGCCGTCGATCCCCTCGCGGGCATCGACAAGCAGAAAGCCGTCGAGATCGCCGAGGCGGCGGGCTTCGCCCCCGAACTCGTCGACAAGGTCAGCGACGTCTTCGTGAAGCTCTACGCGGTCTACAAGGGCGAGGACGCGACCCTCGTCGAGGTCAACCCGCTCGTCCTCACCGAAGAGGGCGAGATCATCGCCCTCGACGGCAAGGTCTCGCTCGATGAGAACGCCGACTTCCGCCATGCTTCGCACGCGCTGCTCGAGGACAAGGCCGCAGCCGATCCCCTCGAGGCGAAGGCCAAGGAGAACGACCTCAACTACGTCAAGCTCGACGGTGAGGTGGGCGTGATCGGCAACGGCGCGGGCCTGGTGATGTCGACGCTGGATGTCGTCGCCTACGCCGGCGAGAGCCACGGCGGCGTCAAGCCCGCCAACTTCCTCGACATCGGCGGCGGCGCATCGGCCGAGGTCATGGCCGCCGGACTCGACGTCATCCTGGGCGACCCGCAGGTGAAGAGCGTTTTCGTCAACGTCTTCGGCGGCATCACCGCGTGCGACGCGGTGGCCAAGGGCATCGTCGGCGCGCTCGCGGAGCTCGGCGCCACCGCCACCAAGCCGCTCGTGGTTCGTCTCGACGGCAACAAGGTCGACGAGGGCCGCGCGATCCTGCGCGACGCGAACCACCCGCTCGTGACCCTGGCCGAGACGATGGACGAGGGCGCCGACAAGGCCGCCGAGCTCGCCAACGCCTGACCGCCGACCGAAACTTCAAGGAAAGAACAGAAATGTCGATCTTCCTCAACAAGGACTCCAAGGTCATCGTCCAGGGCATCACCGGCGGCGAGGGCACCAAGCACACCGCGCTCATGCTCAAGGCCGGAACCCAGGTCGTGGGCGGCGTGAACGCCCGCAAGGCCGGCACGACCGTGCTGCACACGGCCGCCGACGGCTCGGCCGTCGAGCTGCCGGTCTTCGCCTCCGTGGCCGAGGCGATCGAGAAGACCGGAGCCGACGTGTCGATCGCGTTCGTGCCCCCGGCCTTCACGAAGAGCGCGATGGTCGAGGCGATCGACGCCGAGATCCCCCTGCTCGTGGTGATCACCGAGGGCGTCCCCGTCGGCGACACCGCCGAGGCGTGGGCCTACGCCCAGTCGAAGGGCAACACGACCCGCATCATCGGCCCGAACTGCCCGGGCATCATCACGCCCGGCGAATCGCTCGTCGGCATCACTCCCGCGAACATCGCGGGCAAGGGGCCGATCGGTCTCGTGTCGAAGTCCGGAACCCTGACCTACCAGATGATGTTCGAGCTGCGCGAGATCGGCTTCTCGACGGCGATCGGCATCGGCGGCGATCCCGTGATCGGCACGACGCACATCGACGCGCTCGCCGCGTTCGAGGCCGACCCCGAGACCAAGGCCATCGTCATGATCGGCGAGATCGGCGGCGACGCCGAGGAGCGCGCGGCCGATTTCATCAAGGCAAACGTGACGAAGCCGGTCGTCGGCTACGTCGCCGGTTTCACCGCGCCCGAGGGCAAGACGATGGGTCACGCCGGCGCCATCGTCTCTGGCTCCGCGGGTACCGCGCAGGCCAAGAAGGAAGCCCTCGAGGCCGCGGGGGTAAAGGTCGGCAAGACGCCCTCCGAGACCGCCGACCTCATGCGCGAAGTCATCGGCTCGCTCGCGTAGCGACCCGGCGCGTCGCTCGCGCCGGACGGTCACGCGCCGGCCGGTAGGGTGGGAGCATGCCGCTCGAAGGAACATATCTGCCCGGCACGTCCGCGTGGGCACGCAAGCAGGCCGAGACGTTCGAGGCCTCGGATGGGGCGAAGGCGAACACGCTCCGCGGGGCGCCCATCATCGTGCTCACGACCGTGGGTGCCAAGACCGGCGCGCTCCGAAAGACCGCCCTGATGCGCGTCGAGCACGAGGGGCGCTACGCGGTGGTGGCGTCGCAGGGCGGCGCCCCCGAAGCTCCCCAGTGGTATTGGAACCTCCGGAAGAACCCGCACGTCGAGCTGCAGGACGGTGCCGTGACGCGCGACTACGAGGCCCGTGAGATCGAGGGCGACGAGCGCGCCGAGTGGTGGGCCCGCGCCGTCGAGGTGTGGCCGGACTACGACTCGTACCAGGCGAAGACCGATCGCCGGATCGCGGTGTTCGTGCTCGAGCCGACGCACGCCTGACCCGCCGCGATACACCGCAGAGGCCGGTGTCGCGCGGGCGATCGGGAAGAGCCCGGCGGTAGGCTCGACCAGGCATGGACCGCCTTCTCGTCGCCCTCCTCTCCGCCTTCGACGCCGTCATCGCGGCGGCCGTCGGGGTGGCCGCGGTGCTCGCCCCGCTGACGCTCGTGTGGGTCATCGGCCTCGGCGGCGGGGCGGACTGGGGCGCCCTGTGGTCGACGAGCGGATCGATCTGGCTGTTCGGCAACCTGGCGCCGCTGTCCATCACCCTCGATGACCTCTACGTCGCCCAGGCGGGCATCGACGTGGATGCTGCGGCCTTCACGCTTTCGCTTGCTCCGCTGGCGTTCGCGGCCTTCACCGCGATCTTCGCGGCGCGCTCGGGCGGCCGCGCCGCGGGCGCCGGCGCCTGGATCACGGGGGTCACGACGGGAGCGCTCGTCTACGCCGCCGCGGCCGCCGCCGTCGTTCTGACCACGGCCAATCCCATCGCCCGGGTCACGCCATGGCAGGGCATCGTGCTTCCGCTGCTCCTCTACGGCGTCGCCGCCCTGGGCGGCGCGGTCGTGACCGCCTGGCGTGGCGGCGACGACGGTCTCATCGATCGGCTGAGGGACCGCCTCGAGCTCCTTCCGCACGGCTGGTCGCCCGTTCCGGGCCTGATCGCCCGGGGGACCGCGATCGTCGTCGCGGGGCTCGTGGCCGCCGCATCCATCGCCGTCGCCGTCGCCGTCATCGCGCGAGGCGACGAAGTCATCGCGCTGTACGAATCCACCCACCTCGATGCGCTCGGTGCGACCTTGGTCACGCTCGGGCAGCTCGCGTACCTGCCGACCCTCATCGTGTGGGCGATGGCCTGGCTCGCCGGGCCGGGCTTCGCGCTCGGCGTGGGCACCGCGGTCTCGCCGGCGGGGACCCAGCTCGGGGTGGTGCCGGGCATCCCCGTGCTCGGGCTCGTCCCCGAAGAGGGGTCGCCCTGGCTCCTGCTCGTGCTCCTCATACCCGTCGCCATCGGCGCCGTCGCGGGGTGGGCGATCCGATCGCGCATGCTCGCGGCTCGCGAGGCTGCGGCCGCGCCTCCGCCGCCGATCGCGCTGACGGGCCTGCTGCCGCTGCCCGAGGCCGGGCCCCCGGAAGACCCCGAGGCCCCCGAGCACGAGCCCATTGGGCCGCGCCTCGCCGTGACCGCCGGCATCGGCGTCTTCGCGGGCGCCTGTGCTGCGCTGCTCGCGTGGGCGGCGTCGGGATCCCTGGGGCCGGGCCGGCTGGCCGAGGTCGGGCCTGCCGTCGGGCCGGTCGCCCTGGCCGTCGGCTTCGAGGTGCTCATCGGCGCCGGCATCCTGCTGCTCGGGCCGGCGGCCCCACCCCGGACGAAGCACCGGCAGGCGCGGGCGCACGAGGACACTCGGCCGCCCGGGGACGAGGAGACTCGGCCACCCGGGGACGAGGAAACTCGGCCGCGCGCGAACGAGGAGCCGCCGATCGGGCCGTTCGAGACCGCGCCGACCGCGCCGACCGCGCCCGCCGCGCTCGCCGGACCCGAGGATCCGATACCCGCCGGACAGCGGGAGGCGACCTTGGCGACGCTCCGCGAACGGCTGCGGGCCGCCTCGCACGACGAGAAGCCGCCGGTAGACTGACGGGGTGCTCACGGTCGCCGTCCTCATTTCGGGCGCGGGCTCCAATCTCCGGGCCCTTCTCGAAGCAGCGGCGGAGCCGGACTACCCCGCCCGCGTCGTCGTCGTCGGCGCCGACCGCGAGGCCGACGGTCTCGCCCACGCGGAGGAATTCGGCATCCCGTCGTTCACCGTCCCCTGGCGGGAGTTCACGTCGCGTGAGGAGTGGGGCGATGAACTGGGGACCCAGCTCGACGTCTGGAAGCCCGACCTCATCGTGCTGAGCGGGCTCATGCGCCTGCTTCCGCCGAGCCTCGTCGCGCGCTTCACGCCGCGGATCATCAACACTCACCCCGCGTACCTCCCCGAGTTCCCCGGGGCGCACGGTGTGCGCGACGCGCTCGCCGCGGGCGTGGCGCAGACCGGGGCCAGCGTCATCCTGGTCGACGACGGCATCGATTCCGGTCCGGTCCTGGCCCAGGAGCGCGTGCCCGTGCTCGACAGCGACGACGAGCACACCCTGCACGATCGCATCAAGCCCGTCGAACGGCGGCTGCTCATCGATGTCGTGCGCCGTGTGGCCACCGGCGAGCTCGAGCTCGCGGCCGCGCGGCGTCCCCTGACCCCGTCCTGATCCCGAGGAGACCCCATGGCCGGCCCGAGCCACCACCCGTCCCAGTACCGCGACCGCGACCAGGTGCCCGTGCGCCGGGCGCTCGTCTCGGTGAGCGACAAGACCGATCTGCTCCGCCTCGCGGAGGCGCTTGCCGCCGCGAGTGTGGAGATCGTGTCGACGGGATCCACGGCCGCGCGCATCCGTGAGGCCGGCTTCGCCGTGACGGATGTCGCGTCGGTCACCGGCTTTCCCGAGTCGCTCGATGGTCGCGTGAAGACGCTGCACCCGAGTGTTCACGCCGGGCTGCTCGCCGATCTGCGGCTCGAGGACCACGAGCGTCAGCTCGCCGAGCTCGAGATCGCGCCGTTCGAGCTCGTCGTGGTGAATCTGTATCCGTTCGTCGAGACCGTCGCCTCCGGCGCCGTGGGAGACGATGTCGTCGAGCAGATCGACATCGGCGGCCCGGCCATGGTGCGCGCCTCGGCGAAGAACTTCGCCAATGTCGCGATCGTCGTCTCGCCGGAGAGCTACCCGACCGTCATCGAGTCGCTCCGGACGGGTGGCACGACGCTCACGCAGCGCCGCGAGTTCGCGGCCCGCGCCTTCGCGCACACCGCGGCATACGACGCGGCCGTCGCGGCATGGTTCTCGGAGGAGAGCCTCATGGGCGACGAACAGCTGCCGGCATCCCTCACCATCAAGGCCGAGCGACTCTCGACGCTCCGCTATGGCGAGAACGCGCACCAGCGTGCGGCCATCTACACGCGCCAGGGCGGCCACGGCATCGCGCAGGCGACGCAGCTGCAGGGCAAGGAGATGAGCTACAACAACTACGTCGACGCGGATGCCGCGCTCCGCGCCGCGTTCGACATGATCAAGCCCGCGGTCGCCATCATCAAGCACGCGAACCCGTGCGGCATCGCGGTCACGGCGCGGAACGCGCTCGACCCGATCGCGAGCGCGCACCTGCGCGCCCACGAGTGCGACCCGGTGTCGGCCTATGGGGGCGTGATCGCCGCGAACGGCACCGTCACACTCAAGATGGCTGAGAACCTCAAAGACATCTTCACCGAGGTGATCGTCGCCCCGAGCTTCGAGCCCGCGGCGCTCGAGGTGTTCAAGTCGAAGCAGAACCTGCGCCTTCTGCAGCTGCCGCCCGATTGGCGCCAGGAGCGCATGGACGTGCGGCTCGTCTCGGGTGGGCTGCTTCTGCAGGACGCCGACCGGTTCCCCGACGACATCGAGTCCGTTGCCAAGGACTGGCAACTCGTCTCGGGCGACGCGGTCGAGGGCGAAGGGCTGACGAACCTCATCTTCGCGTGGAAGGCGTGCCGCGCCGTCAAATCGAACGCGATCGTGCTCGCCAAGAACTCGGCCACGGTCGGCATCGGCATGGGCCAGGTCAACCGCGTGGACTCGTGCCGCCTCGCGGTCGAGCGCGCCGGAGACCGGGTGCGCGGCTCGGTCGCGGCATCCGACGCCTTCTTCCCGTTCGCGGATGGGCCCCAGCTGCTCATCGACGCCGGGGTGCGCGCCATCGTGCAGCCCGGGGGCTCGGTGCGCGACGACGAGGTCATCGCGGCCGCGCAGCTCGCGGGAGTCACGATGTACTTCACGGGCGAGCGCCACTTCTTCCACTGACCCGGCGCGCACCGCCGAGCCGGCGGGCACCGCTGAGCCGGCGCACCGCCGAGCCGGCGGGCTGGCCGGGTGCCAGGGTTCCCCACGCTGCCGGGCGCGCCGGGGCTCCGATGCACGCGCGTGCGCAACCCAGCGGCCCGCGGGCCGCGGGCCGACGGGCTCTGCCGGACTCAGAAGGGTGGTGGCTCGTGGTGGGTGGGGGTGAATGTGGGAACGCGTCGTTCGGGTTCGACGCGGTAGCGTCGGCCGGCGGGCGAAGTCCATTGGATGGTTCCGCCGCTGCCGGGGATCTGTTCCACATGCCAGCGTCCGTGGTGTTTCACGGTGTGATGCCCCTTGCAGATCGGGGTCAGGTTCTCGAGGGCGGTGGTGCCGCCGTGTTCCCAGGCGATCGTGTGATCTATTTCGCAGCGGGAGGCCGGCATCCCGCATCCGGGGGCCATGCATCGCTCGGCTCGCCACCGCACGAGGCGGCGTAGCTCGGGCGGCGGCCGGTAGCGGTCCCGGCCGACGGAGAGGACCATGCCGGTTTCGGGTTGGGTGAGCACCCGCATCCATCCCGTCGCGGCCCCGCACAGTTCCCGGGCCCGCTCGATCGGGATCGGCCCGATCCCTTCCGCGGTCACCGACCCGGCCGCTGCCCGATCGTTGTCGGGGTCGAGGAGGGCGAGCGCCGGGACGGTGACGATGACCGTGGGCCGGATCCCGCGGGTCTCCGGGGGAAGCACGTCGGTGACTCCGTCGATCAGGATGTCGCCGCATACGTCGGCGCGGAGCTGATCCAGGGACCGGGTCTCGCCGTCGCGGGCCGCGAGCACCTTCGCGGTCGCGGTCACCCGGTTCAGCGCCGCATGCGCCTCGACGGCCGGCAGGAACGCCATCAACCAGGCCATTCCGTCATCTCCAGGCTGCAGAAACACCCGCCGGGCCTGCAGAGCGTGCTGGTGCCGTTCGGCGAGTGTGACCGCCCGCGCGGACTCGATGAGCGTCCGCAATCGTCGACGAAACGTCCCCACCGGCAGGGACTCCGCCAGCCCCATCGCGTCGGACAGCAGTTCGGTCCGCAGCTCCGGTTCGACCCCATCGATCGCCTCCACCAGCAGAGCCGCGTGCCGCTGGGTGATCCGGGCCGCGCCGAGCGAATCGAGAACCGCAGGATACCGGTGCACCATGGCTTCCGCCTGCCCGATCAGATCACTCGCGGCGGCTTCGGTGATCCCCAGCGCGGATGCCAGCTCCAACCGCACCGACCGCTCGATCACGTCCGTCAGCTCGAACCCGTGCACCCGGGCATCGGCGAGCGCCTGCACTCGCATCGCGTCCACACGAACCAGCTGCTGCGCGGCGAACACCGACATCATCGTCTGCGTCTCCACGACCAGATCCACCGCATCCGGAATGGGCGGCGCCCACCCCGCCCGCACATCCCACTCCGCGGGATCCTCCGAAACCGCGGCGTCTTCCGAAACCGCGGCGTCTTCCGAAACCGCGGCGTCTTCCGAAACCGCGGCGTCTTCCGAAACCGCGGCATCTTCCGAAACCGCGGCATCCGCCGATTCCCCAGCATCCGCCGATTCCGCAGCATCCGCCGACCCCGCTGGGACATCCCACGCGGCGGCATCCGCCGAATCCGCAGC